>DDRA01000127.1:18502-41395 GCA_002343545.1 Bacteriovoracaceae bacterium UBA2428
CCGGTCTGCCGCGCGGCAGACCGGGGTTCTTGGCGAAGGGCTTGGTGGGGACTTACTTGGCGGCGCGCTTGGCGTTCAGCTCGGTGAAGAAGGTCTGGCGAGCCTTGTCGTCGTACTTGAGCTGGTGGAGCGATTCCACGTAGTGAGCCACGGCCCAAAGGCGCTCTTCTGCTTCTTTTTCGTCGCCGGTCATGGAAAGGGTCGTTTTCCACGAGGCCATGGTCGTGCCACCCACGCCCGCGCCAAGGAGGCGGTAGATCTCAGAGGCTTTGTTGCCGCTCCGGATCCAGCTCTTCGTGAAGTCGGGGGGCATGAATTTCACGCCGTAGCTCGAATCCTGGTTTTCGGAGAGATGGGGATTCTCGCGGATCGAGTCGATCGGGTTGCCGGTGAATTCCTTCGAGGCGGCGCTAATCTCTTCGAGGGAAGCGTAAGCCGGGTGGCAGGAGAAGCACTGGGCGACGCCGTGGTAGAGCTTCTTGCCGAGCGCGATGGCTTCTTGTTCGCGTCCCGTCCAGGGATCCGAGGTCAGCTTGACCGGGGTCGCGCCGGGTTCTTTCCAGGCCGTCGGGGCGAAGGTCTTGATGTACTGAACGACGGCTTCGAGGCGTTCATCCGAAATGTCCCAAGGAAGCATCGGCGTGCCGCGCAGACCGTAACGAACGATGCGCTTGAGGTCGTCGTCGTTCGGCATTTCTCCCGAAGTGACGTTCGCGAACTTGATGAAAACGCCCGAGCCTTCGCCGTAGGGCGCCTTCCCGTAGCGGAAGGAACGCGGCGGGGGCTTCATGCCCGGAGAGGCGGGGCCTTTGCCGTCGCCGTCGATGCCGTGGCACTGCATGCAGTGGTTCATGTACGTGTCATGCCCCAGGTTCAGCGTGTCGGACGAAACCCATTTACCGCTGAGCTGCATCGGGCCGTCGAAGACCTTCGACGTGCAGGCCGAGAGGGCGGGAACCAAGAGAAACGACATCCAGAACTTCTTCACATTTTTCTCCGCATCACCAAAGTAGCGACGCGACCAGGATGATCCAGACCGCGTCCAAGAAATGCCAAAAGTATCCGACCAGGCGGGGCGATTCCGGGCTCAGCGCGCGGACCCCGTCGGGACGGAGGATTCGGAACTGCAGCCGCCACAAAAGGGCGACCGCGACGAGCACGTGCGTCGCGTGGACGACCGTGAGCACCCAGATGACCGACGAGAAGAGATTCGCGTCGACCCGGATACCGAGTTGGGACAAGTGGATCCAGAGCCCGACCTGCAGGCCCAGGAAGGCCGTCCCGGCGATCGAGGCGACCGTCCAGGCCTTGCGAAAGCCCGCGAGATCCGCGGCCAACCAGCGCTTCCACGCGAGGTGCAGGAAACCCGAGATGATGGCCAGGACGGGGATCGAGAGGAGCGGGATCAGGGGAGGCACCGGCTCGACCCCGAGCGGGGGCCAGGCCGGCACGCGCGCGCGCGCGAGGAAATAGCTCAGCATGAGGGCGGCGAAGAGCATCCCGCTCGAGGCGAGCGCGACGAACAAGGCGAACTGACGCGAGGTCAGCTCGTCCTTGTCGAAGGGCTTGCCGGTCAAGGCGTGGGGGGAGCTCATCCGTCGCTTTCCTCGCTCTCGCGCCCTAGTGGTTCGAGGTCGCCGGCTCGAGCTTGCGCGAGACGCCTTCGACGTATTCGTTCTGGTAGATGAAGTCGCGGTCCTTCATGGCCGGGTTCGAGAACTCGTGCGGGCCGTTGTGGCAGGACGGGATGCGATCGAAGTTGTAGTGCGGAGCGGGCGAGGGGATGGACCACTCGAAGGTGCCCACGCCCCAGGGGTTCGCGCTGGCGACGGCGCCCTTGTACATCGAGCGGAAGAAGTTCCACACGAAGATGAGCTGCGCGGCGCCGGCGATGAAGGCCGACACGCTCGCCACGATGTTAATCGGCAGCAAGTGCTTGAGGTAGTTGTACTCGTAGGGGTTGTAGATCCGGCGGTGCATGCCGGCGTAGCCCGCGACCATCATCGCCATGAAGAGCACGACGATCGGGACGACCGAGAGCCAGAAGTGCCACTTGCCGAGCTTCTCGTCCATCATGCGGCCGAACATCTTGGGGAACCAGAAGTAGACGCCGGCGTATCCGCCGAGCAACGCGGCGACGGCCATCGTGAAGTGGAAGTGCCCCACCACGAAGTAGGTGTTGTGCAACATGACGTTCGTCGTGACGGCGCCCAGGTGCAGCCCCGTGAGACCGCCGAGGCCGAAGGTGAAGACGACGGACATCGTGAAGAGCATCGGCACCTTGAACTGGATGGAGCCGCGCCAGAGCGTGCCCAGCCAGTTCAGGAAGAAGATGCCCGAGGGGATCGAGATGAGCAGCGTGAGCGTCGTGAAGGCCGAGGTCAGCAGCGGGCTGAGGCCGGTCGTGAACATGTGGTGGCCGTAAACGAGCGCCGAGAGGATCGAGATCGCGGTCATCGAGCCGGCCGTCCACTTGGCGCCGAAGGCGGGTTTGCGCGAGAAGAACGAGAGCAAGTCGCTCACGACGCCCCACGCGGGCAGGATGACGATGTAGACCTCGGGGTGACCGAAGATCCAGAACAAGTGTTGGTAGAGGATCGGGTCGCCCTGCGTACCGGTTTCCGAGATCGCGGCCGCGAGGAAGAACTTCGTGCCGAAGACGCGGTCCAAGTACAATAGCAGGAAGCCGGCCGTGAGGACCGGGATGAAGAGCGCGTTCAGGATCGAGGCGAGCCAGAGGCCCCAGATCGTGAGCGGCATGTCGAAGTAGCCCATGCCGGGCGCGCGCAGACGCACGATCGTCGTGACGTAGTTGATCGCGCCCATGAGCGACGAGGTGCCGGCCAGGAAGAGCGCCACGAGCCAGAGGCTATGGCCGAGGCCCGGCGACCACTGGGAGTGCGCGAGGGTCGGGTACGAGGTCCAACCCACGCCCGAGGGGCCCATCGGCACGAAGAACGACGCGAACATGACGATCGACGAGGCGAACATCGTCCAGAAGGACGCCATGTTCAGCCAGGGGAAGATCATGTCGCGCGCGCCGAGCATGAGGGGGATGCAGAAGTTTCCGAGGCAGCCGATGAGTACCGGCGTGATCGCGAAGAAGATCATGATCGTGCCGTGCATGGTGAAGATCCAGCTGTAGGCGTCGGGCGGGATGACGCCGTTCGAGTGCGGGAAGAGGAGCGCGCCCACGAGCGGGATGGGCTGGCCCGGGAAGGCCACCGCCCAACGGATGAGCATCGAGAGGATCGCGCCGACCGCCGCCCAGAAAATGCCGAGCAGGAGGAACTGCTTGGCGATCATCTTGTGGTCGTAGCTGATGATGTACTTGGACCAGATCGTCTTGGGCTCCGGGTGGAGGTGGTGATCGTGGGCCGAGTGGATTTGGTCGAGCGAAACGTCGTGTCCGGACATGGTTAGATACCCCACTTCCAGCCCCACTGGGCCGATTTTTCTTCGGGATCAAAGGTGGCCTTGGACCATTCCGAGGCTTCGGTTGTCCACTTGGCATAGTCTTCTTGTTCCATCACGCGGATGAAGGCCTTCATCTTGTAGTGATAGGTGCCGCACATGTGCGCGCAGGCGAGCTCGAACTCGCCGGCCTTGTTGATGTCGAACCAGAACTTCGTGATGTTGCCCGGGATGGCGTCCATCTGCATGCGGGCTTCCATGAAGAGGAAGCCGTGGATGACGTCCTTGGCCTTCATTTGAATCATGATCGGGCGGCCCTTGGGCAAGCGCATCTCGTTGATCGTGTTGATGTCGTCCTCGGTGCCGAACTCGCCGTCGGCGCCCGCGTACTTGAAGTTCCAGGCCCACTGTTGGGGCATGACCATGACCTTCACGACTTCCGGACCCTTCGGGTAGTTCCAGAAGTACTCGGCGGTGTCTTTGTACGTCGCCCAAATCAGGACGAGGTCGAGCGAGATGAAGACGGCGGCGTCGAGCGTCCACTTGACCGTCTGTTCCCAGAAGCTCTTGCCCTTGCTGTACTCGGCCTTGTGGCCAGGGCGGGCACGGAAGGCGTACGCGAAGTAAAAGAGCGCCGTCGCCATCACCACGAAGAAACCGAAGGTGACCCACGAGGTGTACTCGAAGAGCCAATTGATTCGGTGACCTTCCGTCGAGAGATCCTGCGGCGGTTTGTAATTGTCGAGGAAGGGCTTCCCAGGCAAGTGACCCGAGCCCTGGGCATGGACCTGGGACGCTTGGTCCTGGCGCTGCTGGTGGATCGTCTCGACCGTTTGGGCCGTGGCTTTCTCCGGAAGGGAAATCCAGGCACCGCCCAAGGCCAAGCCGGCGGCGAGTCCCCAAGTCAGTCGTAGTTTTCGTCGAAGGTGATGACTCATCATTGTCTCTTTAGCTCCCGCATGGATCCATCCGCCTCGTAATCCAAAAACCTCAGCCGCCTACCGCCAGGTCCGCGACCCAAATCCCGAGCACGGTCGGAAGGTAGACGAGGGATGTGAGGAAAACGATGCGGCCCCAGTTTAATTCCCGCACGTTGAAAAGACCAGCAAGGCACATGCACACGAAGAGAAGCCCCGCGACGATCGTCGTCACGAAGTAGGAGACGCCGGCGAGTCCGCGCGCGTAGGGCAGGAGCGATACGAGCCAAAGCAACGAGGTGTAGAGGAGCATCTGCCACTTGGCGCGCTCGAGGCCTAACGTGCCCGGCAAGGTTTTGAGGCCGGCCTTTTCGTATTCTTCCTTGCGGAAGAGCGAGATCGCGATGAAGTGCGGAAGTTGCCACAGGAAGAGGATCGCGAAGAGGATCCACGCGCCGAGGTCGACCTGGCCGGTCACCATCGTCCAGCCCATCATCGGGGGGAGCGCGCCGGGGATGGCGCCCACGAAAAGGGCCATCATGGAGAGGCGCTTGAGCGGGGTATAGACGCCCACGTAGCTCGCGAAGGCGACGAGGCCGAGGACCGACGTGAGGGGATTCGTGAAGCGGATGAGCAATCCGAGCGAGATCGCGAGCAACGCGAACGAAAAGGCGAGGGCGTCGCGGCCCGAGAGGCGGCCCGTGACAAGGGGACGCTTGGCGGTGCGATCCATCCAGGCGTCCGTGTCGCGCTCGAGGTAGCAGTTGAAGGCGTTCGCCGCGCCGACGAGCAGAGCCGTCCCGAAAAGGCCCCAAAGCAGGCCCGCCCAGCTCTCCTTGCCGGGGGCAACCGCGATCCCGCAGGCCGTCGTGAGGATGACGAGCGAGGAAAGGCGGGGCTTCGTGAGCGAGACGAGGTCCCGGACGTACTGGACGAGGCTCGTTTTCATGCGGTTTGGCTCTCCCGGGCGCGGAAGTTCATCGCCAATAGGGTAGCCCAGAGCGCGGCCGCGAGCACGAGGTGGAGCGTCGTGCTCGTGACGCCGATGTAGGTCGCGACCGTAAAGACGCCGACCGTGACTTGGGCCAGGAGCAGCCCGAGGGCCAAGCCCGCCAAAGCCCGCAAGGGCCGGCCGCCTTCCCGGCGCCAGACCTTGAGGAGGGCCCAAAGGATGACGCCCGAAGCCGCGATCGCGCCGAAGCGGTGGAGCATGTGAAAGCGGGCCGGCAGGCTCGCGGGCCACAGCACGGCGCTTTCGGAAGCCGTGCCTTGGTCGATGCAAAGCAAGCTCGAGTCCCAGCCCAGTCCGCAGATCGACCCGGCGCCCCCGTGACGGATCGAGGCGCCCAGGAGCATTTGAAGGTAGAGCGCCGCCGCCGCGATCGCGAGCGGGCGAACGAGACGACCGTCGATGGCCGGGATCACGCCCGTTTGGGAGCGCGAGCGGAGGAAGATCCAAAGGAGGAGGCCGAGGAAGACTTGGCTCGTGCCGAGGTGGGCCGTCGACAGGAGGGGCGAGAGACCCAGCAGGACGGTCGCGCCGCCCAAAACTCCCTGGAAGATGACGAGGCCGAGCGCCCACAGGCTCGCGCGGAAAAGGTCGGGGCGCAGGGCGCGGAAGTTCCACGAGAAGAAAGCCCCGAGCACGGCGAAGAAGCCCACGGCGGCCCCGAGCAGACGGTGGGAGTGCTCGATCGCGACGGCCCCTTCCATCTTGGGCATGACCTGCCCGAAGCAAAGCGGCCAATCGGGGCAGGCGAGCGAGGAACCCGTGTTGTGGACGAAGCCTCCGAGCGCGATCAGGACGGAGGTCGCGAAGAGGGAAAGCCCCGTCACCCAGTGAAAGGCGCGGTAGCTCGAAAGTTCGCGGGCGGGATTCGATCCGGCTTCGACGTAAATCATGTGCCTGGCCTCCAGTGGTAGAGCATGACGTAGACGAGGACGCCGGTCACCGAGGTGTACATCCACACCGGCCAAACGTAACGAGCGATACGGGCGTGCTTCAGGAAGCGGCCTTTGAGCGCTTCCCAAAGCATCCAAAGGATGAAGGGGACCATCGCGGTCGCCAGAATGACGTGGGAAATCAGGATCGTGAAGTAAAAGGTCCGCGCGAGGCCTTGGCCGGGAAAGCGTCCCGAGTCGTAGTTGAAATGGTAATAAAGGTAGCTCGCCAGGAAGACGGCCGAGACGCCGAAAGCCGCGAGCATGACGCGCTCATGCGCGATGAGGCGCTTTTGACGCACCAGAACGTAGCCCGTCACGAGAAGGATGGCGGCCAAAAAATTCAAAGAAGCATTGAGCGCGGGAAAGAAGGCCGAAGTGCGGCCGGCGGCGACAATAAGTTCCGTCGAAGTGGCGTCCATCTTAGATGCTCCGGGGTCTAGTGCGGCTTTTTTAAGTTCTCAACCTCGTTGAGTATTTAAATGAATGGCTCTATCTTCCGGGGCTATGGGTCAAGTCGCTCAAGGGGCTCAGGATTCGCACGGACACGGCGAACACGGCGCCCTTCACAAACGCAGTAACGACATTTTCGGCAGCGCTTCGAACGGCAAGGTTGGCATGTGGGTTTTCCTCATGACCGACGGCCTGACGTTCGGCGGGCTTCTCCTGGCTTATGGCATCCTGCGGGTTCGGAACCCGGACTGGCCGCACCCCTCGGATTACCTGGGGATCGGTCTTTCGGCCCTCGCGACCTTCCTGCTCATCTGTTCTTCGGTCTCGATGGTCATCGCCCAGGCCGCGGGCGAGGCTCGCAAGCCGCGCAAGATGCTCAATTACCTGCTCTTGACCGCGCTCGGCGGCGCGATCTTCTTGGGCATCCAGGTTTACGAGTACATCCATCTCTTCCACGCCCAGGGCATGAGCTTCTCGGATTTCATGCACGGGCCTCCGCAGTTCTCGTCGACCTTCTTCATCGTGACGGGCTTCCACGGGGCGCACGTTTTCTCGGGCGTCGTCTACTTGCTCATCATGGCCCTCCGCACGGCGGCGGGTAAATACGACGACGGTAACGTGGACTCGGTCGAAGTCGCCGGCCTCTTCTGGCACTTCGTCGACCTCGTTTGGATTCTCGTCTTCACGCTCATCTATCTGCTTTGAGGTTGGAATCAGGCATGGCGCACGCAAGCACGTCCCACGGAGCCGTTTTGGACCAAGCCGCCCTCGATCAGGCGGAAAAGGCCAAGGTCTCCAAGTACATCAAAATCTTCTGGGCCCTCTGCATCTTCACCGTGGCCGAGGTCGGCATCGTGTTCTTCGAGAAGGTCCTCTCGAAGCTCGTCATCGACTCGGTCGTGATTCTCTTCACGATGCTGAAAGCCGGCTTCGTCGGTTACTACTTCATGCACCTCGAGTACGAGAAGCGCTGGACGAAGATCGTGGCGGTGCTCCCGCTCCTGATCGTCGGTTTCTACGCCATCTTCCTCATGCCGGACACCGTGCGCGAGCGTCCGATCAGCCTTTACGTGGCCGAACCGGCTCGCGTTTACCCGGTGCACGAAGAAGCCAAGTCGGAGACGGCCGCGGCTCCGATCGAAGGCCAGTTCTTCCAAGTGAAGGCCGGCGAGGCGAGCTCCGGTGCGCCCGCGGGCGCCGCCCCCGTGGCGGCTCCCGTCTCGGCTCCGGCCGCCGGCTCGGCGCCGACGAGCGACAATCCCCTCGATAGCGTCGAGGCTTGGCGCTGAGACCGTGCGTTTCCTCTCGCTCCTGACGCTGTTTCCGCAGATCGCGCAGGCTTGCGCCATCTGCGGATTGAACGAAAGCTTCTCGCCGAAGATGCTCCTCATCGGGCTCGGCTTCGTCTTGATCCCGATGGCCTTCGCCGCTTTCGTGGGTTGGCGCGTCTGGAAGGACGCCAAGCGCCGTTCGGCGAGTCGGAACGCGCCCGCTCCGACCGAAGGAAACTGAGTGGAAATCGGAAACGTGTCGGGATCGCAACTTGCCTTGGCGATCGCCGTGGAAGGCTTGGGTTACCGCTATCCGGGCGCTTCGACGGACGCCGTGAACGAGATCTCCTTCGTGATTCCCCGCGGCTGCGTGACCGGGATCCTGGGGCCGAACGGGAGCGGCAAGTCGACGACCTTCCGGATGCTTTCGACGCAGCTCGTGCCTTCGCGCGGCGAGGCTTGGATCGACGGCGTTTCGGTGCGCAATAACCCGGCCGCCGCGCGCGCCTCGCTCGGCGTGACCTTCCAATCGCCGAGCCTCGATCCCTGGTTGAGCGTCGAGGAAAACCTCGAGATCCACGGACGTCTCTTCGGGCTTTCGCGCGCGGAGATCCGCTCGCGGACGACCGAGCTGCTCAAGCTCTTCGGCTTGCTCGCGCGACGCAAGGAACGGGTGCGCACGCTCTCGGGCGGTCTCGCCCGTCGCACGGAACTCGCGAAGACGCTCCTCTCCGCGCCGCAGATCCTGCTTTTGGACGAGCCGACGACGGGGCTCGACCCCGCGGCGCGCGTCGACTTCTGGAACGAACTGCGCAAGCTCCGCTCGGGCGGCATCACGATCGTCGTGGCGACGCACCTGCTCGAGGAAGCGGAACTCTGCGACGAACTTCTCTTCTTCTCGGAAGGGAAGGTCGTCGGCCACGGAGCCCCCGACGAGCTGCGCGCGGCCGGCGGTCGCGAAGTGCTCCAGGCCGAAGGCTCGGGCGCGCTGGGCATCGCCGAGAAGCTGCGCCCCGTGTTGGGGATGTCCGACCATCTGCACGTGGAGCCGGGGCGCATGCGCCTCGAGACGAACGAGGGCGCGCGTTGGTTCGAGCAGATCCGCTCGCTCTCGACGATGGGCGTGGACAACTTGCGTTGGGGCAAGCCCACGCTCGCCGACGTCTACTTTCGCCTGACGGGACGGGAGTACCGATGAACGCCGCGGTCGGGGCGCTGCTCAAGCGCGAAATCCTGCGCTTCGCGCGCCAGCGCAGCCGTTGGATCGGCGCGCTCGGCACGCCGCTCATGTTCTGGCTCTTCATCGGTGGCGGCTTGGGATCGTCGTTCCGCATGCCGGGCCTCGAAACGGGACCGACTTCCTATTTGGGTTATTTCTTCCCGGGCGCGATTTTCCTGAGCGTGCTCTTCACCGCGATCTTCTCGACGATCTCGGTCATCGAGGATCGCCACGAGGGGTTTCTGCAGGGCGTGCTGACCTCGCCCACGCCGCCGATGGCGCTCGTGCTCGCAAAGATGCTCGGCGGCGCGCTGCTTGGTCTCGCGCAGGCCGGGCTTATGCTGGCGATCGCGCCGCTGCTCGGGCTCGAGCTTTCGATCCTGCGCGTGCTCGCCGCCTTCGTGCTTCTTTTCGTGTCGGGCTTCTGGCTCACGGGCCTGGGTTTTTACTTCGCGTGGAAGCTCGATTCCGTGCAGGGCTTCCACGGGGTCATGAATACGGTGCTCGTGCCGCTTTGGCTGCTCTCGGGCGCCGTCTTTCCCTCGGGTGGCAGCGCCGTCCCGCTCCAGTGGGCGACGCGTTTGAACCCACTTTCCTACGAGGTCGCGGGGCTGCAGGCCCTGCTGTGGGAGGAGAGCTTCCCCTGGACGGCCTGGGGCATGGCCCTTTCGCTGGGGGTCGGGCTTTCGATCCTGCTCGTGCTCGTCGGCGAGCGGATGACCTCCCGACGCTAAGGGCGCGCAGGCTCCCTTAGCGATCGAGTGGGTTTTTCGGGAGACGCGGGCGTCTCATTTCCCGACGATCGTCGCGAGGAGGCCGAAGTGATCCGACACCCAGGTGTTGCCGCTCGGGTCGTCGAAGATGCGGTCCACGCGGATCTCCCATTTTTGCGTCCGCCGGGTCCACAGCCAGATGTGATCGAAGCGGTGGTACTCGGTGTCCCAGGCGTAGTGGGCGTCGTCGTGGCGCGAGAGCTCCGCGCTGCGGCGGCAAAGGGCGTTGCGGAAGGGATCCCAGGTCGCGAGCGCCTCGCCTTTTTCGTCGCGCGCGACGAGGTCGACGAAGCCTTCTCCGGCGAGGCGTTGCATCTCGGGGTGCTCGGCCTCGGCGTTGAAGTCCCCGCAGAGCACGACGGCGTCGAAGCCGGGCATCCGCGGCAGCAGCCAATCCAGGAGCGCTTCGATCTCGCGCCCGCGTCGGGTCGCGGCGCCGTTGCGCGGCGACCCGGAGTGCAGGTGCGTGTTCACGAAGAGCCAGCGTTGGCCGGCGAAGGCGCAATCCATCGCGCAGAAAACGCGTCGTTCCGCGAAGTGCGCCCCAATCTCGAGGTGCCTTCCCGCGCCGAGCGGGAGCGTGGCTTCGAGGGCACGGCCCGAGATCGTGCCGGCGTGCTCGACGGGCGAGGTCGCGGGGCCGGCCCAGAGCACGCCGACGCCTTCTTCGAGGAGGGGCGGATAGGAGAGCGGGCCCACGCGCACGCCGACGTTGGCGGCCTTGCCGGTCGCGCGCATGTCGAGGTCCCCGGCGAGTTGGCGCAGGCGACGTCCGAGGGGATTGAGCTCCTGCAGGCAGAAGACGTCGAGCACGGGATGGATCGCGTCGCTCGCGACTTCGCCGCCGTCGAGTCGCGCTTCGGGGTGGCGGAGCAGTCGCAGGCCGCGCAAGAGCGCGCCCCGGCGGAGCCAGGCCGAGAGCGGGTTTTCCGCGGGCGGCATGAGCAGCGGCTTCGTATGGTCGAGGCCGTGCCAAAGATTTTGCGTGAGGACGCGGACGCGGAAGGGAGCGGCGGCGGATTCGGACATGCCGCGATTCTACCGCGACGAAGGCGCGCTCCCACCGAACGCCCAATTTTTTCGGCGACGCCAATTTTCCGTCGAGGCTTCGCGCCGGGGCGCCGAAGCGTCAGGACTTAGGGGTTGGGGATGCCCCCGCGCGTCCCCATAATGAAGGAATGGCAGGGATCGAAGGCATCGAGATCGAAATCCGCAACGCCGAGTTCGTGCTCGCGGCCTGGTTAGGACAGATCGTCGCGCGCGGGATCGAGGGCGTCGCGGTCGATCGCGTCGAGCTCGTGAGTCACGCCTATCTCTCCGCGCTCGTTCAGCAATGGCCTTCGCTCGTTCCCTCGCGTTTGCCGGCGCTCGTCGAGGCGACGCTCAAGATCCGCCGCCGCGAGCCCGACCGATTCTTGAGGCAGCGCCGACTCGCGCTCGCCTACCTGGCCGAACGGCTCGTCCCCGGGGACGTCGCCGCGGCCCCCTCCGCGAGTCTTTGAGCTCGCCTTTCCGGAAAGGAAATCCCATGGCCCAACGCGATGAACTCCACGAAGAACTGCTCGCCGCGAAGATCGCCCTCGAGGCGTGGCTCTCGAACGGGGCCCGCCGCATCGAAGCGCGCGAGGTGTTGCACCACGCCCTGCTGACGGCCTACGCCGAGCACTGGCCCGAGCAGGTCCCCGCGTGGCTGCCGCGGCTCGTGGCGGCGACCGTTTCGGTGCGCGCGGCCGAGCCGCGGCGCTTCGTGCGCCAGCGTCGCGTGGCCCTCGAGTTCTTGCGGGAAAAACTGTCGAACGAAGCGAGCTTCTGAGCGGGCTCGCGCGCCCGATCAGAACCCTTGGCCGCCTTGAAGGACGAAGCGGAAGGCGCCCGAGCCGGAATCCAAGAAGATCAGGGCCATCGAAGCGTAAGGGTTTCCTTCCGAGCTCAGGCGGTCGAAGCGAATGGCGTCGGCCGGGAAAAAGGTTTCGGGCGGAAGGTTGGGCAGCAGGTCGTTGGGAACGTAGGCGCGGTAGACCGCGTACCAGTTCGCGCCGCCGTCCGGCGAGCGGAGCACCCAGTTGAAGCGGCGGTAGTCCGAGAGGCCCATCACGAGGTCCGAACTGCGGCCCTCGCCGCGATCGAGGACGCGGAGGAAGCGGACTTGGGTGCTGCCGTCGAACGCGCTCGAGACGACGTCACTCGGCCAGTGGATTTGGCCGAAATCGCCGCTTATCGGAGTCGCGCTGGGCGTGGCGGCATCCGAGAGCGCGAAGCCACGGATGACGACGGTCGGTCGTAAGCCCGTGTGGACCGCGGCGCGGATGAGCTGCCGCGGACCTTGGGCGCTCGGGATGATGGCCATTTTGCCTTCGCTACCGTCCGTCGCGCCGAGCGTCACCGAAACTGTGCCGAGGTTCGCGGCGTCGCAGAGCAGGGCTCCCGTCGCGGTGGTCGGGCAGCGGTTGAAGAGGAGCTTGCGGTTCACCGACTGCATGTAGCTCGTCACGATCCAAGCGGGAGGCTGCGCGGCGTTGCCGGCCTTAAAGGGCGCCGACAGCGTGAGGTCTTCGACCGAGGAAACGCTATTATCCGAAACCGGGATGGAGCGCCAATCGCCGAGGCGGCCTTGCGCGGGCGCCACGCCGCTGCGGTTGACGATGAGCGAGCCCAGGTAGCTCGAAGCTTCCTTCGTGTAAACCGCGACGTCGCGATCGCTGGCGCTCTGTCCGAAGGGCGTCGGAGTCGGGCGCGGCGTCGGATCACAAGTTCCGTCGAAGCAGGGCGTCGGCGCCGAGTTCGCGATCGGGTTGGGCGACGAAACCGGGTCGGCGACGCCGTTGAGGGTGTAGGCGCCGGCCGCCGTCAGCGTCGGCAGGGTGAAGTCGCCGAGGAGCGTCGGGACGGAACCCGGGAAGGACATCGCGTAGTGGCTCGCCGCGCTCGCCTTCACGAGTCTCGTGCGATCGTGCCGCCAGTGCGAGGCCCCGAGGTTGAGCAGGCTAACGTGGTTCTCGTTGATCGACGGCGGGACGTAGTTCGCGCCGTGCGCGGGCACCGTCAGGCCGAAGTTGACGAGGGAGTTGCGTCGGCCCGAGGAATCGACCGAGACGGAAACCGTCACGCCGTTATTCTCGGCGGCCGCGAAGCTAACGACCGGGCTGCTTCCGCCCGTGATGGGGTAGACGAAAGGACACGGGTTGTTCGCGCCGCAGTTGCCCGACACGAAATTTTCGCGAACCGCTTCCCATCCGGACCAGGGGACCTTCCGGACTTCGTATTTTTGTTGGGCCACGAGCGTGGAGCCCGCGAACTCTTCGACGGTCCATTGGATGACGGTCGGGGTCGGGCTCAAGTTCGGCAGGTAGGGAGCTCCGTAGCCGACGCCCGTCGCGACGCCCGCGAACTCGGCCACGCCGCTGCTTCGATCGGGATGCGCCACGCAGGGTTTCGTGAGGGCACTCGTGCCGGGCATCGTGCTCGCGAGACGCATCGTGTTGCCGAGGTTCGCGCAGCCGAAGCGTACGAAGGAAGGATTGGAGTAGTAGTTCAGGATCGGGAGGCCGCCTTGGGTCTCGGCTTTGTTGTAGTAGGGGTAGACGGTCCGGATCTTGATGCCGTCGTCGCCGCCGCCTCCACCGCCGCCGTCCGTCTTACAGCCGTACTTCGTGCCTTCGCCGCCCCAATGGGCGACGAGCTCGACCTGGTTCGAGCCGAGGACGATGTTCGCGTCGCCGCGCGCGAAGATAAAGGCGCCGTCGTCGTTCACGACGTTGCCATCGACCACGATGGAGACGGACTGGTTTTGATCGAGGTTGCGATTGTTCACGCGGATCTCGATCTTGTGGTTCTTGCAGGCGTCCGCGAAGCCGAGGCCGCGTTTCGAGAAGGCGATGAGGTCGATGCGCTTCTGGCCGGCGGGCACCGAGAAGGAAAGCGAGTCGCCCTTGTCGGCCGGACCCACGCGAAGACCGAGTCCGGGAATCGCGTTCTGGTTGCAGCTTTGGTCGGCTTCGGGATCGGCGTCGAGCGGCACGCCCACGCCCGTCACGTTCAGGAAGTAGCACGCGTCGTCGCGCAGGCTGAAGCTGCGGCCGGCGCTATCGCGCAGGGCTTGCTGGCTCGCGCGCAGCTCCGACTTCGCGGCCGCGACCTCTTCGGGCGTAACGATCTTCACGCTGATCTCGGCTTGGCCGCCCACGCCCGCCGGGGCGCAGGACCACAAGACGAGGATGGCGATGGTCGTCATCCCCCAAGCTAAAGCCTCACGAAGAAACCGGGTCGCCACCGACGTGCCTCTCATAGCCTTCAGGATAGCGAGCGGTCAGGCCCAAAAGGGTGAAGTCTCGGTGAAGAGGCCAGGCTTTCCCGGTCCGAGGAGCTTGCGTTTGATCTTAAGTTGTTGAAACGACATCGGGTTTTTCGCGCCGACCCCCCATTGCCCGGGCCCAAGCCCGGGACTAGCTTTTCGGGCAACTATGCAAATCGACACGTCGTCGCCCCTGACCCCCGACCTCGACGCCCGCATTCAAGAGATCGGTCGCGAGATCTTCAAGCGCAGTTCCGAGAACTCGATGAGCCTTTTCGACAAGGGCTACTGGTCCGGCAAGATGATGGAATGGTCGATGAACATCCCGGCCTTCAAGGTCGAGATGTTCCGCTTCGTCGACGTGCTTCCGTCGCTCAACACGGCCGACCAGATCGCCGAGCACATCCGCCAATACTTCTTGCGGGATGACCTCGAGTTTCCCGCCGTCATCCGCGCGGGCCTCGGCGTGGCCACGTCGAACTGGCTCACGGCGAAGGTCGCGGCCTCGTCCATCCGCTCGAACGTGACGTCGATGGCGAAGACCTTCATCACGGGCGAAGATGCGCAGGACGCGAAGAAGACCCTGGAGAAGATCTGGAACGGAGGCGCGTGCTTTACCGTCGACATCCTGGGCGAGGCCGCCGTCTCGGAGGGCGAGTCGCTCGATTACCAGCGCCGCTACCTCGACCTCGTCGAGAACCTCGCGCGCGAGACCCGCGCTTGGAAGTCCGTCGCCATCAACGAGGAGCATCCGCTCTTCGCGATCCCGCGCGCGAACGTTTCGGTGAAGTGCTCCTCGCTCTACTCGCAGATCGACACGATCGGCTTCGAGCATTCGGTCAAGGTCGTGAAGGAACGGCTGCGTCCCATCCTGAAGGCCGCCGTCGAGAACGGCGCCTTCGTGAACCTCGACATGGAACAGAACGACTACCGCGAGCTGCTCTTGCGCGTGGCCGAGGAAGTCTTCTCGGAGCCCGACTTCGCGGCTTACCCGCACTTCGGCATCGTCATCCAGGCCTACCTCAAGTGCGCGCTCGAGGACTTGAAGCGCGTGGCCGCGTGGAACCGCAAGCGTAAGGCGCCGCTCACGATTCGTCTCGTGAAGGGCGCCTACTGGGATTACGAAGTCGTCTCTTCCAAACAGCGCGGTTGGGAGATTCCCGTTTACACGAACAAGGCCGAGAGCGACGCGAACTTCGAGCGTTGCGCGGCCTTCATGATCGACGAATACCCGAACCTGCTGCCGGCCTTCGGCTCGCACAACGTGCGCTCGCTCGCCTTCGCGATGGCCTACGCCGAGAAGAAGGGCCTGCCCAAGTCCGCGATCGAAGTGCAGATGCTCTACGGCATGGCCGAGCCCTTCAAGAAGGCCGTCACCTCGATGGGCTACCGCTTGCGCGAGTACGCGCCGGTGGGCGACCTGCTGCCGGGCATGGCCTACCTTGTGCGCCGTTTGCTCGAGAACACTTCGAACGAAGGCTTCCTGCGCGCCAAGTTCGTTTCGAACACGGAAGCCGGCGAGTTGCTGCGCGATCCGCGCGCCCGCATTCCGCTCAAGCCGGAATCCGGCGCGACGGCCAAGCCCGCCTTCGAGAGCGACCCGCCCGAGAACTTCACGACGCGCGACGGCCGCGACTGGATCGCGCCCGCCTTCGCCGCGGTCCGCGCCCGTTTGCCGATGCGCGTGAATCCTTTCGTTGGCGGTCGCGAGGTCACGGGCCTGCCCACGCTCGCGGTGACGAACCCTTCGCAGAAGGACGAAGTCGTCGCGCAGGTCGGTCTGGCTTCGGTGCGCGACGCCGAAGAGGCGTTGCGCATCGGTAAGATGGCCGAGAAGAGCTGGGGCACGCGTCCCGTCGCCGAGCGCGTCGCGCTCGTGCGCGCCGTCGCGGATCGCATGCGCCAAGAGAAGCGTACGCTCGCGGCGCTCATCTCGCTCGAAGTCGGCAAGCACCTGCGCGAGTCGGACGCCGACGTTTCGGAAGCCATCGACTTCTGCGACTACTACGCGCTCGAGATGGAGCGTCTGGGCCGCCCGCAGGACATGATGTCGCTGCCGGGCGAAGCGAACCGTTACGTTTACGGCCCTCGCGGACTCACGGTGGCCATCGCGCCGTGGAACTTCCCGCTCGCGATCCTTTGCGGCATGACGGTGGGGCCCCTCGTCGCGGGCAACCCCGTCATCATGAAGCCCGCCGAGCAATCCTCGGCGATCGCGGCCGAGCTCTACCGCATCCTGCGCGCCGCGGGGATCCCCGAGGACGCCGTGCAGTTCCTCCCCGGCAAGGGTGAGGACGTGGGCGCCGCGCTCGTGGCGAGCCCGCTCGTGCACGTCATCAACTTCACGGGATCGCGGGCCGTGGGCCTCAAGATCTTGGAAGAGGCCGCGCGCGTTCAGCCCGGCCAACGCCACATCAAGAAGGCCGTCTGCGAGCTGGGCGGCAAAAATGCGATCCTCGTGGACGACGACGCCGATCTGGACGAAGCCGTCGCCGGCGCGTTGCAATCGGCCTTCGGCTTCCAAGGCCAGAAATGCAGCGCGCTCTCGCGTCTCGTCGTGCACGCGGAGGCCTACGACAAGCTCAAGCTGCGTTTGGTCGAAGGTCTCAAGTCCCTGCGTATGGGCGCGACCGACGATCTTTCGGCCAAGATCGGCCCCGTCATCGACGAAGAATCCTACGCGCGGCTGCAAGGCGTGCTCGAGCGCAACCGTGCGAAGATCGTGGCGCAGCTCGAAGTCCCGGCCGAGCTCCTGGGCCGCGGGAACTTCGTGCCCCCGACGATCTTCGAGGAGAGCGATCCGGGCTCCGAGCTCGGACAGAACGAGTTCTTCGGTCCCTTCGTGACGCTCCTCAAGGCCAAGGACTTCGACGACGCCGTTCGCATCATGAACGACGTCGACTACGCCCTCACGGGAGGCATCTACACCCGCTCGCCCAAGCACCTCGCCGAAGCGAAGGAACGTCTCGAGGTCGGTAATCTTTACATCAACCGCGGCATCACGGGCGCGCTCGTGGGACGCCAACCCTTCGGCGGCTTCAAGCTCTCGGGGGTGGGGGCGAAGGCCGGCGGCCCGGATTACCTGCTCCAGTTCCTCGAGCCGCGTACGATCACCGAAAACACGATGCGGCGTGGTTTCGCGCCCGAAGTCTAGAGGCCAACGTGAACCAAGAACGTCGTTCCCCGCCCGGTCCGCGGCGCGATACCGCCCTCGAGAATCCGCAGACCCGGCGCTGGTCGCGCATCGTCCTCGTAACGGTCCTCGTCGTGGCCGTGCTCGCGATCTTCTCGGTGTTCTTTCGCCCCGTGCTGACGGGCCTGCTCTTCGCGCTCGTGCTCGAGCCCTGGATGCGGAAGTGGTTTTTGCGCCCTTGGCTGAGCCTGCCCTGGGCCGCCGCGCTCACGACGACGCTCTTCGTTTTGTTCGTGCTCATTCCGCTCTCGATCGTCGTGACCTTGCTCGTGCGCGACGGGGTCGAGCTCGTGAACGAGCTGCGGCAGGGCGCGCTCAGCGCCGACAGCCTGGGCCGTTACCTGGACGCGATCGTCCAGGCTTTGCCCTTTAACGTCCCGCGCGAGGAGATCCTGAAGAAGGGCTCGGCCCTCATCGAGCAGATCGCCGGGCACGCGATCAACTTGGCGACGCTCTTCGCGGCCTCGATCCCGGTGTTTCTCTTCGAGATGGCGATCGTGCTGGTGACGCTCTACTACGGGCTCGTCGACGGACGTCATCTCTTCCGCAAGATCCGCAATCACCTTCCCTTCTCGCCCGAGACGAACGAACGCGTGCTCGAGACCGCGGACGGCACGGTGCGCGGCGGTTTCTTGGGCGCCGTGCTCTCGGCGGTCGCGCAGGCCCTCGTGCTGTGGATCGCCTACCTCGCGCTCGGCATCCCGAATTCGACGATCGCGGGCATGACGACTTTCTTCACGTCCTTCGTACCGGTGCTCGGCTCGATCCCGGCCGGGGTCGTGGGCCTGCTCGTGCTCGCCATCGAGGGGGCCTGGTTCAAGATGGGCATCCTCGTCGCGCTGCTCGTCTTCGCGGGAACCGTGGACAACCTCATCAAGCCGATCGTGCTCAAGGGCTCGGTGGATCTGCACCCTCTGCTCGGGCTGCTGAGCGCGCTCGGCGGCATGGCCCTCATGGGCTTCATCGGGATCTTCATCGGTCCCATGCTGACGGCGCTCGCGCTCGAGCTCTTCCACATTCTCGAGGAAGAGCGCCGCGTAGCCCGTAACTGAGGTCCGGATCCCGACTTCGTCGAAGTTTTCGACGATTTTCCCGCGATCGTCAGAATTCCTACACCTTTTCTTGGCCGAAGCCCGCAAGCCCGCGCGAATTGGCGGGAATTTGGCGGGTGCTTTGGGCTACAATCCTGGGAGGGGAGAGGCATCGCTATGTTCACATCGGCTTGGAGAATTCGCGCGGCTTTGACGCTCGTTCTGGGCGCGCTCACGTGCGGGCCGGTGCGCGCCGAAGCCATCGATGGCGACCTGCTCGACGTGGTCGAAGCCTGGAAGCTCGATCTGGACGCCGACGCCAAGGGCACCCGCGCCCAGCTGCGCGAGGACGTGAAAAGCCTTAACGCCGCGGCTTCGGACCTGAAGTTCTCCCCGGTCGACCGCGAGAAGAAGAAAGAAATCGAGCGCGAGGTCGTGCGTCTGCAGGCCCAGCGCGACCATCTCCGCTGGATGCAGGGGACGGTCCTCAACCGTCAGCTCGGCACGGGCGCCGCGTTCCAAACGAACGTGGGCGAGGGGCTCAAGGCCGTCGACGTCAAAGCGAAATTGAACGAGGCCCGCAGCGACCCCGCGACGCAAGGGCGCATCCTCGATGCGGTCCAGACCAAGGTCGCCGCGAACGTGAGCGACGCGCAGAAGGCCCTCGTGGGCGAAGCCGTGACCAAGGCGAGAAGCGGCGGCGTCGCGAATTTGCAGTGGAGCAATCTCGGCGGCACGGCTTCGCAGGCCGACAAGGCGGCCGTCGTCGATCAGGTCAAGCGCGCCTACGAAACGGAAAGCGCCGCGACGCCCGTGAAAGCCCAGGTCTTCGAGCGCAACCTCGAAGGCAGCGCGGCCAAGCTCGTCGCGAACGTCGAGGTCAAGAAGGTCGACGGCAAGGACAAGGTCGAACTCAGCTTCGACGTCAAAGCCCAGGACAACCTGAGCAAGGAAAACTTCGGGGGCGGTCCGCGTCTCTTCGACGCCTTCGAGAACAACGAGCAACGCCGCAAGTACATCGAGTCGATCGGCGATTCGATCGAGAACAAGAAGGTCGAGCTCGACCTGGACGGCAAGGATCTCTCGTCGCTCGACGCGGCCACGCTCAAGACGAAGTTCGACGCGGCCGTGGACGAGGCCGACGACAAGCTCCTCATGGGCGGGAGCGATTCGGCCCTGAAGGACGGGGTCAAGTCGCAGATCGAACGTCTCGGCGACAAGACGAAGCCCGGCTCCGACATCGCGAACAAGGCCGAGGAAGCCAAGGACTACGACGGCACCGAAGCCAAGGAAAAAGAGAAAGACCTGCTCGCCAAGAAGAAGGTCGCCGACTGGCTGAAGAACGCCGAGAACGACCCGGGCGCGATGTCTTCCTGCGAGATCCTGGTGGCCGCGCTCGGCGGTTCGTCCGAGAAGGCTTGGCCGCAGCTCCCGCGCTCGGCGCGCGAGGCCTGCGCGGACCTTTCGCCCGAGTCCAAGCAAAAGATCGCCCAGCGCGAGAAAGCCGAAAAGGCCGCCGAAGCTCCGGCGACCGCGCCGGCCGCGAACGGCTCGGAAGGCGAAGAACGCTACTCGCGCGAGATGCAGCAACTCACGGCCTACTGCCAGGCCTACCGGCAGAACGCGGCCCTCGGTTCGGCCAACAAGAGCATCGTCGACACGATCGCGCCGCTCGCCGCGGGATTGGACCGCTTGGGCGCGACCTCGAGCTACCTGGGCCGCATGCTCGGCGATCTCGCCGATCCGCAGACCGATGGCTTGCTGAAGTTCTTCCAGAGCGTCGGCGACCAAAGCCAGCTGCAGATGATCCTGGCGGAGAAGGCGCACATGATCGCGACGGCCGAGACGCGCGACCAGAAGGGCGAAGAGAACCTGCAGAAAGAGAAGGCCTCGCTCGAGCGCATGGTGAGCCTCGCGGGCCACTCGCTCGCGCAGGTCGTCGGTCAGGCCGGTCTCTACTCGCCGATGGGGATCATGGATCCGCAGATCCAGGCCGACCCGAAGCTCCAGCTCCTTTACCGTTATTACCAGGGCGGTTCGGCCCTGCTGGGCGCCGTGACGGCGGAACTCCAGACGCGCGCGGACGAGCGCTTGAACGCGCGCGTGAATCTCATGGGCGGCGGCGGCACGGGCGGGATGAATCTCGCGCCGGGCTCCGTGCCGGTGGGCAACGGCGGGTCGGCCGCGCCGAGCCCGCGTTCGGGCGTGCGCACGAACACGCGGAGCGCGCCGTCGACGCGCGCGCGGCCGAGGCAGTAGGAAGATCGGGCGGGGAGACGTCGATCCCGGACGGGTCGACGTGGATGGGGAGCCATGGCGGGCGGAACAGGGGGAGGCCTTAAGGTGAAACGCCAGAGCGTCCTGTGCTTGTCTTTCGCGGCCGTGGTCGCGTGCTTTCCGTTCGTCGCTTCGGCGAGCGTGAGCGCCGGCATCGAAGAGATCAAACGCCGTGGATCGGAGCTCGCCGACAACGGTCGTGGCCTGGCCGAGGATTACCGTGCCAACCGGCACGACATCGCGTCCGACGAAGGGCGCCCCGACGTCGAGCGCTACGTCGGCGACGTCATTGAGTTCTACGCCGAGAAGCCCTTGCGCGCGATCACGCCCAAAGTGCAGGATTGGTCGCGTCGTTACACCGAGAAGATGACCGAGTACGTGGACCATTTGGCCGGCCTCGCGACCGGCGGCAATGGCCGCGCCGAGTTCCGTCGTTGCGTCGCGCGTGGCTTCGACCCCGACGCCGCCCGTGCGCAGGGCGGCGACCTCGCCCTCGCGTTCCAACGTTCGGCGCAATCGACGGGCCTGCGGGGCTCGGATCGCGGCGGCGGTGGTCGCGGCTACGAAAACGACCCCTTCCGGAGCGTCGAAACGAAGATGCTCACGGCCGACGTCTCGAAGATCGTGGGCGACTGCTGCGCGGACCTCGCCACGAAGAAGGGCCCCGTCGAAGGCGGCGCCGAAGCCTACTACTACTCGCCCGAGAACCGGCAGATCTGCGACGACAAGGCGCGCGAGATCAAGGGTTGGGCGGACAACTTCAACCGCGAGCTCGTGAACCTCGTGCCGCCGGCCGAGACGCCGCCGAACGCCTTCGAGATCCTCGAGCCGCAGCAGCTCGGCGCTTTCCTCAAGGAGAGTCGCCGTTTCCGCAGCGACCTTCAGCACGCGCGTCACGCGGGCGGTTCTTCGGAAGAAGAATCCGTGCTCGAAGACGCGGCTCGCACTTGCGAGAACGCGCAGGAGAAGAAGATGCGCGGCGTGCGCCCCGTCTCGCACTCCATCGCGACGAACCTCGTCAAGCTCGGCCGTTGCGTCGTGCTGCCTTATCTCGGCACGAACTACTGGGACCTCGGCTTCCAGCGCTTGAGCACCGAACAGATGAAGGCCGACATCTCGTGGGGCAAGGGCCAGTACGAGAACGTGAACTGCGACCCGGGCACGGGCGAGGCCTATAACCTCATGCGCGACCAGTCGACGCAGTACTTCACGCAGAACATCCAGACGATGTCGTCGCCGGACTACATGAACCGCGTCATCGCCGAAGTCACGCAGCCCGAGCCGGGCTACGCGATCGTCCCGAACATGACGGGCGTCGGTCCGCAGTATTTCTCGGGCATCGGCAACGTGGGCACGTCGACGGGCACGCTCGGCACGAACGCGAACAACTCGACCCGCTCGGTCGTCACGCAGCCGACCTCGACCGTGGCTTCGGCCTCGACGACGCAGACCCTGACGGACAGTGTGCAGGCGCTCACGAACCTGCCGTCGCCGAGTTCGAGCGGCTTGGACGCCCGTCGCTCGCGTAATCTGGGCTTGAGTAACGTGGCCGCGGCTTCGCGCGGCGCCGCCCGCACGCAGGCCGCCCGCGCGATGGCCTACGACATGCGCCAAGGCCAGAACGCGACCCAGGCCGCCGCGACCCTTCGCTCCGGCGCCGGCAAGACGCTCGCCTACGCGCGCGGCGTGCAATCGCGGAACAAGGCCTTGGGGAACGTGACCCAGCGCCAGGCGCAGAACAAGCAACTCGCCCAGAAGGCCGAAGGCCTCGTCAAGAAACTCAGCTCCGCGCGGGGATCGCGATCCACCGCGCGCGGCGTGTTAAGGGCCACGACGGCGGCCCGCACGACGAACCAGAACCCGACGAACTTCGACGCCATTCGCCAGGAAATCGAGCGTCGCCAGGCCGAGCAGGAGCGCACCCGCAAGTACCTCGACACGCTCATCCTGCAGTCTTTCCAGCGGGTCGAAGAAACGCGCCAGAAGAAGAACCAGGCCCGTAACCAGATCCTCGCCCTCGACGCCGAAGTGAAGTCGCTCGCGGCCGTGACCGCCGCCGAAATCGCCGACAAGCCGCCCCGCAAGCAGGCCGAAGCGACCCAGAACCTGCGTC
>DDRA01000127.1:41463-43709 GCA_002343545.1 Bacteriovoracaceae bacterium UBA2428
GAAGCGACCCAGAACCTGCGTCTGCAGATCGCGGCCAAGCACAAGGAAATCGGCGCGCTCAAGGCCGAGTTCGACCTCTACGACGCGGCCATCATCCAGCAGAAGATCCTGGCCGAGAACCTCCAGTTCAACCGCGAAAACAGCCCGTACTACACGCCGAATACGGCCCCTTCGGGCGGAAGCGGTGGGCGCGGATCGACCGTGCCATCGGGGGCTTGGCTCGATAAGTTCAAGCTTTTCTTGAATCCCGTGCCGAGCGCCTGGGCGGCGCCGCGCGCCGAGGTCGACTACGTCAAGGCCCTCGCGGCCTTCGAAAAGGATCTCGTCGCTTTCATCGCCAAGCAAGAAGCCGAGGAACTCGCGACCCGTCGCGAGATGATCGCGCTTTCGCGCGAAGTCGCGGCCCAAGTCAAAGAGGGGTCGATTCCCGACCTCTCGTCCTCGACCTTGCTCGAGGCCCGCCTTTACGCCGAAGCCATCTCGACCGAAATGACGGACTTCCTGAACGACACGTCGACGGCCCGGGGCCCGAGCGCGGTCGCCCCGAGCGTCCGCTCGCTCGCGCTGCAGGCGCGGGAAGACGCGGAGCAGTCCCTCAAGGTCATGGACGAGCTCATGTCGGATTACCGCGCCGCGCTTCCGATGTCGGCCGAAGAGAACGCCGAGGCTTACCTTCAGCTGCTGCCGACGATGGCCCTCTTTTAGGCCTCGGCTTTTTTGGGGCGCCGCTCCCGGCCTTGGGGTTTTGCCTTGGCGTCGAGTAAGATGATCGGCGATGCAAAAAGTCCGTCTTGAGGACATCCAGAAGGCGCGCGCGCGAATCGCGCCCTACATCGTGCAAACGCCGCTCCGCCCGTGGGATTACTTGCGCCGGACCCTGGGACTGAGCGCGCCGCTTTACTTGAAGCTCGACACGCTCCAGAATACGGGATCCTTCAAAGTCCGCGGCGGCGCCAACAAGATCCTCGAGCTCGTCGAGCAAGGGAAGCGTCCGACGAACGTCGTGGCGGCGAGCGCCGGCAACCACGCGCAGGCCGTCGCTTTCGTCGCGGGCAAGCTCAAGATCCCCGCGACGATCGTCATGCCCGAGGGAGCTCCGCTCGTGAAGGCGGCGGCGACCCAGGACTACGGGGCCGAGGTCGTCCTGCACGGATCGCTCTACGACGAGGCCTTCGCGAAAGCGCAGGAGCTGCTCGCTTCCCGCCCGGGCGCGGTCTACGTGCACGCCTACGAAGATCCCGCCGTCATCGCGGGGCAGGGGACGATGGGGCTCGAGATCGACGAGCAGCTCACGGCCGCCGGCATCCCGCGCGACGCGGCCCTCCAAGTCGTCGTGCCGATCGGCGGCGGCGGTTTGATCAGCGGCGTCTCGACGGCGCTGAAGGCTTTGCGCCCGAAGACGACGGTTTACGGCGTCGTCTGCGAGGCCGCGCCGGCCGTGGCCGAAAGCTTCCGCCTCGGCGCTATCCAAGTCTCCAAACCCGGACGTTCGCGGACCTTGGCCGAGGGCCTCGCCGTGAAGAAAGTCTCGCCGATGACCTTCGAGTACGTTCGCGAGCTTTGCCGCGACGTCGTGGTCGTGACGGACGACGACGTGGCCGGTGCGATCGCGACGCTCATGGAGCGCGGCAAGCTCGTGGCCGAGGGGGCGGGCGCGGCGGGCGTCGCGGCGCTGCTTTCCTCGCGCGTACGTCTCGATCCGGCCGTGCCGACGGTCGTCGTGCTCTGCGGCGGCAACATCGACATGAACGCCGTCTCGAACATCCTGGAGCGCGGCCTCACGAAGAGCGGCCGTTGGCTGCGCTTGGGCATCCTCGTCGAGGACCGCCCGGGCGAGTTGGCCAAGGTCGCGAGCCGCATCGGTGAGCTCAAGGGGAACATCCTCGAGGTCGTGCATGACCGCACGAGCGCGAGCTGCCCCGTGGGTTACACCCGCATTCAGTTTCACCTCGAAACGCGCGGGGCGGAACACGCCTCGGAGATCGAACGCACGCTCAAGGAACAGAGTTACACCGTGGAAAGGTCGTCATGAAAAAGCTCTTCTTCGTCCTGCTCGGTCTTTGCTTCGTGGGCGCGGCCGCGCTCTTCTGGCTCATGCAGTCGGCGCCCGTGCCTTCGGTCGCCAAGTCCGAAGTCCCCCACGGAGAAAGCCACGCCGAAGAGGGTGACGCGCACGGGGAACACGGCGGCGAAGCCTCGGATCACGCGAGCGCCGAGACCCACGCGGCGCCCGCCGCCGCCGCCGA
>DDRA01000127.1:43852-44372 GCA_002343545.1 Bacteriovoracaceae bacterium UBA2428
CGCGGCGCCCGCCGCCGCCGCCGAACACGGTGCCGCGCACGGCGAAGCGGTCGAGCACGCGGCGCCCGTCGCCGAAGCCAAGCCCGCCGTGCACGCGCCCGAGGCGGGCTTGCTCAGTCTCGCGACGGAGCCGGTCGACGCGGAAGTTCTCGTGGACGGCCAAAGCGTGGGGCGCACGCCGTTTCGTCTGAAGGTCGAGGGCGGCATGAAGAAAGTCGAGCTCGTCGCGGAGGGCTTCGAAACCTACGCCCGTGAAGTGCCCGCCGACGCGACTTCGGGCGGCGCGGCCACCTGGAAGGTGCAACTCAAGCCGGTGAAGGGGGCGCACGCGACGCCGCCTTCGCGTCCGGCCCCGGCCGCCGCGCCCAAGGCGGCGGCGCCCAAAGCTTCCGCGCACGCGGAGACCCACGCCCCGGCGCCCGCGCCGAAAAGCTCGGCGGCGCCGGCCGCGGCGAGCGCCCCGGCCACGCCCGCCGGAGAGCCCTCGGGCCCCATGGCCAAGGGCGGCGACGTCTACATG
>DDRA01000127.1:44553-44848 GCA_002343545.1 Bacteriovoracaceae bacterium UBA2428
ACTCAAGTCGCTCCCCCGGGACGGTTCCGTCCCGGACGCGGCCGTCACCCAAGCCGTCTTGGACTTCCGCCAACTCACGGGCAAAGACGTGCGCGCCTGCAAAGTCGACCTCATGGCCAAGGGCGCGTGGACGCGCCTTTTGATCGGACCTTTCCCGACGAAGGGAACGGCGTCCGCTTTGGTTTCGGAACTGCGCGCCCGTCTGCCGGACGGCGCCCTCGTCGCGGGAGCACAATCATGTCTACCTTGAAGCCTTCGGAAGAACTCGTTTTCGTCGCCGCCAAGCGCACGCCCT
>DDRA01000127.1:44970-48585 GCA_002343545.1 Bacteriovoracaceae bacterium UBA2428
CGCCGCCAAGCGCACGCCCTTCGGGGCCTTCGGCGGCAGCCTCGCCGCCTGGACGGCCACGGATCTCGCGGAAGCCGCCTCGCGCGCCGCCCTCGAGCAGGCCGGGATCCGGGGCGAAGACATCGACGCGACCGTCTTCGGGAATGTCGCCCAGACCGCGGCCGACGCGATTTATCTCGCGCGCCACGTCGGTCTGCGCGTCGGCCTGCCGCTCGATCGTCCGGCGCTCACCGTGAACCGTCTTTGCGGGTCGGGCTTCGAGGCCATCGTGCAGGGGGCTTACCTCTTGCGCGAAGAAGGGGCCCGCGCCGTGCTCGTCGGCGGCACCGAAAGCATGTCGCAGTCTCCCTACGTCTTGCGCGGGGCCCGTTTCGGTTACCGCATGGGTCACGGCGAGCTCGAGGATTCCATGTCGGCCTCGCTCACCGACGCGCACGTCAAGATGCCCATGGCGATCACCGCGGAGAACCTCGCGACCAAGCACGGTTTCGACCGCGCGACCTGCGACGCCTACGCGCTTTCCAGCCAGCAACGCGCCACGGAGGCCTGGGCCTCGGGCGTTTACGCGAACGAGGTCGCCCCGATCAAGCTCAAGTCCAAGAAGGGCGAGACGCTCTTCGAACGCGACGAGCACATGCGCCCGGATTCCTCGCTCGCCGGCCTCGCCAAGCTCTCGCCCGTCTTCAAGAAGGACGGCGTCGTGACGGCCGGGAACGCGAGCGGCATCACGGACGGAGCCTGCGCGCTCGTGCTCACGACGGCCTCGCACGCGAAGGCCCGCGGTTGGAAGCCGCTGGGGCGATTGGTGACCTGGGCTTTCGTCGGCTGCGATCCGACGATCATGGGAATCGGTCCCGTGCCGGCCACGCTCAAAGCCCTCGAACGTTGGTCCACGCTGTCGGGCTCCAAGAAGACGGTCGACGACTTCTCGCTCGTCGAGATCAACGAGGCCTTCGCGCCGCAGTACCTCGCGGTCGAACGCGAACTCGGGCTCAAGCGTGAGCGCACGAACATCCACGGCGGCGCCATCGCCGTCGGTCACCCGCTCGCGGCTTCGGGCGCGCGCCTCGTGTCTCACTTGCTCTACCACGCCCCCGTGGGCAAGGCCGCGCTCGCTTCGGCCTGCATCGGTGGCGGCCAGGGTATGAGCGTCATCGTCGAGAGGATTTGATACCTTGAAACGAGGCCGGACGCTTTCTTCGCTTTGCCTGGCCGGCGCGCTCGCCTCGTGCAGCTCCGCGGATGCGGGACGCACGGGGGAGACCCCCGTGGTGGTCCCGTCGACACCCGTGGCGGAGCCCGCCGCGGGATCAACGCCGGCGGCCGACGCGGCGGAAACGCGTCTGCTCCAGGAAAAAAAGGCCGAGACGGAACTCGCGCTCCAAGAGCAGCAGGCGGTCGAGAAGCTTTGCGACGACATCTCCGCGCTCTACCGTCGGAACAAGTGGGGCGCCTCGAACTGCGCGCGGATTCCTTTCCGTGTGTTTGGCCGGAGCGTTCAGGGGCGACCGCTCGTCTACTTTGAGGCGGGCGCGCCGACCGCGAAGAAGGTCACGATCCTCCAATGCGGAATCCACGGCGACGAGCTGCCCTCGCTACCGATGTGTCTTAATCTCATCGAGGAGATTCGCTCCGGCCGCCGGGGCGTTGCCAAGCCCGTAAGGCTCTTCGTGCAGCCGCTTCTGAATCCGGACGGAATGCTCGGCGCCAAGGCGACGCGGCAGAACGCGAACGGCGTCGACATCAACCGAAACTTCCCGACGAAGGACTTCGCCGAGAAAGCGCTCGCTTCGTGGAAGACCCTCGACAAAGGCGACGCGCGCAAGTTCCCCGGCAATACGCCCAGCTCCGAGCCGGAAACCCGGGCGATCGTGGACTTCCTCGCTCAGCACTCGCCGCAGAAGATCATCTCGCTCCACACGCCGCTCGGTTTTATCGACCTTGATGCCCGCGGCGACGCCGACGCCAAGCGCCGCGCTCAGTATCTCGCGATCAACATGAGCAAGAACGCGGGCAACTACAAGTTCAAGACCTTCGGCTCCTACCCGGGCAGTCTCGGCAACTACGCCGGGAACGAGCGCAAGATCCCCGTCTACACGGTCGAGCTGCCGCCCGGCACGGGGCCCCATACGGTCGACGAGTATTGGAAACGCTTCCGCGTCTCGCTCTGGCGCGCCGTTGATTTTGACCTCGAGACCGGCCAGTTCATCGAGGAAGACTAGGTCCCGGGCTCGATGTCTCATCCGGCTTCGGCACGGGCCGGGAGAAAAATCATTCCGATTCTGCGAGTGCACCGATTACCCGAAGACTTCGATGACCTCGTGAGTGAGTCTCGGGCCGAGGGCTTCGATTTTCTTCTCCGTATGCGCGAAGAATGGGACGCGGGTAAGAATCGGTTTTCCCTACCCAACGAAGCTCTCTACGTCGCCCAGGACGGGGGAGTCTTGGTAGGAGTCTGCGGACTGAACAAAGATCCCTACCGGAAGGATGCGCCCGTGGGGCGTCTGAGGCATCTCTACGTCCCGGCTAATCAAAGACGAAAAGGGATCGCGACCACGACATTGAGTTTGGAGCGGGTCGGCGGATTTGTTAGGGCAAGATATGCAAAACGTTGGCGCCTATTTTGAGATCCCGGTTTCGGATCTGGATCGCGCGATGAAGTTCTATTCGAAACTCCTGGGATGCGATTTCACGCGAGGCTCGATTCACGGAAACGAAATGGCCTTCTTCCCCCTGCACGAGGGGAAAATGGGAATCACCGGTGCGCTTTGCCAAGGCGAGGTCTACAAACCTTCGCTCAGCGGAAGTCTCATCTACCTCGCGACGAACGACATCGAGGAATCGCTCGGACGAGTTGTCGCGCTGAGCGGAGAGATTCTCTTCCCCAAGACGTCGGCCGGGGAGTGGGGCGAAGTCGCCGAGTTTAAGGATAGCGAGGGCAATCGAATCGCCCTTTTTCAGGCTCGCTAGGTTCCGTCATGAAGCCCTATCTGCTGACGGACCGAGTTTGCCTACGGAGTTGGCGCGAATCCGATTTGCCGGACTTGGTCGACCTGGATGCGGATCCCGAGGTCATGCGCTACATCAATGGGGGCCACCCGACGAGCCTCGAAGCCGTTCGGGCCAGTCTGCTCGTCATCCAAGGTTACGAGAAGCGCTACGAGGGAACTTTGGGCAACTGGATCGCGATCGATCGGGCGAGCGATGAGTTCATGGGTTGGTTCGTGCTTCGGCCGGACAAAGTGAATCTGGAGGATCGCACGCGTTTGGAACTGGGTTATCGGCTGAGGCGAAAATTCTGGGGACGGGGAGTGGCCACGGAAGTCTCGCGCGCGCTCCTCGCGAAGGCCTGGGAGTTGGGCGCCAAAGAGGTCTTTGCGCGGACGCATCACACGAATCGCGCTTCGGCGCGCGTCATGGAGAAAATCGGGATGCATCTCGAAGCCAGATACCTCGATCCCATCTTCGTGCAGGATGACAAGATGACCTTGCTTTACTCGATTCGTAGTCGCGGGTTGGAAGGGGACGTGGGGTGAAAACTCGTTGGAGGACCTTTCTTCCGATGGCCGTTGCGATGGTGGGGCTCGCGGCGGGTGTCCGGGCTTGTTATGAGGG
>DDRA01000127.1:48735-53605 GCA_002343545.1 Bacteriovoracaceae bacterium UBA2428
CTTGTTATGAGGGCGAAATCGTGCGCACCGAGAAGGATTTTGTTCGTGTGGACGCAGCAAATTCGCAAGGCTGGCATTGGGAAAAGTTTCCGGGATGGGTGACCGCGTATTCGCAGTTCCAGTCGGCGTTTGACCTCGATTCCAATGACGAGGTGTCTCGCTTTCGGCTGCGGCCCGAGGAGGCCCAAAAACTTGTCGAGAGCCTTTCTCTCGAGCCGCCGCCGCGAGACTACCGCTGTGCCCGTGGGCTGGCGAAGGGATGGGCGGGACTCGAAATCTGTGACGGCGAGGCCATGAAGCGCAACGGCTTTGTCGGCTTTGCCTACCGAAGTCCGCCGAACGGCGAGGTGGCCTTCCCAACGAAGGTTTGTGGGCTCTTCGGGGAGCTACGACGCGCGGGTTTCTCGTCGGCGAAGATCCGTCCCAGCCAGCCGATGTCTTTTGCTCGCTTTGCCGAGGCGTAGACTTCGAAGTGGTTTCGGAAGCCGCAGCCTTCGATCTTGAGAATTCGTGCATCGAGGTTTGCGGACCAGAAACTCGGGATGTAGGCGAGGGCCTTGCCGGTTTCGAGGAGCTTACGGATGAGGGAAAGACTCTCGACGACGTAGTCGATGCGACGGGGGTGAACGTCGTCCCGCCACCCATCCATGGAGCGACGAGCTTCGACCCGACCGAAGAGCGGAAGATTCGGACTCACGAAGCCATGCTTGAGGACCTCCCGGATGGAAACGGGGCCTCGCGTCCGGTAAAGGGGGTGCCCGGGGCCGACGCAGGTCACGGACTCGAGTTGGCCGATCTTACGGCTCACCCAATCACGCGGAGGGACTTGGATTCCGAGGGCGATATGAGCGCGATCGGCCTCGACTTCGCGGATCGCTTCGTCCCCACTGTTGTTCCGGAGTACAACCCGAGAAAGGGGATGCTCCCGGCGAAGTCGCTCGACGAAGGGCCCGCTGAATTCTCCGAGGAGGATTTCTCGACCCGAGATGACGAGCTCCGGATTGACTTCGCCCGCGCCGATCTCGTCGCGGACCCGGGCCTCGAGCGCGAGGAGATCCTGGGCGCGCCCGAGAAGGTGGGCGCCGGCTTCGGTCAACTTGAGCCGTTGCCGGCTCCGCAGGAAAAGCGAGGTTCCGAGCTCGCGCTCGAGATTCTTGATGGCCTTGCTGATCGCGGGCGGCGAAATGTTGAGTCGGCGGGCGGCGGCGTTGATGCCGTCGGATCTCGCGACCTCTAGAAAGTACGTGAGTTGGTAGAGCTCCATGATTCGCGTCTTATACTATAAGAAAAAACGACACATCTGTACAAAATCCATTCATTTACAGGCAATAGTTCGAATCGCTAGGTCTTTGGGAAAGGAGATCGTCATGATGAATAGATCGATTATTGTTCTTTCCCTCTCTCTTGGCTCGGCTTCGGCGTTTGCCTTGCCCGTTTTCTCGCCCTCTCCCGGGCTGACGACGAAGAGGGGAGGCGTGACCGTTTTGGAAGACGGAATCGCAGCGAAGCGTCTGCTCTTGAATCCGACGGATCGCCATCTCGTGAAGGAGTTGGTCCTCGAGGGGAACGCGGCGACCGTGGGTTTCCAGTCGGTCGGGCTTCGTTCCGTGGCCATCCGACATCCGCGCGGGCCCCAGGCCTTCGGACGGATCGAGATTCTGTTTGAAGCCTCGCAAATCGTGCCGGGCCCCGCGAAAGCGATCGTTTCCTCGCCTTTCGAAGCCACGATTCGATTGGACTCGCGCGACCAGGTGAATCCCCGCGGATCGGCCTACGTTCTGGGCCCGAAGTTTCCCGCAAAATACGAGGTCGTTCTCGGGGGAAAGGTGATCGGGGTTCTGAACTACACCATCAATGGAATCGCGACCCTCGAGGAAGTCCCGGAAGGCGTGCTCCGCGAATGACTTTGGGATCGAGTCTGCTAAGTTTCGGCGAATGAGAATCGATGTCGCTCCCGGCGAGAGGTTTGTGCTTCGAACCGCGGGGATCTTCTTGAAGAATGACCGCGTTCTCCTACACCGGGCCGAACATGAGGACGTGTGGGCATTGCCGGGCGGCGGCTGCGAATTCTCCGAAGACACCCAGGCCGCCCTGGTCCGAGAAGTGGAGGAAGAGCTGGGGGCGACGATTCGGGTCAAGTCACTCGCTTTTACGATCAAGACGATTTCTTCGGGATCGAGGAGAAGATGGCTGGCCTCGATAAGTTCCGCCCCTTCTTCAAGTGGTTCCGGTTGGACGCCTTGGCGGGCCAAAACGTGAAGCCTTGCTTTTTGAAGACGCGGCTATCCAGGTTTGGAGTGGAATCGGTTCACGTCATCGAGCGAGGATAGTTCCGGAGTTGGCTCCTCTTTTGAGGCCGACGCAACTTGCGTGAACACGCTCTAGGCGGGGCGGAGGGGCGGACCCACGCCGAAACAAGCGCCGCCGATACGTTCAAGCTCCGCGATCATCGCGCGCGAGTGGGCTCGGGACATTCCCATCCGCTCGTGCGCGTTGACGAGGGCGTAGCGCCGCACGTTCGCGAAGTCTCGGCCCCAGCTCACGAGCCGCGACCAAGGTCGGGCGTCCCAAAACTTTTGATTGTGGCCTAGAACGCGCGTGCCCTTCTTGGATCCCAGCACGAGGCGCGCGATGCGGCCCGAGATCGCACGCAAAAAAGCGCGCAGCGATTCGGGGCGCCGGAATTGCACGAGTAGGTGCAGATGGTTGCCGGAGTTCGCTCCGTCGTGGAGTTTACCGCCTTGGCGTGCGACCTCTTCGTTCAAGATGCGATCGATCGCCCGGCCACGGAGAAAGAGAGAACGTTCTCCCCGGGCGAGGCTCGACTTGAGGATGATGTGGGCGGGCAAGCGCGGAGAGAAAGGCCGAGCTCCCGTTGGGTTTGAGCGACGGGTTTTTTCGCCGCCGAAGCCTGCGCGTAAACGACTTCTGAAGTCCGCGAAGGCATCTAACTGTGCACTCCGCTTGGCCATGTCAAAGGTTTAGTAAGCGATGTTATTTTTGTCAAGGCTGGGACCTCGTTCAGACGAGATCGGGTGCTTTTCCGTCAGCGTCGAGAGAAATTTTTGGGCTACGGGCTCCGTAGCCTCGCTTCCGATATTGCCTCCGCCCGGGCTTGGGCTAGGCTCCGGTGCATGTCGCAATCGGTACGTCTTCGCTTTGCTCCCTCTCCGACCGGATTCCTGCACGTGGGGGGGGCCCGCACGGCGCTTTTCAATTATTTCCTCGCGCGCTCGCTCGGCGGTCAGTTCATCCTTCGCATCGAGGACACCGACACGGAACGCAACAAGCCCGAGTTCGAGCGCGAAATCCTCGAGAGCATGCAATGGCTCGGCATGAAGTGGGACGAGGGTCCCTTCTACCAAACCAAGCGCTTCGATCGCTACCGCGAGGTCGCGTTCCAGCTGCTCGAGCGCGGCGAGGCCTACAAGTGCTTCTGCACGCCGGCCGAGCTCGACGCCATGCGCGCCAAGGCCGAGGCCGAAGGGCGCAAGCCCATGTACGACCGCACTTGGCGGGACCGCGCGGATCACCCGGCCGATAAGCCTTTCGTCATCCGCATCAAGGCCCCGCTCGAGGGCGAGATCCTCGTGGACGACGGCATCAAGGGCGCCGTGCGCTACCCCGCGACGGAAATCGACGACTTCATCCTTTTCCGCTCGAACGGCACGCCGACCTACAACTTTACGGTCGTGGTGGACGACGTCGACATGAAGGTTTCGCACGTCGTGCGCGCCGAGGAGCATCTCAACAACACGCCCAAGCAGATGATCATCATGAAGGCGCTCGGTTGGACGCCGCCCAAGTACGCGCACGTTCCGCTCGTGCTCGCTCCCGACAAGACCAAGCTCTCCAAGCGCCACGGCGCCGTGGCCGTCACCCAGTTTCGGCAGGAAGGTTACCTGGCCGACGCGATGACGAATTACCTGGCCCGCTTGGGTTGGGCCAAGGGCGACCAGGAGATCTTTTCCTTCGAGGAGCTCTGCCGCGTTTTCTCGCTCGAGGGTTGCGGCACTTCGGGTTCGGTCTTCGATAAGGTCAAGCTCGACTGGTACAACGCGCACTACATCAAAGCCCTGCCGCTCGAGAAGATCGTCGAGCACGTAAAGGCGCTCTACGGTACGGACTTCGGGGCGCTCGCTTCGACGGCGGGGGGGCGCAAGCTCCTCTCGGCGCTGCAAGAACGCGCCGTCCGTCTGGGCGACTTCGTGAGCGGCGCGAGCTGGCTGCTGAAGGAAGCGGTCGAGTTTGATCCCGCGGCGGTCGAGACGGTGCTCAAGCCGGCCAAGACCGACGTGCTCGCGGCCTTCGGCGCCAAGCTCGAAGCGTGCCCCGACGCCGACTGGAGCGCGGAAAAGCTCGCGGCCCTCGTGAAGGCGACGATCGCCGAGAAGGGCGTCAAGATGCCCGAGCTCGGCAAGCCCGTGCGCGTGCTGTTGACGGGCGGTCTGGCGGGCCCCGACCTCGGGCTTATCCTCGAGTCGCTCGGCAAGGCCCGCTCGCTCGCGCGCCTCGCCGCCCGCGGCTAAGGAGAACGGCTACTTTTTCGCCTTCAGCGCTTCGTTCAGGCCGGAGCAGGCGAAGAACGGGGACGGAACTTCGATCACGGTCTGCGACGGGCAATGGCGTTTGAGGCACTTCACGATGGGGTCGAAGGAAGCGGATTCCGAGCTCTTCTGAAATCCTTTCCCGAGGTTTTTGAAGATCTGTACCGTGCCCGTGAAGGGGCCGCCGATGAGACCATCGTCATCGAGGCTGAAGAGAAAGTCGTCGGCGTTCGCGCCCGCGGAGTGGTAGCGGTCGTGCTGCTGCTTCGCGAGGACGGCCGAGATGCCTTCCATCTGCTCAACGGTCATGTAGGGCGACATGT
>DDRA01000084.1 GCA_002343545.1 Bacteriovoracaceae bacterium UBA2428
AGTTCACGCCGGCGTCGTAGGCCGTTCCCATGAGACGCTCCGCGGAGTCCTCGCCGACCTGCTGGTGGAAGGTCACCCAGGATCCGAAGGAAAGGACGCTGACGGGGAGGCCGCTTTGACCGAGTCGACGGTATTCCATGCGACCCAAGCTAGCACCCGCCCCGCCGAGGGTCACGGTTCGACCCGCGCTTCGATGCTCCCCGTCGAAAGCTCGCCGGGCTCGAGGCCCCATCCCGGCCCCATGTGCTCGAGGCGGGCCCAGGCGTCGGCTTCGAAGGAGAGCCGCGGCCCTCGCCGGTGCCGCAGCCCCTCCGCGCTGCTTTCCTTGACGACGAGCAGATCGCGCGCCTGCGCGGCGACCGCGAAACCCGCGCGCGCGAGCAACGGCCCCTCGCCGAGCCGCGACCCGATGACGAGCGGCCAACTCAAATCGCGGACCCGCTCGAGCACCTCGAGCGAGCGCAGGAGCCCGCCCATCTTGGCCACGCGCAGGTGCACGGCGTAGCTCCCGTCGCTGCCCTCGAAAGCATCGAAGTCGGCCAGGCGCGCGAGACTTTCGTCGAGGACGAGAACCCGATCGAGTTCGACGCTCAAGCGCGAAAGCTCGCGGGCGGGCCGGGCGTCGCCGGGCTCCTTGATCGCCCAGAAGTAATCCCGCAACGGAAGCAGGCGGCGAAGCGCCTCCTCGCCTCCCTCCCGCCAAAGCGCGCCGGCGTCCACGCGCACGCGCGGTCGCAGCCCCCGGGGCGCGGCGAGGGCGTGTACGCGCCGCAGGCGCCGGAGGTCCGCCGAGGCGTCCCCGGACAAGCGGAAACGAAAATCCTCGACGCCCCGTTCGAAGGACGTCCGCACGAGCGTCTCGAGGCTTTCGTCCTCTTCGTCGCCGAGGGACGTCGTGAACCGATAGTCTCCCCGCACGGAAGCGAGTCCGGTGAAGCGCTCGACCGAAAGCCGGGAGGCCCGCGCGAGGGCGTCGAGAAAGGCCATCTCGAGGGCGCACCAAGCCATCGGATGCGCGTCGATGTCTTCGCGACGTTCCTGGACGAAGGCCTCGAGCTGGTAAAGCGAAGTGATGCCCGCCACCTGGGGCTGGAGGCCGAGCAACCAAGATTCGGCTTCCGCAAGGGTCTCCCCGCCCGACACGCTACGGGGGGTCCCCTCGCCGAAACCGATCTCGCCCGCGAGGGACAAGGTCACGATCAAGCGATCCGAACGGAGCTTCGTTTCCGGTCCGGCGCCGTCGCGGCGGAGCGTAAAGGTGGCGCGGTTCATAGGGTCGCCCCGTCCACGAGAATCCGGGGCATCCTAGGCCGAAGAGTTCCTTGATTTCGAGCTAACCCATTGGAAACATTGTCTCCATGGGCCGCCCTCGGTCGAGCCATTCGGAATGTAAAGCGCATGACACGCTCCTTTCGAACGGCATTATGCCGAAGCCCCGATTCCGCCCTCCACCGGCATCACTGACACTTCGGGCGAGATCCGTAGCCGAAGGGGATATTTTCGACGGCCCCCGCGGGAATCTGTCAAAAGCTCCGGGGCGGGTGTAAAAATCGAGCATAGTGGCCTTCCAAGATTTGAAGCGCTTTATCCTCGGTGAGGCCCTCTCCAATTCCCAAGCCGAGCACGAAAGGCTTCCCAAGTGGAAAGCCCTTCCCGTCTTCTCGAGCGACGCCATGAGCTCGGTGGCCTACGCGACCGAAGAGATCCTCATCATCCTCGCGGCGCTTTCGGCGGCCGCGGCCGTGTGGAGTCTGCCCATCGCGCTGACGATCGCGGCGCTGCTCCTGATCGTCTCGCTTTCGTACCGCCAGACGATCTCCCTCTACCCGCACGGGGGCGGCGCCTACACCGTCGCGCGCGAGAACCTGGGCGAAACGCCGGGGCTGCTGGCGGGCGCCGCGCTCATGATCGACTACATCCTGACCGTGGCGGTCTCGATCTCGGCCGGCGTCGCGGCCATCACGTCGGCGCTCCCGGAGTGCGCGCCTTACGCCGTCGCGATCGCGCTGGGGCTCATCCTGATCATGACGCTCTTGAACCTGCGCGGGGCGAGCGAGTCGGGACTCATCTTCTCGATCCCGACCTATTTCTTCATCGCCTCCATCTTGATCCTGCTCATCGTCGGATTCTACCGGACCTGGCTGGGCGACTTGCCGCCGAAGGCCGGCATCGTCCACGAGGCGTACCCGAAGATCGGCCTTTTTCTCGTGCTGCGGGCCTTCGCGAGCGGTTGCGCGGCGCTCACCGGCATCGAAGCCATCTCGAACGGCGTGCCCGCCTTCCGCGAACCGTCCGCGAAGAACGCCAAGACGACGCTCATGATCATGATCGCCGTGCTGGGCACTTTTTTCATGGGCGTGACCGCGCTCGCCCACCAGCACCTCATCCTGCCGAGCGCGGCGGGCGGGGGCCACGGGGGCGGCGAGACCGTGCTGTCGCAGCTTGCCCGCACGGTCTTCGGCGACAGCATGGCCTACTACGCGATCCAAACCGCGACGGCGCTCATCCTCGTGATGGCGGCCAACACCGCCTTCGCCGATTTCCCGCGCCTCGCCTCGATCCTCGGCAAGGATCGGTACATGCCGCGCCAGCTGTCGAACATCGGCGATCGACTCGTTTTCTCGAACGGGATCACGGTGCTGGGCATCGCGGCCGCGCTGCTCATTTACCTCTTCGACGCCGATACGCACGCGCTCATTCCGCTCTACTCGGTCGGCGTCTTCCTCTCTTTCACCCTCTCCCAAAGCGGCATGGTCGCGCATCACTTGCGGCACCGCGAACCGCACTGGGTGAAGGGGCTCCTGCTCAACCTGGCCGGCGCGATCGCGACGGCGCTCGTGCTTTGCGTCGTCGCCGTGACGAAGTTCACCGAGGGCGCCTACATCATCATCCTCGTCATCCCGGCCATGCTTCTGCTCTTCCGCGGCGTGAAGCGCCACTACGAAAGCGTGGGCCGCCAGCTCGCGCTGCCCAAGACCTGGACCCTCGACCACGTGACGCCTTCGATCGTCGTCGTGCCGATTTCGGGCTTCCACACGGGGGTGCTCAAGGCCCTCGAGTACGCGCGCGGGATCTCGAAGAACATCCACGTCTGCGTCGTCGACGTGGACGAGCGCGCGACGGCGAACGTGCGTCAGCAGTGGCGACAAAACCTGGGCGAGGAGAGCGCCTCGCCCCTGAAGCTCGTCGTGCTGGATGCGCCCTACCGTTCGGTCATCGATCCCGTCGTCGATTACCTGAACGAGCTCGAGCGCGGCAACCCGGGGCAGACGCTCACCGTCGTCATCCCCGAGTTCGTGACCAAGCACTGGTGGCACGCCACGCTCCACAACCAGACGGCGTTCTTCCTCAAGACGCGACTACGCTACATCGAACGTCGCGTCGTCGTTTCGGTCAGCTACCACTTGCGGGAGTAGTCGTGTGCGAGGGGAGCGGACGCTCCATTTCCTCGCCGATGAGCGCTTCGATGTCCGGCGGAACCTGGACCTGGAGCCGGCGCCGGAGTTCACCGAATTCCATCGTGGCCCAATCCCGCGGCAAACGGATGCGGAAGCCTTCGGACGGGGCGCCCTCGCCGATCGGTCGCGCGCGGCAGACGGTATTGCGTTTTCCGATTTTGCGGATCGCCTCCGCGGCGGCGGGGCTCGCCGAGCCGCGGAATTCCGCCGACACCCCGGCGACCGGAGTCAGGAAGGAGTTGCCGCGCACGTCGACGCCCGCGGCCGCCCCCTCGCGCAAGAAGCACGCGCCCGGCGTCCCGTCGCAGGGCGGACGCGCGACGACGTTCCCCGTCATTTCGCTGTTCACGACGTCGCCGTAGGCCGTCAGGCCGGCGTAGCCGTTCTTGCGTCCGTCGGCCAAGCTCACGTTGTCGCGGACACGCACGCCGTCGACCGCTTCGCTGCCGTCGAAACTGCACAGCAGGACGCCCGCGCCGTCGTTGTCGAAGGTCAGGTTCCTTTCGACGACCGCGCGTTTCACGCTGCCGTCGACGTCGATCCCGCCGCCGTCCGACTTGGAGGCCGTTCGGTTCGCGAAGGAGACGTTGTCGTGGATCCACACGTCCTCGGCGTCCCAGGCCCAGATACCGATCGGCCCGCCGTTCGCTTCGTTGCGCTCGCCGTTGCGGAAGGCGACGTTGCCGGCGAGCTCCACGCGCGCGACGTTCGACACGACGATCCCGTGCCCGGAATGGTGGCGCTTGCCCGCCATGCCGAGGTTCGAGTGCGCGACGGAATCCCGGACGACGACGTCTTCGTGCCGGAAACTCGGCTTGGGCCAGTTGTCGCCCGCGACTTGCACCCCGGCCCAGTCGTTGCCGTGGGCGGCGACCCGCTCCAACGAGACCCGACGTAGACCGGGCGACTCCCAGCCGTTGCGTACGAGGATGCCGTTGCCGAAGGCGGCGACCTTGGGGCCCGCCTCGCCGGCGCGGTCGCCGCGAAAACCGGAGGCCTCGACGTCCCGCACGAGAAGATTCTCGGGCCTCGAAGCGGGGTCCTCGTTCGAAAGCACGAGTCCGTTCGACGGCGGCAGGTTTTCGCCCACGCGGTCGTCGACGAGCTTGAGTCCTTCGACGACGACGTGGCTTGCCCCGCGGATCTCGACCGTGCTGCCCCCCTCCTTCGGCACGCGGATAGAGGCCTTACGCCGCGAATCCGAGGCGAGGATCTTCACGGGCGCGGCGGGGGAACCCGGATCGCCGGCGTCCAGGCGCAGGGGACCTTCGTGCATGCGTCCGCTCTCGAGCAGGATGACGTCGCCCGGCTTGAACTGCCTTCCGTTGAGGGACGCGAGCGACGCCTCGACTTGGGAGCCGACGGGCGCGTTCTCCGGGCGTCCGACGTAGTAGGTCTTCGCGAACGACTCGCCTTCGCCCAGGGCGAGGGAAAGCAGCGCGAGCCCCGGAAGAAAACGCATCTCTTCCTATCGGAAAAAGCCCCCGCTTTCTGAAGCGGGTCTCAAGCGAAGAGGCCGCGCAGCCGCTCGAGCCCTTCGCGGTCGGCCTCGCCGAAATCGTCGAGGCGCTCGCTGTCGACGTCGAGGACGAAGACGACCTCGCCCGTCGGCGCGAAGAAAGGCACGACGATCTCCGAGCGCGACGCCGAGCTGCAGGCGATGTGGCCCGGAAACTTGTCGACGTCGGGCACGACGATCGTGCGGGCCTCGCTCCACGCCGCCCCGCACACGCCGCGGCCCCGCGCGATCCGCGAACAAGCGAGCGGCCCCTGGAAGGGACCGAGCACGAGCTCATCGCCCACGACGCGGTAAAAGCCCACCCACAGGAAAGCGAAGCTCTCTTTGAGCGCCGCCGCGACGTTCGCCATCTTCGCGACGAGATCCGGCTCGTCCGCGACGACCGCGCGGATCTGCGGCCAGAGCTCGGCGTAGGTCTCGGCGCGCGAGAGTCCCGCGCGAAGGCTCAGCGACTCGCTCACGTCGCGCCCAGCGGAATCGTCGCGAGGATCTTGTCGTCGACGGGCTGGGCCGTGAGCGATTGCGCTTTCTGGCGCTCCGCCTCGGCGAGCAGGGTCGAAAGGTAGCGTTCCGTGTAGCTCGGCAAGATCGCGACGATCGTCTTGCCCTTCATTTCGGGGCGACGGGCGAGCTCGCGCGCGGCGAAGAGGGCCGCGCCCGTCGAGATACCGGCGGGGAGACCTTCCGTGCGGAGGACTTCCTTCGCCGTGGCGAGGGCCTGCTCGGAACTGACCGAGAGAACGCCGTCCACGACCGAGCGATCGAAGTTCTTCGGCACGAAGCCCGCGCCGATGCCTTGGATCTTATGCGGTGCGGGCTTGCCGCCCGCGAGCACGGGGGATTCCGTCGGCTCGACCGCCCAGACCTGAATCCCCGCCCGCCGCGCCTTGAAGACGCGGCCGCAGCCCGTGATCGTGCCGCCCGTGCCGACGCCCGCGACGAAGGCGTCGAAGTCGCCGCCCGTCTCGTTCCAGATCTCCTCGGCCGTCGTGCGCACGTGCACCTCGGGGTTCGAGGCGTTCTCGAACTGCGAAGGCTGGAAGGCCGATGCGTCGGCGCGCGCGATCTCGAGGGACTTGGCGATGGCCCCGCGCATGCCGAGCGGCCCCGGCGTCAGCACGAGCTCCGCGCCGAGGAGCAGCAGCAGCGTGCGCCGCTCGAGGCTCGCCGTCTCGGGCATCGTGAGCGTGAGGCGATAGCCCTTGGCCGCGCACACGAAAGCGAGCGCGATCCCCGTGTTGCCGCTCGTCGGCTCAACGACGTGGGCGCCGGGCTTGAGACGCCCCGCCCGTTCCGCGTCTTCGATCATCGCGAGGCCGATGCGGTCCTTGACCGAACCGAGGGGGTTGAAGAACTCGGCCTTGCCGAGGATCGTCGCGCCCGTGTCGCGCCCGAAGTGCTGAAAGCGAACGAGGGGAGTCTTGCCGATGAGACCGAGGATCGTCGGGATTTCCGTCTTCATGGCGCTAAATTAGCGCATCCCGCGACGATCGCCCGCCCCAATCCGCGTCAATCTTCCGTGGCCTTCCAAGTTTCGAGCGCCTTAAGGGCGTGCTCGCGGCAAAGCGCGATCTCCTGGTCCGTGATGAGTCCGTTGTGGCCCCGGATCGCGGCGAGCTTCGCCCCGTGTTTCTTGGCGATGTCGTAGATCTCGATGACCTTGCGGTGGTTGATGTTCTTCGACAGCGTGAAGGATTCGAAGCGTCCGTCGAGGGCGAGCAAGGCCGTCTCGGCCAGGCAGGCGTAGACGGCGTCGTCGGGCGTGCCGATGTCGCAGTCCAGCTTGACGTCGCCGGGCAACTCGATTTCGCCCGACTCCACGACGAGCACGTCGGGCCGCTTGACGGCGTCCTCCTCGCTCACGTCGAGGGGTCGACTGACGTCGCAGATCACGCAACCCGGTTTCACCGCCATGATGTCGAGGACCTTCTTGTCGTAGGAGCTCGTCGAAGTCACGATGAGGTCGCAGCTGCGGGCCGCGGCGTTGGGGCTCGTGACGAGCGTGACTTTGCAGCGGGGGACGAGCTCCTGGATCTCGGAACGGATTTCGAGCAGCTTGTCCGCGCGGCGCCCCACGAGCACGAGCTCCTCGAAGACGTAGGCGAGGACCTTGGCGCAAGCGCCGCCGATCGAGCCCGTCGCGCCGATGATCATCGCCTTGCCGCGCACCTTCGACCCGAGCTTGAACGACGGCAGGAAGCCGAGCTTCGCGCAGGCGTCGCGCGCCGCCCACAGCGTGGCGGAGGCCGAGAGACTGTTGCCCGTCGTGAGCGGGATCGGGCTGCGCTTGGCCACGGTGATGCCGCCGTCGCCCACGATCTTGGTGTAGGCGCCGAGGCCGATGATGTCGGCGCCGCGCTCGGAGGCCTTCACGCAGACCTTCGTGAGCACGTCGTACATCTTCTCGGGCGCTTCCTTCATCATGACCCGCGGCGTCTGGTAGACGATGAAAAAATCACCTTCGACTTCCTGGCCCGTCGCCTCGCTCCGCACGCCCGTGATCTTGCCGTAGAAACCCGGCGGGATCTTGCCCATGGCCGTCTCGATCTCGGACCCGAAGTTCTCGGCCATCCCCTTGAACGGCTTCAGGAAGGGAATACGGAAGAGCTGGCGGTAGCTGAGCGGGTGGATGACGAAGGCAAAGCGGCGCGCCTGCGGCTTCGCGGCGCCGTCGATCGCGATCTGGGGCTTGAGCCCGAAGCGGTCCACGAACTCGAGGATGTCGTCTTCGCGCAAGGGTTCCCGTTCGGGTTTGAGGCACTGCAGGAGCCCTTCGATGATTCCGAACGAGAAGCGTTCCTGATCGCCTTCCATCGGGAGGCGCGGGGCGAAACTCACGACGCGCTGGACGCCGGCCTCGTGCAGCCCCTTGAGCACCCCGGGCGTGACGTAGTCGACGAGCAGGGTCTTGCCCTTGAGGTGATCGAAGCGGAAGCGCTCGAGGAGCGTCATCCGCGTCACGAAGATGTCGCACTTCTCGAAGTCGCCCAGGCCGATCCCGAGCAGGCTCTTGCGGGTGTGCCGCGGACGGATGTGGCGACCCAGGGGGATGAAGCGCGCGAAGGGCGTGACCCGGCGCAGATAGCTCTCGAGGCCGGGCAAGCTACGGATCTCGGTCTTCGCGCCGACGTGCAGGTAGGGATCCAGGAAGACCATGCGCTCGGTCTGCTCGGAGAGCATTTGGGCGAGCCCCATCTCTAGCGCGCCCGAGTAGAAGCCGATGCGCTTCTTGCGGAAGAAAGCGGGGTCCTTGCGGATGAGCTCGCGCACCGCCCAGGGCAAGTAGGCCGAACGCAGGAGATCTCCCGTCACGACGATCGAGTGCCGCACGGAATCGAGGAGCGCCTGGGACTCGGGGTGGATCATGCGGCGCGACCCGATGCGCGTGCCGTGCTGGATGCCCTGCAAGCCGATGACGTCGGCCTTGCCGTCGAACTCGGCGATGAGGCTCCGCATGACGTCGATGTCGAAGTCGCAGCCGAAGTGGCTGACGTGGATGGATTCCCCCTCGAGCTTGACGTCGGCCTCGAAGTTCGAGGCGCTCGAAGTGAAGGAGATGTTCACGAGGCGTTTCATGCGCCACCCCCGGCGATCGTATCGAACTCGTCGCTTCTCACGAAACGATAGAAAGCTTCGGCGTAGTCGCCGAAAAGCGGAAGGGAAAGGTCGGGATAGTCCTCGCGCAGCGAGTGGTTCGCGAACTGCGCCTCGGAGTAGAGGTAG
>DDRA01000019.1:0-215 GCA_002343545.1 Bacteriovoracaceae bacterium UBA2428
GCCTGCGCCCCACCATAGCGCAAGTCGGGGTGATTTTCGATTTCGCTTTGCCGCCAGTTCAGGAGAAAAGCAGAGGCTTACCAGAGCGCTTGCGCCACCCGCAAGGCGCGTTTCATCCATCCCGCTTCATGCACGCGGAGCACCGAAGCGCCCTTGAGCGCCCCGATCAGCCCCGCCGCCAGCGACTCCGGCTCACGGTCTTCGACCGGCCTGCC
>DDRA01000019.1:455-13424 GCA_002343545.1 Bacteriovoracaceae bacterium UBA2428
TATGCTCGGGCAGCTTGCCAAAGCAAAAGCCGGGGTCGAGCCATAGCGCCTCGCGCGCACAACCGGCCGCGACAGCCGCCTCCACGCGCCCGAGCAGATAGTCCCTCACCTCGCGGACCACGTCGTCATAACGAGGCTCCTGCTGCATGTTCGTGGGGTCGCCCTTCATGTGCATGAGTATGAGCACGCAGTGCCGCTCGGCGCAGAGGCTCAGCATCCTGGGGTCGTGAGTGGCTGCACTGACATCATTGACAATGTCGGCCCCGGCGTCCAGGGCGGCCCGGGCCGTGGAGGCGTTGCGCGTGTCGATGCTGACAGGCACCTTTACGCCTTGGGCCCGCAGCGCGCGGATCACCGGCAGGACCCGGGCCTGCTCCTGCTCCGGGGTCACGGGCGCAGCACCGGGTCTCGTGCTTTCTCCGCCGACGTCGAGGATGTCTGCGCCATCGGCGATCAGCTTCAGGCCATGCTCAAGCGCGGCCTGAACCGAATCATGGCGGCCGCCGTCAGAAAAGCTGTCGGGCGTTACATTGACGATGCCCATGACCAGGGGCAGTGTCAGGCCGGTCACGGGCGACGGAACTCGAAGCAGATCCAGGGGCGATGCCATGACGAATGCCCGCTTGCCAAACCTTCAGGGATAATACCGACAAGGGCGACCCGCCGGCCGCCCCCAGATCAGTACCGACTATACTCGACTCAGGCTAGGCCGTTCCCGGCTGCTCCGAGGGGGGCACGTACCCCGCGCGGTCCAGCGCGGCCTTCTCGTTGGCTCGTTCCTCAAGTTGCTTGTGCTTCATGGCCGCCTGCACGCGCTTGCGTTCTTCTTCGTCGTGCTTGCGCTTGTCGTCGATGTTCTTGCCTTCCATGATCCACTCGACGTCCGCACGCTCCAGCGTCTCGTACTTGAGCAGCGCTTCGGCGATGGCATCAAGGCGGTCACGGTGCGTGACCAGTTTCTCCTTGGTCTGAACGTAGGCTTCGTCCGTCAGGCGGCGCATTTCTTCGTCAATGGCCTTGGCCGTGGTGTCGCTGTGCAGCGTGGGCTTGCTGGTAGCGTAGCCCATATAAGTCTGGTCTTCGTCCGGCGAATAGTTGAGCAGCCCGAGCTTGGGGCTCATGCCCCACTCAGCCACCATGCGCCGCGAGAGATTCGTCGCCTGCTGAATGTCATTGGCCGCGCCCGCGCTGATTTCACTGAACACGATTTCTTCGGCCGCCCGTCCACCGAACAACACCTCCAGCATGGCCTGGGCGCGCCTTTGTCCGATGTTGTAGCGGTCCTTCTCCGGCAGACTCATGGTGGCGCCAAGCGCGTGGCCGCGCGGAATGATCGTGACCTTGTGGACGGGATCGTTGCCCGGCACGAGGGCGCCCACGATGGCGTGGCCGGACTCGTGGTAGGCCGTGTGCTTCTTCTCTTCGTCCGACATGACGAGGCTCTTGCGGGCCGAGCCCATGACGACCTTGTCCTTGGCGAATTCAAAGTCCCAGTTCGTGACGAGGTCGCGGTCGCTGCGGGCCGCGTTGAGCGCCGCCTCGTTCACGAGGTTCTCGATGTCGGCGCCCACGAAGCCGGGGGTGCCGCGCGCAATGTTCTCGAGGTTGATGTCCCCCGCGAGCGGGATCTTCTTGGTGTGAACCTTGAGGATGGCGAGACGACCGCGGAGGTCGGGTTTCTGCACCATGATACGACGGTCAAAGCGACCCGGACGCAGGAGCGCGGGATCGAGCACGTCGACGCGGTTCGTGGCCGCGATGATGATGATACCTTCGTTCCCCTCGAAACCGTCCATCTCGACGAGGAGCTGGTTCAAGGTCTGTTCGCGTTCGTCGTGACCGCCGCCGAGGCCCGCACCACGGTGACGACCGACGGCGTCGATTTCGTCGATGAAGATGAGGCAGGGCGCCGACTTCTTCGCGTTCTCGAAGAGCGAGCGGACGCGCGAAGCGCCCACACCGACGAACATCTCGACGAAGTCCGAACCCGAGATCGAGAAGAAGGGCACGCCCGCTTCGCCGGCCACGGCCTTCGCGAGGAGGGTCTTACCCGTGCCCGGAGGACCGATGAGCAGAGCGCCTTTCGGGATCCGGCCGCCGAGGCGGGTGAACTTCTTGGGGTTCTTGAGGAAGTCGACGACTTCCTCGAGTTCGAACTTCGCTTCGTCGCAGCCCGCGACGTCGCTGAAGCGCAGCTTGCTCTGGTTCTCGCTGAAGAGCTTGGCGCGCGATTGGCCGAAGCTGAGGGCCTTGTTCGAGCCGCTCTGGAGCTGACGCATGAAGAGGAAGAAAATGCCCAGAATCAAAAGTACGGGCACCCACGACAGCAGCGCCGTCTGCAGGAAGCTCGGCTTGGGCTCTTCCTTGAAGTCCGGACGAATGCCGTGCTTCATCATGATCCCTTGGTAGAGATCCGAGCGGGAGCCCGTCGAGGTGAAGGCGGCCCCGTCTTTATAGGGGGGCTTGAACTTGCCGACGACCTGCGACTCGCCGCGATAAGTCACGGACTCGACTTTGCCTTCTTCCACGAGACGCATCATCTCGGAGAAGGAAATCTCGTTTTCCTTTTTCGTGGAAACTTGGGACTGCCCGACCAACCAAAGGATCCCGCCGATCGCGAGCATCCAGATTAGGACGAATCGAAGATTCGACTTCATTCTTTCAGGTTAGCACGGCGCGGGAACGTCGTTCAAACGATCTTCAAAGAAAGACTCGAGCGACACGGAGCGGCCGCTCGCATCGGCGCGGTACGCCGGCAAGACTTGCAAACCGACGAGGGCCACGACCTTGTCGGGATTCTCGGCGGAGCAAAGCAAAGGCCACGCTTTGTGATACGGCGCAGGAATCTTGAGCAGCTTGAGCAGACGCTCGACCTCGGCCTCGCCTCGACGCGGAGTGCGAACGACGAGCGGCCACGGCAAACGGTCCCAAGCCAAGCGCTGCGCCTTGGCGGATTCCGAGCCAGGTTGGCGGAACACGAGAAAAACGCTGAGCCCCCAGGGGCGAAACGCCTCGGGGCTTCCCGGCAGGAAGCTCCACGCCATCGAGGTGCCGAGGTCGAAGCGCTTGCCGATCTCGATCGCGACGGGTTCGCTCCACGCCGCACCGAAGTCCATCTCGCGCGAGAACTGTAGGCTGTCCGCCCGACGGAAAAAAGTCCCTTGCGGCGCCACGAGATCCTCCCCCTCGAGGAGGGCTTCGACGAGGGCCGGCAACGGTTCCAAACGGAGGTCTTCGAGCCAGACCTTCACGAGACGTCGTTGGAGCGAACGCGGAAAGCGCTCCTTCAAATCGAGCGGGAGCAGCGCCGTGCCGGGACGCGCGGCGGCGTGCAAGTGCGCCCGCAGCCAGGTTTCGGTGTCGGCTTCTTCGTCTTCGAGACGCTCGGCCGCGCGCGCGAGGTTGCGCACGGCGCCCTGGCGCAGCTCCTCGACCTTGGGGAGCACTTCGCGGCGCAAGCGATTGCGCAGGTAGGCCCCGCGCTCGTTCGAAGGATCCTCAACCCAGGCGAGCCCGTTCGTGCGGGCGTACTCCAGCAGCTCCGCGCGCGTCGCCCACAGCAAGGGACGCACGTAGAGGCCCGCGACGGGCGCGATGCCCGAGAGGCCCCGACTTCCCGCGCCCGAGACGGCGCGCATGAGGAAGGTCTCGGCGTTGTCGTCGGCGTGGTGGGCCGTCGCGATGCGGCGGGCGCGGCGTTCCTTCGCGCATTCCTCCAGGACCTCGCGCCGCGCTTCGCGCCACGCGGCCTGGTTCATCTCGGTCGGCTTGGGCAAACGCAGGCGGTGCCCCGGCACGCCGAGCCGCTGGGAGAGTACCTCGACCCAGACACCCTCGCGCTCGGAAGCGACCCCACGCACGCCGTGGTCGACGTGCACGATCTCGACTTCGATGCGCAGGAGGTGGGCGACTTTCGTGAGGGCATCGGCGAGGACGCTCGAATCGAGCCCGCCCGAACACGCCAGCAGCACGCGGTCGCCCTCGGCGAAGAGTTTCTTCTCGCGCGCGTACTTCAACAGCTGTTGGAGAAAGCGGGACTGCATCGGAGCGAAGGTCTGCGTTTGAGCGTCCATGTTCCCTCAACCTCGGGGTCCTTCCGAGAACCCCCAACGATCCGGTCTTAGTTCATCTCGGCCGGCGGCATCTCGCCGCCTTCGATCATCGCTTCGGACGGCGGCGGCGCCATCGACGGCTCCTCGTAGACTTCGGGCGGCTCGATCGACGCGGGCTCGGGCCCTTCCGAGGCTTCCATCGCGGGCGGCGGCACTTCGCCGTTCGAAAGCCCCGCGCCCGGCTGGGGCATTTCCTCGGGCCGCAGCGCCATCGCCGACGGATCGTGGCCCGGCTCGGCGACCGGAGGCGGCGGCACGACCTGCCCCTCGGACTCGGGCAGGAGCGTCGGCGTGGACATGTGCGACGTCGCGGGAGGCGCTTCCTCCGCGCGCGGCGCCATGCGAAGCTTCACGTCTTCCGCCGAAACGGGACGTCGGCGCGCGGCCGGCGGCGGGGCGGCGGCCGGCGTCTCGGCCGCGCGCGCATCGACCGCCCGCGGCTCCCGCACGGACGCGATGTCGCGCGAGGACTCCGAAGCCTTCGGCTTCCAGTAGAGTCCCGCGGCGACGGCGCCGACGAAAACGAAGGATAATCCGATGGCCCCCGGCGAAAAGCGGAAGCCCGCGTTTTCGGCCCAGGGAGAAATCGTCGCGGGTCCCGGGACTTCGGGTTTGCGCGGCGGCGCCGAGCGCGTGCTTTCGGCGTCGTCGCGGCGGCGGCTCTCTTCGCCCCCCACGAGGTCCACGGGATTCACCCGGGCCGCGAAGGCTTGCGAAGGCGTCACGCCGCCGAAAGTCGGCGAGGTCGACGAGAACACCCGGGGAAGATTCGTGGGCGTCGGCGCGCTCGGCGCGGCCGCCCCCCCCGAAACCTTGCGCTCGGCGAGTTGGGCGAAAACCTGGGTCTCCGGCCACACGTCCATGATTCGACGGTAGTGGATTTCGCCCCGCTTCAGGTCGTCCAGGCTGATCACGAAATCGTGAAGGTGGTAGTGCCCCTGGGCGCAACCGCGAACGAAGACATCCCTGTCGAAGGGACCTTCGTGGCGCCGGTTTTTCAGAATAAGCCACCCCATACCTTTATCTTAGCCCCCCTTTAGAAAGGGCCGAAACAAAAAGTTGGCGCTGCGGGTCGAAAAATGACAACGAACGGAAAACCTATTGAACGAGGTCACGAACCTTTTCGCGCCCCAGCGAACGGGCCCGGCGAATATCTTGGAGCTTGGAGGCCGTGAAAGCCGCACGATCCTTGAGCTTTGCGTTCCGCGCGATTCCCTCGAGCATGAGCTGCTTGGCGTCGTTCAAGAGCTTCGTCGAGATCGCGGCCAAATGATCATGAAGCCCCGCATCAGAGCTCGAGACCTGAAGGAGGGTGCGGGCCTGGCCGGGTTTGAACTCGGCGTTGCGGATCTGCTTGTAGGTGCAAAGCTGGCGGATCAGCAGGCGATCCATCGGGCTTTCCTCCTGCAGGTTCGGAAACTGGGCCTGAAAGGCCGCGCGCAGTTCGGAAACCGAGAACAAGTTCACGACCGGATCGACGCCGGGGCCTCGACGGGCCGCCATGGAAGCGATCGTGGACTCGTAGAAGGACAAGAAGCGCGACGTGTCCTGGAACGCCGACTCGCAGCCTTCCGGCATCTGCTCGTCCTCGAAGGCCAAACCATCGAAGCTCACGACCTTCGTGGCGGCCCCGGCTCGGGGCGCGAGGAGCGAGAGCCCCGCAACGGCAAAAGCGACGAGCGCGGAAGTGGGAGAAGCAAACTTCGGCATGGAATCAGTTTACCGCACAATTGACTTTTCGCCATTTCGGCTGGATTCAAGGACTTATGGCAAAGCGCAACCCCCTTCAGCGAAGTCTCCTCCTTTTGACGTTGGCCGCCGCCGCCGTCGGTCTCACTTGGTTCGTGCTCAAGCCCGGCCGCGACAAAGCCGAGGCCGACAAAGACAAAGCCAGCCTCCTCTACGCCGACCTCGAGCGCCCGAAACTCCTCGAGATCAAGCTCGAAGGCCCCGGGGGCGCCTTCACGATCAAGCGCAAGGCCGACAAGGCCGAGGAGTGGCTCGTGTCGGAGGGCGCGAAGACCTACGACGCCGATCGCGCCACCGTGGACGGCCTGCTTTCGACGGTGCTCGCCGCGAAAAAAGAAAACACCCTCCCCGTCACCGACCTCGCGAGCGTCGGCCTGAACCCGCCCCACCACAAACTCGTTGTCGGCACGGCGAAGGAGCTGCAGCTCGGTTTGGACACGCCGGTCGACTACCTCGTCTACGCCAAGTGGTCCGACTCTCCCGAAGTCTTCTTGACCTCGCGCTCGCTGCGCTTCGGGGTCGACAAGAAGCTCTCGGAGCTCCGTAACCGCAAAGTCTTCGACGCCAAGCTCGAGACCCTCGCCGCCATCGAGGTCCAGAGCGCGGGCTTCGAGAAGACCCTTCCCTACAAACTTCGCTTCGAGAAGAACGAAGCCGGCGAGTGGAAGCTCGCGGGGCCGAAGCCCCTCAACGTCGAAGTCGCCGAGATCAAGGCTTGGCTCGACGGGCTGAATACGCTGACCGTGCTGGGCTTCGAGAGCGAAGTGCCGGCCGACCGCGCCAAGCTCGGCTTTGGGCGTCCCGTCGCGACGCTGCGCCTTTTCCAGGGCGACGGCAAAGCCGCGCCGATCGAATGGCAGCTCGTCGAGAACGTGAAGTGGGAGAACAAGACGAAGACCTCGAAGTTCTTCTTCGCCCGCCTGGACGCCGAGTCGACTTTTGAGGTCGCCGACACCTACCGCGACAACTTCCGCCTCGACGCGTTCCGCTTCCGCCCGAAGGCCGTGACCGAGATCAACAAGGCCGACGTCACCGCGATCACGATCGGCGACGGCAAGGAAACCTTCGACCTCAAGCGGGTCGGCGCGGATTGGAAGATCGGCGACGCGCCGGCCAAGGCCGACGTCGTGAACCGCCTGCTCGACGGCCTGACGGGCCTCAAGGCCGAAGCCTTCGAGGATAACCTCTCTTCGATCGCGGGCGGTTTCGCGAACCCGACCCGCACCGTCGAGTTCCGCGGCCAGAAGGACGGCGCCGAAAAGAGTCTCGGACTGCTTGTCTTCGGAGCGAAGCGGGGTCTAGACAAGGTCCTCGTTCGCGCCGTCGGCATGGACGCCCCCGGCGTGGTGACGCTGAAGCTCGAAGACGTCGTGCCCGCCGGAAGTGCCGCCTACCGCGCGGCGGCTCCCGCGGCCGAAGCCCCGAGCGCCCCGACCCCAGAGAAAGGAAAACCCGTGAAACTCGAAGCCACCGTCAGCTCCACGAAAGACATCAAGAAGCTCCCCGAAGCGAACCTCAAGCCGAACCACGAGTACACGGCCGAGATCACGCTCGAGAGCGGCCGCAAGATCAAGATTACCTTCGAAGCGACGAAGTCGCCCTACACCGTCTCGAACTTCGTGCACCTCGCGCGCAACAAGTTCTACGACGGCGTCAAATTCCACCGCGTCATCAAGGGCTTCATGGCCCAAGGTGGCGACCCCATGGGCACCGGCACCGGCGGCCCGGGCTGGGACTTCGCCGACGAGAAGAATGACCTTCGCCACGTGCGCGGCGTGCTCTCCATGGCGAACCGCGGCCCGAACACGAACGGCTCGCAGTTCTTCATCGTGACGGACCCCTCGCATCACCTCGACGGCAAGCACACGATCTTCGGCAAAGTGACCGAGGGCTTGGAAGTCGTCGACGCCGTCAAGCAAGGCGAAGTCATGAAGAGCGTCGAAATTTTCGAACGCGCCCTTTAGGCCTTTCGAAGGAATTGAGCGGTGAGAGTAGAAACGGGCGTCCGGGCCTTGCTTTGGCTCGCGAACGTCGCGCTGACCCTGACCTGGCTCGTCGCGTGGGCGATGGGCCGGGTGGCCGCTTCTTTTTCGGCCGAGCTCTCGCCGCTCCGCTTGCACATCGCGATGGGCAGCCTCGCGACGCTGCTGAGCCTCTTCGCGTCGACCTGCATCCTGTTCTACTTCATCGGTACGGGGCTCTGGATGCGCGACCAGGCCAAAGAAATCGTCGTCCTCGACCGCAAGGCGGGGCTCGAAGTCTGGCGTCTCTACGAAGAGGCCAACCGTCTGAAGGCCGGCCCCTTCGCCTTCGCGACCTTCGGCCTTGCCCTCGGGCTCTTCGGTTACATCCTGGGCGGCGCCACGCACGTCGGCGCCATTCCGCCTTGGGTGCACCCGACGCTCGCGACCTTGCTCGTCGCGAACAACTGGATCGCCCAGCGCTTCACCTTCCGGAACATGGTCAAAAACGTGGCGTACCTCGACGAAGCCTCGGACCGCCTCGACGCGGCCGAAGCCGCCGCGCGCCCGGGTTAAATTCCCTTTAAAATTTCCTTGAGAAGACCGCGATTTAAGGGGAGAATTTCCGCATGGCTGATAATTCGCAAAAACAAGCGGAGAACACCCCGGGTCAATGGTACGTCGATGTGAACTGCATCGACTGCGACGTTTGCCGCGAGACCGCGCCGAACAACTTCACGCAGCAAGCCGAAAAGGGCTACAGCTACGTCATGAAGCAACCCGCGACGCCCGAAGAAGCGGCGCAGTGCCAGGAAGCCATGGAGTCCTGCCCCGTCGAAGCCATCGGCAACGACGGCTGATCGGGTTCTTTTGCTGCCTTCGAGCCGCTGGATCGTCGTCACCGATTTTGACGGCACTTTGACCGAACAAGACGTCGGGAATGAGCTCTGCAAAGAGTTCATTCCCGATCTTTTTTTGGAATTGCAGACGGCCTACCGCGCCCAGAAACTTTCCCTCCGCGAGATGCAGCCGCGCATGTGGAGCGACTTCCCCTGCGGCGAGGCGCGTTTCCGCGAGCGCGCGGCGCAGATCGGCCGCCTGCGTCCGGGCGTCGTCGAATTCCTTCGCCTTTGCCGCGACCGCGAGGTTCCCGTCTACGTGGCGAGCTGCGGACTGCGCCCCTACATCGAGGCCGTGCTCGACCGCACGTTGCCGGCGGAGCTCCGCGGCGTCGTGCGCGAGATCCGCTGCAACGAGGCGCGCTTCGAAGGCGAGCGTCTCGCGCGTTTCGAAACGCCCGACGACGATCCGACTTCGCCCTACCCGCTCGATAAGGGCGCATGGTGCCGCGCGCTGCGCGAGCGGCTGGGCGCGCGCGTGCTCGGCATCGGCAACGGCTCGAGCGATCGCACCTTTCTCGGCCAAAGCGACGAGCTCGCGGCGACCGAAGCGCTCGCGACCTATTTCGAGCGCCAAGGAGCCGACTTCCGACGTTTCACCGATTTCCGGGACCTGCTCGACGTCCAAGCGCTCCGGGCCTAAGCTCGACCGCGGTGAGAGCCTCCTCCGTTGAACGTAGCCGCCACTTCCTGCTGGGCTTGATCGGCGCCGTCGCGCTTTTCGCCGGGTCGGCCACGGCGCTGGAGCGCCCCCGCGCCGTCACGACCGAAGAAGCTCCCCGCGAGATCCTGCGCGCCGTTTTGCCTTCGGCCTGGCTCCTGGAAAACCACGTCCGCAGCGAGCTCGACGGCGGCCTCGAGGGGCACCTGCTCGTCGAGGTCCAGATCCAGACGCGCAACGGGTTTCAGATCTACGAAGACAAAACCTCCTTCTGGTCCGAAGCCGACGAAAACCTCGGGCGGCGACCCTGGGAAGTCGAGGTCGTCGAGTTTCCGAAGGCCTTCGAGTTCTTCGACCCCATCTCGAAGACGCTCAAACGCGGTTACCGCGGCGAAGCGATCTTCCGTCTCAAGCTCAAGCTTCCGGAAGGCTCGCGCGGCCGCCTCAACCCCGGCGCGGCCATCCCCCTCGTCGTCGGCTTCCAAGCCTGCAACGATCGGCTTTGCCTTTTTCCGGCGGCGCTGCGCCTCGACCTTCGCTTGGCCGCGCCGACCCTCGCGCCCGCGGGCTTGCTCGACCGGCTGAACGCGCGGCTCTCGGGCGCGCTCAGCCAAGGCGGGGAATTCGGCTTCTTCACGATCTTCGCCTTGCTCGTCGCGGGCCTGCTCACGGCCTTCACGCCTTGCGTGTACCCGCTCTACCCCATCACGATCGGAATCTTCGGGCGCTGGAGCGCGAAGGCCCACGTGTCGCCGCTGCGCTTGGCCCTCGCCTACTGCGGCGGGCTCACGCTCAGCTACGCCTTGCTCGGGCTCGTCTCGGCCGCGACGGGCGCCGTCTTCGGGTCGCTCACGCAGAAGCCCGCCTTCCTGATCGGCGTCGGGGTCGTCATCCTTATCTCGGCCGCCGGATTCTCGGGGCTCTTCGAGTTCACGCCCCCGAGTTGGCTGCTCAAGCTTTTCGGCTCGTCTTCGGACGACGCTCGCCCGTCGAGCCCCGCCGCGCTCACCACGAAGGCGGCCTTCATGGGCGCGGGCCTCGGCATCGTCGCCGGCCCCTGCGTGGGTCCCGTGCTCGTCGTGCTGCTGGCCTGGCTTTCGACGCGACTGCAAGGCGGCGGCTCGGCTTACCTGAGCGGCTTCTTCCTGCTTGCCGTCTTCGGGATCGGCATGAGCCTGCCCTTCCTCGCGATCGGGCACCTCATCGTGCGCATGGGCGGGCGCCCCACGCTCGGGCGCTTCACGCCTTACTTCAAGCACCTCGGCACGGCCCTCATGATCGGCAGCAGCGCGTTCTTCCTCGTCCCCGGACTCAAGCTCGCCTTCCGCGACGCGCCCGTGCGCGCCGAGCGCCGCTACCCCGTCGCCCACCTGCCGGAATGGACGAAGACCCGCCCGACCGTCATCGACTTCCGCGCGGACTGGTGCACGGCCTGCTTGCAGCTCGAAGCCGAGACCTACCCCGACGCGGCGGTCTCGGCTTTCTTCGAGGGGGACGCTCCGCGTTTCGATTTCGTCGAGGTCGACCTGACCGAGACGAGCCCGACCAACGACGAGATCGCGAAGCGCTTTTCCGTGGTGAGCCTCCCGACCGTGCTCTTCGCCCGTCCGGGCGGCGAGATCTGCGCGACGCTAAGCCTCTTCGGCTTCGAGAACGCCTCAGCGTTCCGCGCGCGGCTGGAACGCGCTGAGCGCGAGTGCCGCTAAGATCAGGGCGCCGCCGATAAGCTTGAAGCTTCCGATCGGCTCCGAAAGGAAAACGGCCGCGAGGATCGTACCGAAGACCGGTTGGATGAAAAGCGAAAGCGCGACGGACGCCACGTTCAGGTAGCGGAGGGCGTGGATCCAAAAGAGGTAGCTCGCCGTGGTGCCCACCGGGCCGAGCCAAAGGAGCGCGATAACCTGGTCACGACCGATGCGCGCGGCGAGCGTCGACACGTCCAGGCGCCCCGTCGCTAGCAAGACGAGCGTCAACGCGAAGAAGCCCACCGTGAGGGCGATGCCAAAGATCCAAGCCGGCTCGCGGCGACGCGAAACGAGCTTGGCGCTTCCCACCGAGAAGGTCGACTCGCCGAACATCGACAGCAGGAGCGCGAAATTTCCGAAGAAGCGCAGGCTGCCCTGCACGGAATCCGCCATGGCCGTCGGCCCCGAGAGCACGCAGAAGCCGAAGAGGGCGAGCGCGAAGCCGGCGCGATCCTGCGGCGAAAGGGGATCGCGCAGGAAGACCCAAGCGAGCCCCACCGTGATGAGCGGCTCCATCGCGACGATGAGGGCGTTGTCGCTCGCGTGCGAAACGGCGAGGCCGCTGAGTTGGAGCCAAGGCGCGAGGCAAAAATTCAGGAGGCCGATGAGCGCGAGCAAAGCGACGTCCACCCCCGACACCGGCCGAGCTGCTGCCGGCCGAGGCGCGGCCAGGTCGGCTTCGGGGAGCTTTGGAGCACGCCCGCGACGCCAAGCCTTCACGGCCAAAAACCCGACCGCGAAGGCGACCCAAGCCGAGCCGTAACGAAGCCAGGCGGCCTCGGCCGGGGTGAAAACGCGCAGCAGGATCTTGCCCATGATGGGATGCGCGGACCAGAGGAGGTTTCCCAGCAGCAATCCCAAGAAGTAAAGGCGCGCGCGCATGCCATCGCCTTCTTAGGCCCTCGGCCGGAGAAAGTCACACGCCCCCCGCCGCGCTTTTCGACGCCTGTTTAACTTTTCGACACTTCTGCCGAAAAGAAGCCCGTAAGCCCTTGTCTCGACGGCAGCCCGCGCGGCACGCGCGTTGCACCTTCCGGGTAAGGGGGACGGAGAGCGATGAAAAGAATTTGGGCCTTTCGCGCGCAAGCCGGCTTCGCCGTCCTCGCGGCTTTCGCGGCGCCGCGCCCGGCCTCGGCCGACGTGAAGAGCACGCTCCTCAAGCCCTTCCACGCCGTCGACCGCCTCGTCCGCGGCCGCGACCAGGAAAAGGCCGTGCTCGTCACGCAAAACAAGCAAGACCTCCAAGTCTTCGACGACGGGCTCGGCCGTCTCGCCGAGCGGATGGCCGACCTCACGCTCTGCGTGCGCGGCAACGCCGTGAACGGCGTGGATGCCTCGACCCTCGAGTGGTACCTGGGCGATTCGCTCGGGGCTTGGCTCGCCTCGGTCGAGCGCGACTTTAACCCCTCGCTCAAGCTCTCGCTCGAGAAACGCGAATTCGCCGAACGTTACGTGGCGGCACTCAAGAAGCGTCTCGAGGGCTCCGAGGTTCCGAAGAGCCTCGAGACGCTCGGGCTCATGCTCGAAGCTTCCGTCGACCAAGCCCTCCACCGCGCGCGCACCGAGGACGTCGCGGTCGGCGGCGGCGCCCGCTCGCTCAAGCTTCTCAACCCGCCCACGCGCCGCCAGCTCAGCGAAGTCGTGGCGAGCAACCACAACGCGACCCTCGCGAGCCTCCAGCCGAACTGCTCGGACCGTCGCAAGGGTTCCGCGTTCTACGAAACGCCGAGCTTCGGCCACCGCGCCCCGGCCAGCGTCGAGACGGCGGCTTCGGCAACGGTCCCCTACACGCCGCCGCGCCTGACCCCCTCGATGCCCGCCACGAGCGGCGCCGCCCCGAGC
>DDRA01000019.1:13585-20451 GCA_002343545.1 Bacteriovoracaceae bacterium UBA2428
TGCGGCGCCGCCCCGAGCCGTCCGACCGCGCCGCCGCCGTCGACATCCTCCACCGCGAGCCACGCCGCGCCCGCCCCGCGGCCGAGCGCGACGCCGACCGAAGATCTCCGCCGTCGCCGCGGCCTCACGAATATCTTTTCCCGCTCGTTGAACGCCGACACGCAGAGCCTCATCAACATCGCCTACGAAGAATCCAAGAAGAACCGTCCCTACTTCACCGAGACCGGCTCCCGGTCGCGCGAGGTCGGTCGCGGGCAGAAACGCAACAAACAAGGGGTCATCGTCGATCCCGCGACGAAGGACGCCTCCCGCTCGCTCGGCGCCTGCGCCATGTACGTCTCGATCGCGCTCGAAAGGCAGGGCTGCGTCTCGTCGGGTTACCGCGCGCCGAAGGCATCGGCCAAGTTGATGGGCGATAACCTGCCCGCGCAAGGATTCACGAACATCTTCCGGAACGGCCGTCTCCCCGAAGGGATGAAGAGCCTGCACGACCTGCCGCCCGGCGCCGTCATTGTCTACGACGGCGGCCGGCACGGCCACGTCGAGATCAAGACGCAGAACGGCTACGTGAGCGACTACTTCAGCACGTCGGCCCGCACGGGCAGCGACGGCCGCATCGAGGGCCCCAGCCGGAAGGTCATCGGAATCTGGGTCAAGCCCGCTTGCGGCGCGGGGGAGATGACGTGAAAATGGGAGACATGCTCATGACGAGTTCGAAGCGCCGCTCCCTCTTCTTCGCCGCCTCGCTCGCCCTCTCGGGTTGCGCGAGCGCGCCGGCCCACGCGACGCCCCCGACCAAGGCGGGCGTCGCCGAGGAGGCCAAAGCTCCCGAGCTCGCTTCGCTGCTGCCGCGTCTCGAGGCCGCCGCCAAGCGCGTCGCCGAACGCAAGAAAAGCTACGTCGAGCCGAAGTCCGGCGAGCCGACCGACACGCCCTACACGGCGGAAGGCTCCCTCGCGGACGAAGCCAATGTAGCGCTCGCGCGCGAGGCGCAAGCGCTCGCGAAGAGCGCCTCGGTAACCCGCGAAAGGATGAACACCTATCTGAACGCGACGGCGCTCGCCGTCCTCATCGATCCCTCGAACGCGGCCGCCGAAGAGGCGATCCCCGTGCGCGCGAAGCACAAAAAGCTTTTCCACGAAGGCATCGAAACGCTCGAGAAAACGCGGCGCGAGGAGCTCGGCCGCGCCATCAATAACTTCGCGCGCGAGGCGATCGGCGGCAACGGCGGCTGAAGCCGCCGACGCCGCGATCAAGACACGCCTCCCGCTTAGTTCGTCGGACGGAACGAGTAGCGGTTCGAGATCCCGTTGCCCGTCGAGGTGTATTCGCAGTTCCAACCCTGGGCCGCCGCCGGCCCCTGGGCCAGGCAATCCAAACGAAGGACGAAGAGTCCGCCCGAGCCCGATCCCTGGACTTGGGCCGAAAGCAGGCCCGTGTCGAGTCGCCACTCCGCGACCGGGAAAGTCATGATGACGTCCTTCGAGAAAGCGATCGAGGCGCGAACGAAACGGGTCGCCTCGAAAAACTCCGCGAGCTCGTTGTCGCGGGTGGGCATCGGCGAGAGGATCTCGAGACCGATCGTGTTCGTGCCTTCACGCGCCGAGTAGCGACGCGCGAAAGTCGGCAGCGACGGAACGACCCCGTTCGCGGCCGGGTTCACGGTGAAGGTCCGGACGTCGCCGCGCACGCCCGCGCGCAGCACGCAGTTCAGCACCGAGGGAAGCTCCGCCGCGGCGCCTTGGCACTCCAAACGCAGCGCCGAGCTTTTGCCGGCGTAGGCGACCGTCGTCGTCGCGACGAGGCGACGCGCGACCGAATTCCACGAGGCCGTCGGGAAGACGATCTCGGTGACCGGGCTCAGGCCGATCGTCACGCGAAGCGCGGTCTCCAGGCGGTAGATCGACTCGAAATCGGCGCGCTCGCTCGGTTCGGCCTGGTCGACCGTGATCGAAAGCGGGATGAGCGCCGAGCTACCGGGCGCGGACGTCGTCGAGCCGACCATGACGCCGCCCAGGGGGCGAAGATTCTGGCCGTCGAAAGTTTCCTCGGCCGGTTCGAAGCTCAGGAAGTGGCGGCGCGTTTCGCCCTGCAACCACGTCAGGCAGTTGAAGGCCGGTACGCCGGCAAAGCGCTCGGCCTCGGCGGCCGCGCGCTCCTGGCACTCGATCGTGACGGGCATCGCGCCGCCACCGGGCCAGGAAATCGTTTGGGTCGCGCGCAAGACGCGCGCCGTGCGGTCCCACTGGGCGCTCGGGAACTCGACCTCGAGCTCGCGACTAAACACGAGCGAGACGCGCATCGCGCGCACGGGCGAGAAGTAGTCCACGAGCTCGGTCAGGCCTGGCTCGGACACGGACTCGAGACGCATGCCGATGGTGTGGGCGCCGAGGACGGGAATCGTCATCTGGCCCAGGTAGCTCTGCTCGAAGCTGAAGGCGGGACGGAGGCCTTGCGGGTCGCCGTCCTGCAACGGGCGCGGCAGCTCGACGACCGCGTCGCGCTCGAGACGAACGCGGCCGGCCTGGTCGGGGAAACCGTCGATGCCGAAGCGTCCGTCCCAGCTCTTGCGATCCGCCGCGAAGCTGCCCGTGATCGATAGGTTCGACTTCGTGCCCGCGCGCGTCTGCACCGGCAGGAGCGCCTTCATGACGCCCGTTTCAAAGTCGTAGCTCGCGTCCTCGAACACGATGACGACGGAGCGATTCGAAGTGAAAGTGCCCTGCAAACGCAGCACGGGGACTTCTTCGCTGCGCGTGCCGTCGCTGGACGTGCGCACTTTGGAATCGGCCTGGATCTCGACGTCGAGACGGCCGAGGGGACTGTTGTCGCGCGGATCCCGCACGAGCCCGGCGTAGCGGCCGGCCACGGCCTCGACCTTCGCGCGCTCTTCGAGGACGCGCTCGCGACGGAAGTCGTCGGAGTTTCGACCACACGCAGCAATCGCGAGGAGCGAAAGAAGGCTGAGGGAAATTTTCTTGAATGTCTTCCGTGACATAAGGCGGAGACTGCCCTTTAGGCGCGGGCGGAGCAACGAGATAATACATGAGCGAAAACTCGCTTTTCCCGCCAAAGGAAAAACCCCAACGATTTGAATATCTTTGGAAGCTTCGCCAAACTGGCCCCGGGGGGTGGCTCACTTGAAAAGAAACGCGACGTTCAAGCGACGGGTTCCGCTCCTCGTCCTTTTAGGGGGGCTCTCGGCCTGCGAGATCCCCGTCCTCCGCGAATGCTCCGGGGCCGTCGAAAGACTCTCCGGCCGGACGACGCGAAAGCCCGGCGCGCTCGAAAACTCCGAGATCTGGAGCGGCGAGGTCACGCTCCAGGGCGACCTCTTCGTGGGGAACGGCTGCTCCCTCACGGTCGAAGCGGGGACGCTCGTGCGCGTTTTGCCCGACGACCGCTGGGCGCACGCGCACGCGATGCACTTCGACGGCTCACTCGTCCCCCTTCCCCGCGCCGCCTTCGAGCGCGCTTCCGAGCGCACGAGCGCGATCGTCGTGCTCGAGGGGAGCCTGGAGCTGCGCGGGACCTCCTCGAACCCCGTCCGCTTCCGGGCGAGCGAAGGGAGTTGGTCCGGGATCGTCGCGCGTCGCCCGAAGCTCCTTTCGATCCGGGGCGCCGAAATCGGCGACGCCTACCGCGGACTCGAAGTCATCGGCTACGTCTCGTCGGCGCCGCTGCGGATCCAAGACTCTCTTTTCGAGCGCACGACGCTCTGTGGACTTTGCCTCGGCGGCGAGGATTCGGGTCGCGCGGTCGCGGCCGAAATACGGGGAAATCGCTTCCGCGACGGCGGCGGCAGCGGGATCGAGGCGCACGCCTTCGTGAGCGGCGTCGTGGAAGCGAATTTTTTCGAAGGCTACCGCGGAACGCCGGCGACGCCCGCGGCGGCGGCACGGCTGCGCGGCAACGCCCTCAGCTTTCTCGACAACACGTTCGAGCGCAACGATATCGGCGTCGACTGCGCCGAGGCCTCGACGCCCGGCTTCGCCGGAAACCGCTTCGGCGCGGGCGCCCAGGCGAACGGGACGGATTCGACTTGCCCCGATTTCGCGCCCTGAGCGCGGCGGTCGGCGCGACGACGCGTTTCGCCTTGCCCTCCCCGCTCCGCCGAGACTAGCTTGTCCCGCATGAAGACGAGCATCGAGCAACGCCTGCGCGACCTTCAACACTTCGGCGAAGAAGGCGGCGTCGTTCCCGTCATCGACGTCGCGGCGACCTCGACCTTCCTGAATCCCGAAGACATGGCGCGCACCTTCCAGGGCGAGTTGCCGGGTTGTTACCTCTACAGCCGCCACTCGAACCCGACGGTGAAGGCCTTCTCGGCCAAGATCGCCGCCCTCGAGGGGACCGAGGCCGCCCTCGGCGTCTCGAGCGGGATGGCCGCCATCACGGCGAGCCTGCTGCAGCTCCTTCGCCAAGGCGACCACCTCATCTCGTCGCGCGTCGTCTACGGCGGCACCTACGCGCTCTTCGAAAACCTGCTCCCGCGCTTCGGCATCGAAGTCAGCTTCGTCGATCTCGACGACGAAGCCGCCCTCGCCGCGGCCGTGCGCCCGGGCCGCACGAAGGTCCTCTACGCAGAGACGATGAGCAACCCGATGCTCACGATCTCGGACCTTCCGCGCCTGGCCCGCTTCAAGGAAAAGCACGGTCTCAAGCTCGTGATCGACAACACCTTCGCGCCGCTCATGGTCTCGCCCGCGCGCTTCGGCGCCGACGTCGTCGTGCACTCCGCGACGAAGTTCCTCTCGGGCGCGGCCGACATGATCGCGGGCGCCGTCGCGGGCCCGCGCGCCTTCGTCGACAGCCTCGTCGACGTGAACCACGGGGCCGTCATGCTGACGGGTCCCGTCATGGATCCGCGCACGGCGCACGAGCTCTACCTGCGCCTCGATCACTTGCCGCTGCGGGTGCGGGCCCACTCCGCGGCCGCGCTCGACTTCGCGAGCTTCGCCGAGAAGCTCGGCGTGCCGACGATCTACCCCGGCCTCGCGAGCCACCCCCACCACGCCCGTCTGCGCGAGATCGCGAACCCGGGCTTCGGCTTCGGCGGCATGGTCACGATCGACTGCGGCGATCCCAAGCGGGCGCTCGCCCTCGCGAAGCAATTGCAGGACGCCCGCTTCGGCCTCTACGCCGTCTCGCTCGGCTTCTCGCGCACGCTCATGAGTTGCCCGGCCGTGTCGACCTCGAGCGAGATCCCCGAAGACAAACGTCGCGCCATGAAGCTCCACGAAGGGCTGCTCCGGCTCAGCATCGGCTTCACCGGCCACGCGGAAGAGATGCACGAGCGCTTCGCGAAGGCCTGGAAGGCCCTTTAAGGCCCCGCCGACTTAGTTCGTTCCGACCGACACGTTTCTTCTCAGCTTTTGGGCGGCCGGACCGATAAAAACGCATGGGCTTTCGTGGCCGGACGTTTTCCATCGCGTTGTTTTCGCTGCTCGGATGCGCTTCGGCCGAGCGACACCCCGACGCCCTCGCGCGTCCGGAATCGATCGATAACGAAACGGAAACCACGAGCTTGGCCCGGGAAAAGTCGAGCCCCCTCAAGACGATCTGGCAGCTCGGGCGCAAAGGGCGGATCGTCTTTACCGTGCACGGGATCCGCGGCGCCCCCGCCGACCTCGACCCCATCCACGCCAAGGTCGCCGCCCGTTCCCGCGAGATTTCAACCTTTCTCTACGCGGACGAAGGCGTGGATCTCGACGAAGCGAGTGAAGTGCTCGGCCAGGAAATCGTGGAGCGGCTCGGCCAAAGCCCGGGTTCTCCCCCGGTCGAGATCTACGCACACTCCATGGGCGCCCGGCTCGCCGTCTCGGCCTTGATGCGACAGGCCGAGGCACTCAAGGGCTACTCCATCCGCCTGACCTTGATCGCGCCGATGCTCGGCGGCAGCGAACAGGCCGTCGGAGCCCAGTCGGCCTTCTGGCCGCTGAACGTGGTTCCCGCCGTTCAACTTGCGCAAGACATGGATCCCGCAGGGGATTTTCAGCGCGCGCTCGAGAACTTTAGGCCCTCGCCGAAGCTCCGCGCGGCGATACTCCGCGGGGGCCAAGACGAGATCGTGCCGCTGAACCGAGCCTACCGCCAAGTGGTGCGGGCTCTCAACGCCCCCGAACGGGTCCTTCCCGGCGCCGACCACGTCTCGATTATCGAGCAGTCCCTTCCCCACCTCGGTCTTTAGGGCCGCGGCGTTCCGGCGTTCCGAAATTGATGCGGCGAAGCCCTTCATTTTTTGGGACGGAGCTCCGATACCGAGGCCATGGCAGCGAAGACTCCGTCGTCCCTTTTCTTGTTGATTCCTTCCGTCTTGGCCCTCGCGCAATGCGCGAGTCCCCAACCCGCGCCGGCACGTGATCCGGCGGGGCTCCTCGGTCGCTTCAATCGGGAGAGCGCGGACGCCTGTTTGACGGCCCTGCGCGCCGTCGTGAACAAGGGCGGGTCCAAACTGCCGGTGGCCTTCAACGGCGATCGCGATGCGCTCTCGGCGGCTTGGCGCCAACTGGAAAACCGCCGCTACTGGCTGCGCTGGAACGACGACGCCTCCGACTTTCTTCGCTTCGTGCGCATGAAGGACCACGAAGCTTGGAAGAGTCCCATCATCCACGGCGTCGAGATGTACGGTCTCGAGAACTACCGGGCCTGGCGCCGCGGCGCCGACTTCCTCGACAATATCCCCAAGGGGAAATTCAAACCGAGCATCGCGCTCTTCTCTGAGCTCCACCGCATCGGCGCGGGCGAGCTGCAGCCCCTCCTCAAGCGCCTGGACCCCCTCATCCCGGACGGCTTCCTGCCCGACAAGGCCGGCGTGCTGAAGCGCCGCTGGTCGATCGGCAGGTTCTCCCCGGGTCGTAGTGGGT
>DDRA01000065.1 GCA_002343545.1 Bacteriovoracaceae bacterium UBA2428
ACGCTGATCACCGCGCTCGGCACCGGAATCGGGCGCGAGGAATTCAACGTCGACAAGCTGCGTTACCACAAGATCATCATCATGACGGACGCCGATGTTGATGGCGCGCACATCCGCACGCTTCTCCTGACTTTCTTCTTCCGTCAGATGCCGGAAATCATCGATCGCGGCTACCTCTACATCGCTCAGCCGCCCCTCTACAAAGTGAAGAAGGGCAAAGTCGAGTTCTACGTCAAAGACGAGAAGTCCCTGCAGAGCGTTCTCATGGAGGAGAGTCTCGAGGATAGCTCGCTCATGACCAAGACGGGCACCATGCTCCCGAAGGCCGATACGAAGCGGATTCTCGGTCAAATGCAGAAGTACGGAAACGTGGCCCGCGTCTTGGGTCGTCGTGGCGACATGCGTTTGATTGGTCACGTTTTGCTGGACGACCTGCTGAACAACGAAGGACTGCAATCCGAGTCGGCGCTCAAGCAACTCGCCGAAGATTGCCAAACGTACATCCAATCGAAGTGGTCGAATGGGGCCGCGACGTTTAGCTACGACATCGCTCCGGACTCGGAACATGCCGGCCACTTCCGCTTGAACATGTACACGTCGCGCGAAGGCGCGCGCTTCCGCACGGAGATCTCCAAAGAGCTCTTCGATCACCCAGATACGCAAGAAGCCTTGCGGCTGACGAGCTTCACGAAGGAACTCGGCGGCCGACCGTTCCAGCTGATCACCAAAGATAAGACGGAAATTTTCGAGGATCCGGACGAGCTGGTTTCCTTGATCCTGGAGCGCGGCAAAGAGAAGTTCTCGATCCAGCGTTACAAAGGTTTGGGTGAGATGAACCCCGAGCAACTGTGGGAAACGACGATGGATCAGAGCAAGCGCACGCTCTTGCAGGTGACGGTCGACGACGCCGCAGCGTCGGACCAAATCTTCACCGTCCTCATGGGTGAAGACGTGGAATCGCGCCGTAATTTCATCGAGAAAAACGCCCTGCGCGTTCGTAACCTCGATATCTGATTTGGAACGACGGAAAGATCGCAATGGAAGAAATCAAGAAGCCGACGGATACGGTCAAGATCGAAGAAGAAATGCAGGGAGCGTACCTCGAGTACGCGATGTCGGTGATCGCCGGCCGTGCGCTCCCCGACGTGCGCGACGGCTTGAAGCCTGTGCATCGCCGCATCCTCTTCTCGATGAACGAGTTGGGGAACTTCTGGGATAAGAAGTACCTCAAGTCCGCTCGTATCGTCGGGGATGTGATCGGTAAATATCATCCGCACGGGGACGCGCCCGTTTACGGCGCGATGGTTCGGATGGCTCAAGATTTCTCGATGCGCTACACGCTTGTCGATGGCCAAGGGAACTTCGGATCGGTCGACGGCGATAACCCGGCCGCCATGCGCTACACGGAATCCCGGATGTCGAAAATCGGCGGTGAACTCCTTGCCGATATCGAGAAAAATACCGTGGACTTTGGTCCGAACTACGACGGATCCTTGCGGGAGCCGCGCGTGCTTCCGACGCGAATCCCGAACCTGATCGTGAACGGATCCGGCGGTATCGCCGTGGGGATGTCGACGAACATTCCGCCCCACAACCTCACCGAAGTTCTGACGGCTTGCCTAGCGCTCATCGATCGCCCGGAAACGAGCATCGAGGATCTCATCCAAATCGTTCCGGGACCCGACTTCCCCACACGCGGTTTGCTCTCGAACCTGGGTGGCGCGCGAAATGCCTACCGTTCGGGCAAGGGATCTTTCACGATCACCGGCCGCGCGGAGATCGAGCCCGTGACGAAGGAAAAAGAAGCCATCGTCGTCACGGAACTTCCGTACCAGGTCAACAAAGCGAGCTGGATCTCGCATATCGCCGATCTTGTCCGTAACAAGGATATCGAGGGCATCACCGATATTCGCGACGAGTCGGATCGCAAGGGTATGCGTGTGGTGATCGAGCTTCGCCGTGGCGAGCAGTCCCAAGTCATCCTCAATACGCTTTACGCGAAGACCCAGTTGCGGGTGTCCTTCGGCATGATCATGCTCGCGATCGAGAACGGTCGTCCGAAGATCTTCAACCTGAAGGAACTTCTCCTCGCCTTCATCGATCACCGTCGCGACGTCGTCACACGTCGAACGGTTTTCGATCTTCAGAAGGCCGAAGCCCAAGCCCACATTTTGGAAGGCTTGAAGATCGCGCTCCAGAATATCGACGCGGTGGTCGAGCTCATCAAGAAAGCTCCGGGACCCGTCGAAGCGAAGATGGGTTTGCAGCACAGCTTTGGACTTTCCGAGCGCCAAGCTCAGGCCATCCTCGAGATGCGCTTGCAGCGTTTGACCGCGCTCGAAACCCAGAAGCTCATCGACCAGCTCGAAGCCATCCTGAAGGAGATCGCTTACTTCAAACTCATTCTTTCGAACGATTCCGAGCTCTATAAAGTCATCAAGGCCGAGCTTCAGGAAGTTCTCGAGAAGTTCGGCGACAAGCGCCGCTCCGAAATCACGACGATCGAAGATCGCGGGTTCTCGGTCGAAGATTTCGTCAAGGACGAGCAGGTCGTCGTGACGATCTCAAACCAAGGCTACGCCAAGCGCAGTTCGGTCGACGAGTACAAGGCCCAAGGCCGTGGCGGCAAGGGTGTTCGCGGCGCCGGAACGGGCACCAACGACGAAGACTTCGTGAGCGATATTTTCGTCGCCTCGACGCTTTCTTACATCCTTTGCTTCACGAACAAGGGGCGCGTGCACTGGTTGAAGGTTCACCAGATTCCCGAGATGAACCGCACCGCGCGCGGACGTCCGCTTGTTCAGCTCGTCCAACTCGAAGCCGACGAGAAGGTTCTCTCGCTTCTGCCGATCTCGGAGTTCAAGGACGGCGAGTTCGTCGTCATGGCGACGAAAAAAGGCATCATCAAGAAGACCGAGCTCATGGCGTTCTCGAACGTCCGTTCCGCGGGCATCATCGCGATGCTCTTTGACGAAGGGGACGAGCTCATGGGGGCCCACCTTACGAACGGCACGAACGACATCTTCCTCGCGACCAAGCTTGGTCAAAGCATCCGCTTTCCCGAATCCGATGTTCGCGGCATGGGTCGCGCCGCGCGCGGCCTGAAGGGCATCGAGCTCGACGCCGAAGACGTCGTCGTGGCGATGGAAGTGTTGCCTTCGGTCGATGGCGACGACAAGGATGCAACCTTGTTGAGCGTGACGTCGCGGGGTTACGGCAAGCGTACGGTCCTGAGTGAGTATCGCTCCCAGGGTCGCGGTGGTTCGGGCATCATCAACGTAAAGACGAACGACAAGATCGGCGTTTTGGTCGGCGTGAAGAAAGTCTACCCGGGCGAAGATCTGATGGTCATCTCGAACGTCGGGCAGTTGATCCGCACGCCCGCCTCGAGCGTTTCCGAAATGGGTCGAAATACCCAGGGCGTGAAAGTGCTGAGTTTGGACGAGTCTGAGCTCGTTCAGGCAATCGCGATCATTCGTGATGTGGACGTCGAGGTCGATGCGTCTAGCCAAGCGATTCACTAAGGGCGTCTTCGTGATTTTACTGGGGGCCACCACGGTGGCCTGTTCGGTAAACGTCGCGGAGAAGCACTGGAAGATGGCCGAGGATTTCGAGCGCCGAGGCCAGCATCTTCGCGCCATCGAGGAATATACGCGCGTCGTGAACTTTGAGCGCCGTTCTCCCGTGGCGACGCGGGCCCAACTCAAGATCGCCGAGATCTATGAACGCGACTTGAAGGACTACACCCGCGCAATTAACGCCTACCGGGACGCCTATCGTCGAACGGACGAGAACCGCAAGAAATTAGAGGCGCGTTTTAAGATCGCCAAGATCTATCAGGATCTGGTCCAAGATCCCTCCTCTTCGATCATCGAATACGAAGCCCTCATGCAGGAAGGCGCGGGGGCGGAGAAAGAAGGTCCCGAAATCCTTTTGGCGTGGTCGAAGGCGCTTTCGGAAGCCGGGCGCTTTAGCGACGCCGCCGAGAAATTCGCGCTTTATCGACAGACGTACCCCACCCACAAAGGCTCTCCCAGAGCTTTACTGGAGGAGGGCCAAGCTTGGCTCGCGGACCGAAAACCCGAGAAGGCACTCGAGAGATTTCAGGAAGTCATCACGCGGTACTCCGGGCAAACCGAGTATGTCGCTTTGGTCGCCGAAGCGCAGTACGGCGTGGGAAGCTGCTACGAAGATCTCGAGAAGCTCGAACAGGCGCTGACGGCCTTCCGCGCTTCGCTCGCGACCTACCCCAATCCCAAAGTCGTTGAGCTTAAGATTCAACGGGTCGAAAAACGAAAGAAAGAGCGACGGTTTTAACCATGAGCCAGTCCTACGAAAAATCCCAACTTCTTCATTCGCGGGCCATCAAGAGCCTGGTGGGCGGCGTGAACTCACCCGTTCGCAGCTTTAAGCGCGTCGGCGGCAAGCCGCTGCTCGCGGAAAAAGCGGCAGGGGCGTTTCTTTGGGACGTCGACGGTAACCGCTACGTGGATTTTGTGATGTCCTATGGACCGCACCTTTTCGGCCATTCGCCGGAGCCCATCAAAATGGCGCTGAAGAAAGTCTGCGAGGGATCCCCTTGCTACGGCATGACTTCGGAGGGCGAGATCGAATGGGCGGAGCTCTTGCTGAAACGGTTGCCGGGCGCCGAAAAGGTCCGTGCGCTCAGCACGGGCACCGAAGCGTGTATGACGGCGATTCGCTTGGCCCGGGGAATTACGGGTCGTGATCTCGTCGTGAAGTTTTCCGGTCACTACCACGGGCATGTGGACTCCCTGATGGTGGACGCGGGAAGCGGGATCGCGACCTTGTCGTCCGAGGCGGCGCCCGATTCGAAAGGGTTGCCGCGCGCGCTGGTTGACCTGGCGCGGGTCGCCGAATTCAATAATCTCGAGTCCGTCGCTCAAATCTTCGCGAAGGACGGGAATTCCATCGCCTGCGTGATACTCGAGCCCGTCATGGGGAACATGGGCGTGGTCGCGCCGGATCCCGCGTTCTTGCGGGGGCTGCGTGAGATCTGCACGCGCCACGGTGCCCTTCTTATTTTCGACGAAGTCATGACCGGGCTTCGTGTTCATTCTCGCTCGGCCCAAGGACGCTACGGAATCACGCCCGATTTGACCTGTCTCGGTAAGATCGTCGGCGGCGGGTTGCCGCTCTCGGCCTTGGCGGGACCGGCGAAGTTCATGGACCAACTCGCTCCGCTTGGCGGCGTTTACCAGGCCGGAACCTTATCCGGAAATCCCGTTTCCATCGCCGCCGGGCTCGCGATGCTCAAGTGGATCGATCAAGAAGATCCCTACGCTCGTCTCGAGGAAGTGGGTCAGCGGCTGGAACGCGCGTTCCTGGAAGCGGCTTCTCGTCGCAAGCGCGAGATTTCGGTAAGCCGCGTGGGTTCCATGATCAGCGTTTATTTCCGTAAGGATCCGGTGCGGAACGCGAATGATTGCCGGGCGGTGGATGAGGCTGCCTTCAATCGTTATTTCCATGGGATGTTGGAAGCTGGATGTCTCCTACCGCCCTCGCCTTTCGAGGCTTATTTCTTGGCTTCCGTGCATGCCGATCTTTCGAAAGACGATTTGGAAGGTCGAATCGAAAAAGCCTTCTCGGTGTTCGGATAACGGATGCATCCCTGGGCGCTTGGTTTTGGTCTCTGCCTAGAGGTTGGCGCGGCCACCTACGCGGGGGCTTGGATCGGGCGTTGGGTCGATGGCCGCTACGGGACGGGGCCCTACGGCGTTGCGATCGGAGTCGTGCTTTTCCTGGCGGTCTCCGTCTACCACCTGATCTTCATGCTGAGGATGCAGGAAAAATCGGATAAGAATCGGCCGCAATGAGTCTGCAAAGCGTTTTGGCGTTTGGTATCGGTGCCGTCGTCGCGGTGGTCGTCTTGGTGGGGCTGACCTTGTCGATGCGTGAATTCATTTATCTCGCTCAGAACCCGACCTTGCCCCGTAACGTGCGCTTGAAACGTGGGCTTTTTGGTCTCATCTATTTCCTCGGTCAGATCGTGGTAGCCGTGGCCGTTTTCTTTCGCGTCCCGTTGGTGAAAGAAGAGATGCTTGCCGTTGGCTTGGGCTTGGTGGCTACCCTCCTTGTTTCGGCTTTCTTTATGAAAACCCCTGAAAAATAACGCGCCGCAAAAATCTTTCTAAAACCTAGTCAAGCCCCCCCTTCAAAGCTATAGCTAGCCCACGATGGCCGCTGGTTTTAAATGGTGGGATCTCCTTCATAACGATTACATTTCGCACAACCCGCACGTCGGTGCCGGTATCGTTGCTTCCACTTTGTTGGTGGCGGGTGCCGCAACCTACGCGGTCGCAAGCCCGAAGGTCGCGCGCAAAGACGCCAAGGACGAAGACTTCGTTCCCCCGTCCAAGTTCAATCTCGTCAACGTCTTTGATTTGATGGGTGACTTCATCAACAATCTCGCGAAGAGCGTGATCGGCCATCACCATCAGCCGTACGTCCCGTTGCTGACGTTTATCTTCATGTGGACGCTGCTCAACAACTTGTTCGGCCTCTTCCCGGGATTGGCTCCCGCCACACTCAGCTTGAACACGACCCTCGCGATGGGTGTGGTTGTTTTCGTCTATTACAACCTCTGTGGTTTCATGGCGGCTAAACACCACTTCATCTTCAACAACTACGTCGGTCACCTCCATCCGCAGAAGAAGATCTTCTCGATGGGCAACGCGCTCCTGCTCTTCTTGGGGCCCGTTCTCTTCGTGATCGAGCTCGTGTCGAACTTGATTCGTCCGGCGGCCTTGGGGATCCGTCTTCACGCCAACATGACGGTCGACTCGACGGTTCACGGCGTCTTCTTGGATCTTTTCAAAGGCCTGAAGGGCTTCCTCGGTGAAAAATTTAGTTTCATCGGTGAGGCGATCGGCGCCGTCGTTTTTGCGGTCGGACCGGTTCCGATCCTCTTCCTGGGGCTCCTCGTCGCGGTTATCCAGGCTTTTGTCTTCACGCTGCTCACGACGATTTACATTGGTCTTGCAACTCATCACGAGGAACACTAACAAAACCCCTTGTTTAGGAGGAATTTCACAAATGAACGCACGTAAACTTGCACTTCTTTCCGTCGCAATGGCTCCGGCCATGGCCCTCGCCCAAGAAGGCGCAGTGGCTGGTGACGCCGCTAAGGTCGCCGCCTACTGGGGCGCTGCGATTGCAATCGGCCTCGCTGCATCCGTCGTCGCTTTCTCGCAAAGCCGCGCTGCCGTCGCTGCCCTCGAAGGCATCGGCCGCAACCCCTCGGCTGCTGGCGCGTACACGGTCCCCCTCATCCTTAGCCTCGCGCTTATGGAAGCTCTCGGTCTTCTCGTGTTCCTTGTCGCGAACACGCTCCTCACGAAGTAATTTCTTCGAGAGGTAAAGACTCAAAGCCGGGTCTCCGAAAGGAGGCCTGGCTTTTGTCTTTTTGGAGCTAGAAGATTTTCGAACGCGGCTTAGCCGCGATAGATCCATCTACCCGACTCGGGAATGAAATCCAGTCGGTAGATACGGCAGTTTTCGATGCGAAGACGATCGCTTGGACTTGCTTCCGCGCTATGGAGCAAGCGCGCCAAGACGCCACCGTGCGAGCAGATCCCGACACGCTTCAATCCGGCGTTTCTTTCGAAATAAGATCTCAAAAAATCTCGAATGCGGGCAAGGACCTGACGCTTGGTTTCGCCCCCGGGTGCCATGACATCCATGTGCTCTTCCGCGACCGAGAGCCACTTCGACCAAAATTCTTCACCTTCACGTTGAATGATTTCGTCACGGGTAAGGCCTTCGAGCTGGCCAAAGCGCGCTTCGCGAAGGTCCGGGTGAATCTCGAGCGGAATCGAAAGTCCTTGGGTGGCCAACTCCGCGGTTCGGCGGGCGCGACGGAGATCGGAACTCAAAACTCTCTCTAGGCTCAAATCCTTAATGACGCCTCGAAGGTCGCAAGCCTGGGTCTCGCCAAGATCGGACAACTCGGTATCCGTATGACCCTGCATGCGCGTCGCCCGATTCCAAAGCGTCTCGCCATGCCGAAAGACGAAAAGCTCGATCATACGGTCTTAGACCAGCCTCGACGCTTGAAATAGTCTTGGACGAAAGGCGTCGTCGCCGAATCCTTGAACTTGAGAAAATCCTCGGGCGTTCCTTCGTGGACGATGCTGCCGCCTTCCTTCGCGGGGCCGGGTCCAAGTTCAACGATCCAATCAGCGGCGCAGATGACGTCGAGATTGTGTTCGATCACGACGACGGTGTTGCCGAGATCGCAGAGCCGCTGCAGGAGTTCGACGAGCTTCTGCACGTCTTGGAAATGCAGGCCCGTCGTGGGCTCATCCAAGAAATAGATCGTCTTGCCGGTGCTACGCTTGGAGAGCTCTTTGGCGAGCTTGATACGCTGGGCTTCTCCGCCCGACAGCGTCGTCGCGTTCTGGCCCAAGTGAATGTAGCCAAGACCGACGTCGACGAGCGTTTTGAGCTTGGGCCCCATCAGGGGTTGGTTCGCGAAAAGCTCGTAGGCGTCTTCGACTTGCATCTGGAGAACTTCCGAAATCGTTTTCCCTTTGAAACGAACTTCGAGGATCTCTCGACGGTAGCGCGAACCTTGGCACTTTTCGCAAGGAACGTAGACGTCGGGGAGGAAGTGCATCTCGACTTTGATCCGCCCCGCGCCTTCGCAGGCGTCGCAACGCCCGCCCTTCACGTTGAACGAGAAGGTGCTTGCCGTGTACCCGCGAATCTGGGCGTCGGGAGTCTGCGCGAAGATCGTTCGGAGGGGCGTAAAAAGACCCGTGTAGGTGGACGGGTTGCTGCGCGGGCTTCGGCCGATCGGTCGTTGATCGACGTGGACCATCTTATCGATGTGTTCGAGTCCTTTGAGCTTCTCGAAGGGGAGCGCGGTCACGCCCGAACGATAGAGCTTCTTGGCGAGAGCCGCTTCGAGGGTGTCTTGGACGAGGGACGATTTGCCGGATCCACTCACGCCCGTGAAAACGACGAACTTGCCGAGGGGAAGCGAAAGATCGACGGACTTGAGGTTGTGTCCCGTGCAGCCCTCGATCGAGAGCGTGTTTCCGTTGCCGGGTCGTCGCGCGCGCTGGGCGGTGACGGAGAGGTCCCCACGCAGGTAGGAGGCCGTGATGGACTTGGGATGCTTGAGGAGCTCACGCGGAGATCCCTCGGCGACGACGTGTCCCCCGCGAACGCCCGCACCGGGACCGATATCGATGATGTGATCGGCTTCGAGCATCGTTTCTTCGTCGTGCTCGACGACCAGGACGGAGTTTCCGAGCTCGCGAAGCGTCTTGAGACTCTTCAGGAGCTTGCGTTGGTCTTTGGGGTGCAAGCCGATGCTGGGTTCATCGAGGACGTAGAGAACGCCGCTGAGCTGCGAGCCGAGTTGGGTCGCGAGACGAATGCGTTGGGCTTCGCCACCCGAAAGCGTACCAGCCAGTCGGTTCAAGGACAGGTACCCGACGCCGACCTCGTCCAAGAAACGCAGGCGCGTCGTGATCTCGCCAAGGAGACGCTCCAACACGACGTCGCCCTTGAAGGATTTCGCCGCGGCATCGAGAAGCGTACGGAGCTCGGCGGCCGGAACCTCCCCGAACTCGTGGACGTTTCGGTCCAAGAAGAAAACTTGCAGGGATTCCGGTTTAAGCCGCGCACCTTTGCACTTGGGGCACACTTCGTAGTCGTCCAGAACGGAAGAAAAGAGATCCTCTTCCTCCTCGTCCTTGTCGGACTTCTTTTTTGCGGACTTCTCGATGTAGCCGAGACCGCGGCAGGTTTCGCACATGCCGTAGGGAGAGTTAAACGAAAAGAGGCGAGGTTCGAGCTCGGGAAAGGCTTGTCCGGTGGAAGTCGAGGACAGCTTCCGGCTGAAGAGTCTCTCTTCGTTGCCCCAGAGAATGCGAAGCCATCCGCCGGCGTGGCGATCGGCGAGTTCGAGCGCGGACAGGACGCGTGCTTTGGAATCTTTCTTGTCGTTACTAAGGGAATCGAGAAAGAGGTCGATCTCGTGATGTTGGTGGCGATTGATGAGGATCGGGTCGTGAAGATCCTTCAGAACGCCGTCGATGCGGACCTTGGTGAAGCCGGCCCGGCGCCACGCTTCGAACTCGCGCAGGAACTCGCC
>DDRA01000153.1 GCA_002343545.1 Bacteriovoracaceae bacterium UBA2428
CCGCCCCCCCGCCCCGGCGCGCCCCCCCCCGCGCCGGCCCCCGCCGCCCCCCCCTCGCCCCCCCCCCCCCGCGCGCCGCCGCGCCGCCCCCGCCCGCGCCCGTCCTCGTGGCCGCCGGCACCTTCACCTCGAGCGTCGGTTCGGCCGCGCCGATCCCCGCGCGTCCGATTTCCTCGAACTCCGAACTTTCCAAATCGATCCAGCAACTCGAAGGCGGCTCCACGAACGACTCCGCTTCGAGTGAAAGCGCGCCCGCCACGGGCGGCGGCGAGACCGCCACCGCCAAGAACGACGCCCCGGCCGCGGGCGGCTCCGCCGCTCCCGCGACGGAATCCTCGGCGGCCGCGGCGACCGACACGCCGAAGTCCGAGTCGTCGTCGACGACAAGCACCGCCTCGACCTCGACTTCGACCTCGACGGAATCGGGCGGCGACGTTCCGCTCGGACGCGAGCCCGCGAAACCCGCGGCGAGCGAAGGCGGCCGCGCGCCGGCCTCGACCTCGGCGAGCGCCGCGCCTCCCCAGGTCATGGGCGAGACGGCTCGTCCCCGCAGCCCCGTCGTGACGGCGCCGAGCTTCTCGGCGATCCAGAACACGACGACCGATCTCATCAACCAAGTGAACAAGACGCGCAGCACGGAAGCCGCCAAGTCGGCCACCGGCAACGTGACCATCAAGATCGAGTGATAAGACCGTGACGACGACCCCCGCTCCCGTCGATTTCGCGTTCGTGGCCGCCGCGGCCATCAGCCTCCTCGCGTCTTGGGGGGTTTTCTTCGGCGTGCTCTTCAGCCTGCGCCGGCTCTCGCGCCGGCTCGAGCCGATCGAAGTCAGCTGGCGCGAACTCGAGAAGCCGCTCAAGGAACGTTTTCTCGCGGCCGCGAAGATCGTCGACGCGCTCGACCAGTTCGCGGGCCACGAGTGCGACCTCGTGGAATCGCTCAAGCTCAGCATCCACGGCTTCGTCGTGGCGCGCACGATCCAGCACCGCATCCGCGCGACCGACGCGCTGACCCCCTTGCTCGCCGAAGCCGCCTTGCGCGGCCGCACGAACCGCACCCTCGTCGCGCTCGGAAGCTACCAGGAACTCCTTCGGCAGCTCGAGCGAAGCGAAGCCGAAATCGGCGAACCGCTCCGCGCTTTCGAAACGGCCCTCGCGGCGTACAACGAGCATCTCCGCACGATGAGGATTTCCTGGCTCGCGCGCTTTCTCGGCTTCACGCCCGTCGAAGGCTTCCGCACGCTCGCTCCCCTCGAGACCTCCGCGCCGCCGAAAGCCGCGTAGCGACTCGCGCATCGCCCGCGAAGCTCCTCCTCGCTGCAAAGTTTTGTTAAGGGACGTCGCCTTGCGGTGACTTTGGCTTGGGCGTAGGACCGGAACTGGCTCCTCGGAGCCGGGAGGGACTTTGATCACCGTATTTCGCTTGGCCGCCGGCCTCACGTTGACCCTTGGCATCGCTTCGGTCTCGGCGCAAACCGCGCCGAATCCGCTTCCGCACCTGGACGAGCAGTTCGGCTGCCTGAGCCCCACCGACGCCGATCGCTACATCAAGGATTTCCGCGTCGACATCCGGAGCTTCGGCGGGCTCGAGCTGTGCCGCCCCAACCACGACGCGCGCCGCGTGCTCGCCGACATCTATCTCATCGAGAACGGCCGCTTCGGCCGCGCCCAACGTAACAACCTCATCCGCGACTACGTGCCGGCCGATCGCTACTACGACTGGGCCCGCCGACAGACGCGCGGCATGCGCCGGGGCAACGACATCCCCTACGCGAGCGCCTACAACCGCGGCGGCTTCTTCACCTTCCAAGACGGCTGGGCCCAATCGTCCACGCTCGGACGCGTCGGCACGATCCTCCACGAAGCCCGCCACACGCAAGGCTACGGGCACATACCCTGCGTGCGTGGCCCTTACGCGGGATCCTCGGTCGCGGGTTGCGACAGCGGACTCGCGCAAGGCGGCTCGCACGGCGTGGAAATGGAATACTACGCGCGCGTCGTCGTGATGGGCGAAAACTTCCACCCGGTTTATAAGTCGATGGCGCGCCTCATGGCGCTCGGCCGCAGCAACGCCTTCTTCAACGATCCCGCCGTCAAGGCGCGCGAAGGCCTGGCCTTCCGCCGCGCGGGCAACCGCGGAGGCTACGGGCTCTACGCTTCGACGGAAGCTTCGCGCCCGAACGCGCGTTTCCTCAACGCCAGCCGCGTCTTGGACCGCGTCGCGCCGAGCATCCCGAACGCCCGCCTCAAGCGCAGCTCCTTCGGGGCCACGCTCTACGCCGGCGACAGGGCTTTCGCGATCGACCTTTACGGGCGCGAGCAAGGTCCGGCCGAGCTGGCGGACGCCTACTCCTACTTCAAGATGCTTTTCCGCGACGACACCCGGAAGATTCCGGTCGTCGACATGGAAGAGTTCGACCTGGGCGAGCGCCGCTACCTCGTGGCCCTTACGCGGGACAATCGGCTCATGAGCTACGACTTTCCCCAGGGCGAGTGGGAAAGCCGGCCCGAGAACGTCGGCCTGCGCGACGCGCGCTTCACGACGACGGACCCGAACGGCACGGCCGGACTTTTCCTGGTCGCGCCGAACGGCCAAGCCCGCCGCTGGAACCCGCAGACGGGTCGTCTCGAGGCCTACGCCGTCACGTGGCCGTCCAACGTGCGCGACTTCATCCGCTTCGAAGGCAAGGTCCTGGCCCTCGGAGACAACCGGGTGATTTATGCGGTTGACCAAGGACGTTTGGTGCCGTTTGATGCGCTCCGCGGCGTCGCGGCGGAGGAACTCGTATCGGTTCCGCTCTACGACGCTTTCAACGTCGAAAACTAAGGGGCCGCTAAGGCCCTTTCGGCGCCGCTAAGGCGCGGGAGAGCTTGAATGTTCCAGTCCCCCATGAAGGTCGTCGCCGCGCTTACGCTCGTCCTCCTGCTCGTGGCCGCCGTGTGGTTCCGCGTCCAGAACGCGAACCGCTTGCCCGAGGCCGCCGAAGTGAGCGCGGTCACGCCGCTCAACTGCCCGTCGGGCGACTGCGCGACGCCCCCGCTTCCCTCGCCGCTCACGCGCGTGACGACGATCGAGCTCCAACAGTTCGTGACGGAAGAAGCCCGCGCCATCGGCCGCCTGGACGAAGCGAACGAAGAAAGCGAACGCCGCCTCGACGAGATGGCCTCGCGGCTGGAACCGGAAGGCATGGCTTGGCTGAGCGCCCGCGCCCTCGACCGCGAGCTTCCCGAAGACGATCGCTTTCTCGCGGCCGACCTGCTCGCCCGTTCCTACGACCGTCTCGTGCTGGGATCGCTCGAGCGTCTCGTGACCGCCCCCTTCGAAGAAGTTCGCGACCCCGAGAACACGCGCGGAACCGTCGAATGGCTCGTGCGCGCCCGCGCCTTGGAAGGCTTCGAGAACTTCGCTTCGGGGGAATTCCGCGAAGAAGCCGCGCAACGCCTGCGCAACATCTCGGCCCGCTTGGGCTCGAGCTTTCTCGCGGAGCGCAGCGCCTCGATCCTGCGCCGCCTGCAGGATCCCGCGGCCAAGACCCTCGAAGAAGAAGACGCCGAAAAGCTCAGCGAGACGCTCGCGCGCTAACGCTTCGTCCGGGAGCCGCCGGGACCGGCCCCCGCCGGCGTAAGCCGACAAGCGGCCACGCGCTCTAGTCCGTGAGGCCCAGGCGTAACGCCCAATTCTTGAAGTATTCCGAAAAGAGAACTCGCCAGCCCACCCACGCCTGCCACCAGCGGACGCGGTCGTAGTTTGGGCTTTCGACCGGGAAATCGTGGATCGCGGGACGCGCGAGACCGCGTCGGTCGAAGGCCCCCTCGACCAGTTCGCGGGCGCGCCGCATATGGTAGGTCGACGTCACGAGCAGCAACGACTTCGCCGACGACATCGTGACCTGGTCGCTCACCTCGACGGCGTTCTGCGAAGTGCTGCGAGAGCGCATGCCGAGACGGATCTTGGCGGCGAGCTCCGCGGGGATCTCGGCGATCTGATTGGCCGCCAGGATCTCGGGCAAGTCCGAGCCGGGCTCCACGCCCGAGATGAAGAGCAGCTCGCTCTTGCCCTGCGCGAGCAAGCCGACGGCCTCCTTGAGACGACCGCGCCCCCCCGTCAGGACGACGATGAGGTCGACGTTCGGAACTCCCTGCAGCGCGACGGGCGCCGGCAGCAAGCGACGCGCGAACCAGGCGACGTCGAGCGCCGCCAGGCACGCGAGGGCCACGAGCCCCCAGCGCAAACGCTTGCCCCCCCGCGCCGCCACGAAACTACCCGAGCAGAGCGATCGCTTCGATCTCGACGAGCGAGTTGCGCGGCAAACGCGAAACCTGAACGGTCGAGCGCGCCGGAGTCGGAACTCCTTCGGCGACCGAACGGAAGAAGGCTTCGTACTCTTTGTTGAAGGCGTCGAAATCGTCGAAGTTCGTCAGGAAGACCGTCGTCTTGACGATCTTGGACGGGTGCGAGCCCGCCGCCTTCAGGACGGCGGCGATGTTCGCGAGCACGCGACGCGTCTGCGGCACGATCTCGGAAGGCTCGAGTTGCATCGTGGCCGGGTCGAAAGGAACCTGACCCGAGCAGAACACGAAGTTCCCCGTGATGATGGCCTGGGAATAGGGGCCGATGGCCTTCGGGGCCTCGGCCGTGGAAACGGCTTTCTTGTCGCTCATATCGCTCCTCCGCTGTTCTTGGGATCTTCGGACGCTTTGGTCGGCGCGGGCTCCCGCGGATCGAACTTCCGCTTGGGGCTCAGCCGAATCTCGGCGTTGATGGAAATGGTGTAGGACTCGAAGAAGCTCTCGAGCGCTTCTTTGATCATCTCTTTGGGGATCTGCACCGCGTTCAAGGTGCCCTTGATCTTGTCCTCGGCCGAGACGTAGGCCCCGGCGCCGATCGTGACGGCCTTCTTGAGCAAATCCCCGATCTTTGAGCCGGGATCATCGGAAGACATGCTCATTTTCTAGCGGCCTGGGCGCGCTTTGTAAATTCCGCGATCGCCGCGGGCAAACCCTTCGCGATGAGCCCCTTGAGCACGAAACCCGGAACGGAAAAAGCGAACTCGATGTCGAGTCGGTAAAGGACTTCCGTGCGCGTCGGCCCGGCGGCCTTGAGCTGCCAAAGTCCGTCGTTTTTCTTGAAGAACTCCGACTGGTCGAGCGTCCAGGAGACTTCGCCGTGCCCCGCCGCTTCGTCGAGCCGCGACTTGAGCTTTACCGAATACTGGACGCGCTTCATCATATCCATGTCGAAGTGGACGCGCTTCACGCCGCCCTCCTCGCCCAGGAGCTTGGCCTCTTTCATTCCGGTCACGAACTTCGGGTAAGCCTCGAAGTCGTTGACCGCGTCGAAGAAAGCCTTCAGGGGGACGTCGACGATTTCGCGGCGCTCTGCCGAAGCCATAGGTTCCTCCACTCATCGGGTATGCGCGTCGCGGTCCAGGTCACTTGCCCGTCCTTCTCGCCACGCTTGCAAAGAACATGATCCGTGATGGCCGTCGCGACTTCGGCCTCGCCGAGACGCACTCGGTATCCGAGCTTCAGCCCCGCGCGGCCGATCTCCTCGGTCCAGACGGAGATCTCCGCCTCGTCGTCGAAACGCAGCGGACGTTTGTACTCGATCTGCGCCGCGCGAAGGGGCAATCCGTAGCCCTCTTTCTCGAGCTCGCCGTAGGGCATCGCCATCGAGCGAAGCCACTCGATGCGGGCGCGCTCCAGCCAGCGAAAATAACTCGCGTGGTGCGCGACGCCCATGGCGTCGGTGTCGGAATAGTCGACGCGAAAAACCCAGCGAAACATCGTCAGGCTCCCGTGATTTCGTCCGTAAGCGCGAAGCCCGCGCTTCGCACGCGACGGACCGCTTTCTCGTCGAAGACGCGAACGCTTCCGATCCCCGAGCGGGCGAGACGCTCGCCGACGCGACGGCAATCGAGTTTGCGAGCTCCGGCGGCCACGACGAAAGCGCGGTCCCCCGCCGCGCGGAGGGCGCGCTCAAAGCTACGCTCCGGCGCGAAGACGAAGCGGATGACGTCGTCACGCTTCCACCAAGCGTGCGAAGCGGCCGGCAAGCGGCCGTCCTGGCTCAGGCACACGTGGACGGGAAAGCTCGCGCGCGAGGACTTCGGGGCGCGAACGCGAGCCATCGGCAAGCGGCTCGTGCCTTCCTTCGTCGAGCAGAACACGAGGGCTTCGCAATTCGTCTCGGGACTCGGGGTAAGCTGACGTCGGTCGAAGTCGACCGACCATTCGCGGATCCAACGCAGCATCAGAGCCGGCCCCCTTTGAGCTTGAGGTAGCGGGTCATCGCCTGCTCGGTGGAGACCTGAAAGCGGAAGGTCTTGCCGCGCAGGTCCTTGCCGAGCCACGCCGCGGACTTTCCGAGCACGTAGCTGTCGACGGCGACCTTGAGCGAAGCGCGGCGCGGACCCTCGAGACGGCAATCGGGCTGCCCGACGGCCACGAGACGCGCGCCCGAAAGGTGCAGTTCCGATCCGTGGTCCGTGATCGGGTCCTTCGGGCGAAGGGCCGCGCGGCAGAGCGCCTGCTCGAGATCGCGCATCGGCCAGTCGAGGCCGTGGATGTCGTTGTTGTAGGGAATCGTTAGCAAAAGGCGCTCTCGCTCCAGGGGACCGGCCGCGAAGCCGGCCTTGACCGCGCCGCTGTTCACGATCGCGACGTCGGCCCGGGTCACGCCCCGGTAAGCGTCCGCGAGCCAATCCATGACGCCTTCGGCATCCTTCGCTTCCGCGACCTGGGCGACGACTTCCGTCGCCTGCGGCGCGTGCTTGGCGTAGAGCGCGACGATTTCCGCGTCGAGGCTCTCGTCCTTCGGCGCGGTCGGGCCGAGGGGCACGACTTCCTCGCGCAGCGCGGTCCACTTGCCGTTCGCTTCGATGCGCCACTCGAGACGCGTGACGTGCTCGCCGAAGGGGCCGGGCTCGAAGACCTTGAGACATCCCAACGCTTCCTGGCGGACCTTATGGTCGTCGCCCTTGAGCAGCGCGAGATTCGCGCGGCCCGTCCGGGCGCACGCGAGCGAAGCGAACGCGACGTCGTCTTCCCACGGCTGGTGCGTCAACCAAAGGACGGGATGCGAAGCGCCCGCGGGCGCCATCTTCTCGAGCGCCGCGGCCGTGGCCGTGCCGCGGAGTTTGAGCCCCTTGCCCGCCTCGCCACGCGTCCAGCCGGCCAGCGTCAGGCGCGCGCCGGACTTGGCGCCCGTCCACTCGACGCTTTCGACGAGCTTGGGCGAAGCGCTTCCCGAGACCGCGCCGCCCAGCCACGTCGCGCCCGAGGCGTTCAGGATCGCGTCCATCTCCGCGGCCGGGCGATCAAGTTCGTGGTTGCCGAGCACGGCGTAGACGGGCAGATCGCCGGCGATACGGGCTAAAAGGGGCGCGCACGCGCTTTCCTTGGTTTGCCGGCAGGGCATCGCGGTTTTTCCGACGAGATCGCCGCCGAAGAGAACGAGCACGTCGGTCTTCGGCCCGGCTTCCCGCTGGGCTTGGCGAACGTAGGCCGCCAAGCGGGCGTAGCCCCCACCTTGGGCGCCGCCGCGCAACTGGCCGTGGAGATCCGAGAAATGGAGGACCACGACCTTGGGATCGTTCGGGCCGGCGTCGACCTTGGGCTGATCCGTGCCTCCGGTCGGGACGCTCGAACAAGCACCCAGGAATGCGGAAAAAAGGTAAAGTCCCCAACCCGACCGGCGGGCCAAACTCGTGGCGTTCATGCTAAACACCATACCATGCGAAAGCGCCTTGTAACGGCTCCGAACCTCATCACGTTTTCGCGGGTCGTCCTCCTTCCGCTCCTCGCTTACATGATCGTGAAGGGCATCGGAGTCTGGGCCGGCCACTTCCTCATCGTCGTCGGGCTCACCGACATCTTGGACGGATGGCTGGCGCGTCGCACGAAGCAAGAAAGCCCCGTGGGCGCCCTTTTGGACCCGGTGGCCGACAAGATTTTGCTCTGCGTTGCGGTCATCTTCTTGGTGGCGCGCAACGACCCCGGCCTCTCACCGACCTTGGCGACCCTCATTTTGGTCCGCGAGTTTTTCGTTTCGGGGCTGCGCGCCGTGCTCGCGAGCTTCGGCGTCGTGATGGGCGCCGGCCGCGTCGGAAAGATCAAGACTTTCTTCCAGTTCTGCGGGCTCGTGGGCCTCTGCTGGGCGATCGAGTGGAAGCATCCCTTCTTCAGCGTAGGCGCTCTCGTCTTCTTATGGTCGAGCGTTTTCCTGAGCTACGCGAGCATGCTCAAATACAGTTACATCGCCTACCAAGAACTGAAGTCGAAAATGTAGTCCCGTCCTGCTAGACTCTTGCTCGATGGAAGCGACGCCCTACTGCCGGGTCACCGAAAAGCCCATCGAGAGCGTTCCCGTCCCGAACTACACGGACGTCGAGCACGGAACTTGGAAGCTCCTTTTGGATAAAGCGCTCGGCCTCGTCGAAGGCCGCGCTTGCGCACCGTTCATCGAAGGCACGCGCCTGATCGACTTTCCGCGCGACCGCATCCCCGCCCTCCGCGACGTTTCCGCTCGTCTGCAAGGCGCCACGGGCTGGAAGCTGACGCGCGTCGAAGGCCTCGTTCACCCAACCGACTTTTTTAAGCTCCTCGCGCGCAAGATCTTTCCGTCGACGGACTTCATTCGTAAGCGCGAAGACCTCGATTACACGCCCGCGCCCGACATGTTCCACGATCTCTTCGGACACACGCCGCTGCTCACGAACCCGGACTTCACGGAGTTCTTCGAGGCCTTCGGAAAGTACGGCGCCCTCGCCGCGGATAAGTATCCCGAGACGCACCCCGTGCACGCCCAGCTCCAGCGGATCTATTGGTTCACGGTGGAGTTCGGACTCATCAACACGCCTCAGGGTCTGCGTGCCTACGGCTCCGGAAGCTGCTCTTCGCCCGAAGAAATGCAGCACTGCGTGAGCGACAAATGCCGCAAGCATCCTTTCGACCTGACGATCATGAGCGAGCGCGATTTTGACATCTGGCACTTGCAGCACGATGTCTTCGTGATCGACTCTTTCCAACAGCTCGGCCGCGAATTCCGCGACTGGGCCCAAAAACACGTCGGCGCCCCCGACTAGGGCACGAAGGCGAAGCTCGTCAGCGAGATCGTCCCGAGTTCGAAGCCCTCGTGAATCATCGCGAGCCGATCGTCGGCGTGCGTGGCCCCGAGCACGTAAAGCAGCGGCCAAAAATGCTCGAGCGAAGGGTGCGATTGACCGAGCGCCTTCTGGGCGTAGAAGCTCGGCGCCGTCAGCGCCGCAAAATCTCGCGCGGCGATGCGATCCATCACGTTTCGCTCGAAGTCCTCGGCCCACGGATAGGGCGCGCCGCGGTCCGGATTCATCTCGTAGAGATTGTGCACGAGATCTCCGCTTCCCAAAATCCAAACCCCGCGTTCCCGCAGCGGCGCCAGCGCGCGACCGATCTCGAAACGCTCCGACGGCGCGAGGGCACGGTCCATGCTCAGCTGAAGAACCGGAACGTCAGCTTTCGGAAAGAGATGCACGAGAACGGACCACGCGCCATGGTCAAGGCCCCAGTCGAGCGTCGTCCCGCGGGCACGCGTTCCCAACAACGCCGATATTTCCCGCGCGAGCTCCGGCGCGCCCGGCGCGGGGTAGATTTTCTCGTGGAGTTCGCGCGGAAAGCCGCGAAAATCGTGAATGGTTTTGGGGCGCGCCTGCGCGTTGACCCACGTGCCCGCGCTTTCCCAATGCGCCGAAACGCAGAGCACGGCCTGGGGCGCCGGCGCGAGCCGTCCTGCTTCGGCCAAACGTCGCGTGTAATCGTTCGCGGCGAGCGCGTTGAGCGGAGATCCATGGCCGATGAAAAGCGCCGGGGTACGGGACATCACGTTTCTCCTCGCGACACTTCCCGAACTTTCGCCCGCTTAGCCGCGTGACGGAAAAAAGTCGCCCTTCACCGTAACTTTATCCCTCTTTCTAAATCTAGAGAAGGCGGATTCATTTCGACGCCTACTCGCATTCCAAAATTTCCAGCGCCATTTTGGATTTGGGATCTCGCCCGAAGCCGGATAGTTTGTTTCTCGGATCCGAAGCTTGCGACGGTAGAGACAAAGCCCGGATCCCTCCCCACGCTCATTCGAGCGAAGGATATTTCATGAACGTCCTTTTCAAGTCCGCGATGCTCTCCATGGTTCTGGCCGCCCCGATGGCGAACGTGGCCCACGCGATGGGCTCCAAGGCGCCGTCCAACCCCGCCCCGAAGCCGACCCCGACGCCGCCCGCCCAGAATGCCGACGTGATCATCGACCTTGGACTCAACTTGGCCATCACCTACGCCAAGATGGATCCTCGCTACGCGACGATCCTCGCCGCGCTCGGCATCAACAACGCGCAGGACTTCAAGGACTTCATCAATTTCAACGGAGACGGCACGAACTTCCGCAACGTTATCGCGCGTCTGGCCTTCCTGCAGGCGCAGAGCGATCCCAAGACGAAGGCCGCCCTCGCCCAGCTCGGCATCACCGACGAAGCGAGCCTGCGCGCTTTCCTCGCGAGCCAAAGCGGGACGTCGGCCTTCGACATGGTCTTGGGCGTCGCCTTGCAACAGGCCCTCAGCAACCCGAAGTACGCCGTTTGGACCCAGCGCCTCGGCGTGAAAGACATCCAGGACCTCAAGAACTTGCTGAAGGGTAACGGGCAGTCCGGCAACCTCATGAACCTCGTGCTCGTGATCGGTCTCGCTTACGTCGAAGCGAATCCGAAATACGCCCAGTACGTCCCGCTCATCCAAGCCGCGATGACCACCTTGGGCCTGGGTAACGGCGGCGTCGGGGTCGGCGTGCCGGACTCCTCGGACGACGACATCATCGACCTCGGCGCCTTCGGCGGCATGACGGTCGGCGAAGTCAAAGCCGTGCGCGGCGTGAAGTAAGCTCCGACCGGAAACGCGACGCGTTTCCTTCCGACCGGCCCGGCGTCGCCCCGCGCGACGTCGGGCCCTTTCGCGCTCGCGGATCAGGCGCGCAAACGGTCGTAGGCGGAAAGATAGCCCCGCGCCGTCGCTTCCCAAGTGAAACGCCGCGAGGCCTCGCGCAACACCGAGCCGTAGGCCTTCGCGCGATCCGGGTCGTTCCGCAACGCCGTCAGCATCGCGAGCAAGCGGTTGCCGCCGTCGTCGAGCGGAAACGCCATCGCCTCGGGAAGTATTTCACGGAAGGGGGGGATGTCGGAGAGCAAAACGCGAGCGCCCTCGGCCGCGGCCTCGACCGACACGAGTCCGAAGCCCTCGTCCTTCGAAGGCAGCACGACGGCCTCGGCTTCGGCGTAGAGCCGACGCCGCGCGGCCTCGCCGAGCGAGCGCACGCAGCGAACGCGCGCCCCGAAGCGCGCCCGGATCTGCGCGAAGATCTCTTCGCCCCGGAAGCCCGGCGCGCCGACGACGACGAAGTTCAGGTCGGGCAGACGCGCCAGCGACTCGATCGCGTAGAGCGTGTTCTTGCGCGGCTCGACGATGCCGACGATCGCCACGAAGGGCTTCGCCGCGGGCGAGGCCTCTTCCGTCGCGACGGGCGCGTCCAGGTTTTCGCGACCCCAAGCGACCGCCTCGACGAAGGCCGCGAGCTGCGGGAGCACCCGCGCCAGATCCGCGGCCACCGCCCGGGTCGGCGTGACGATGCCGTGCGCCCGCGCCAGCGCCTTGCGGAGTTTCGGGGCCTGCCGAGCGCGGAACTTCTCGTCCTGGTACTCGTTCGGCCAAAGCGTCCAGGCGTCGTGAAAGGTCAGCAGGCGACGCCCCGCCCAGAAAGGCGGCATCTTATGATCGAAGGTGTGCAGGATCGCGCCGCGCTCGCCGCGCAAGGAGCGCCACCATCCGAGATTTTCCATGGCCGCGCCGGCTTCGCTGCCGCGCTGGACGGCGCGGAACTCGTAGCGGGCGGCGACCGAAGCGTCCTCGCGCGCGAGCCGTTCGAGCGCCAAGTAGGTCCCGTAGGCCGAGCGTCCGATGCCGGTCGAAGGGCCGCGCACGTAGGGAGTCAGGTCGAGGTACACCCGGGCGCGGCGGACGGCGACGGCGCTCGGGCTCATCATGGCTATATCTTCGAGGCCGCGAAGCTGTTCGCGAACCACTCCAAAGCCGCGGGGGAGTTCTTTTGCGTGTAGTTCATCTCCCATTCCGAGTTGAAGAGCACGACCCAATGACCGGCGGCGTCCTTCACGACCGGCATACGCAGATCGAGGCCCTCGACGCGGACGGCGGGATCGTTCGACTTCACCCAACGCGCGAACTGGTAGGGCAACCGCGTGAGTTGGGCTTCAACGCCGTACTCGACCTTGAGCCGGAACATCATGACGTCGAACTGCAGCGAACCGACGACGCCCAGGATCGGATCCTGCGCGCCCACGTGCGGCTGCACGAACATCTGCACGAGGCCTTCCTGGCAGAGCTGCTCGATGCCCTTCTGCAGCTGCTTGCGCTTGAGCGGGTCGCGCAGGCCGAGCTTGCCGAAGCTCTCGGGCGAAAACTGCGGGATGCCCTCGAACTCGACCGGCGCGCCCGTGAAGAGCGTGTCGCCGATCTGGAAGTGCCCCGGATCATGGATACCGACGATGTCGCCCGCGAAGGCTTCGTCGACCGTCGTGCGGTCCTGCGCGACGAACTGTTTGGAGTGCGAAAGACGGACGGGCTTGCCGAGCCGGGCGTGCTTGACGTCCATGTCGCGCTCGAACTTGCCGGAGCAGATCCGCATGAAAGCCATGCGGTCGCGGTGCGAGCGGTCCATGTTCGCCTGGATCTTGAAGACGAAGCCGGAGAATCGCTCTTCCGCCGGGTCGACGGGCGCCGGTTTGGCGGCCTTCGTCTGCGGCTCCGGCGCGTTGTCCGCGAAGAGGTCCAGAAACACGGAAAGCCCGAAGTTCGTGCGCGCGCTCGCGAAGACGGCCGGCGAGATCTCGCCCATGCGGAAGAGCTCGTGGTCGAAGCCGCCGATGGCGCTCTCGACGAGCTCGAGTTCCTCCAGGAACGATGCGCGCTGCTCTTCTTCGGCGTACTCGAGCAGGCGAAGGTCGTCGGGCGCCATCGGCACGACTTCCTCGACGGCCATCTGTCCCGCCTTGTCGGAAGGACGGAAGAAATGGAACTGCTTCTTGAGCCGGTGGTAGACGCCGCGGAAGCGCGAGCCCATGCCGATGGGCCAAACGATCGGATTGCAGGAAATCTTCAGGACGTTGTCGATCTCTTGCACGAGCTCGAAGGGGTTGCGCCCTTCGCGGTCCATCTTGTTGAAGAAGGTGAAGATGGGGATGCCGCGCATCTTACAGACGTCGAAGAGCTTGAGCGTCTGCGGCTCGACGCCTTTCGCCGAGTCGATCACCATGACGGCCGAATCGGCGGCCATGAGCGTGCGGTAGGTGTCTTCCGAGAAGTCTTGGTGGCCCGGCGTATCGAGCAGGTTCACCTTGAGACCGCGGTAATCGAACTGCAGGACGCTCGACGTGACCGAGATCCCCCGCTGCTTCTCGATCTCCATCCAGTCCGAGGTCGCCTTCCGGCGATCGGCCTTGGCCTTGACTTCGCCCGCCTCACGAATCTGGCCGGTATAGAGCAAAAGCTTCTCGGTCAGGGTCGTTTTACCCGCGTCGGGGTGTGAAATGATCGCGAAAGTACGGCGGCGGGCGGACTCCGCTTTGATAACACCCCAGTTCGGGCCTTCCGTTGACATGCTCTTTTCCTAGCAGGCGCTCCCCGGACTGCCTACACCGCCCCCCCGACCCCGCGCCGAAATCCGGGCTCGACGGCCCCGGGGCCGTGACGGAGATTCCCCGACGCCGAGCGTGCCGAGCGGTCCTCGGCCATGCTAAGACCCCCTCATGTCCGGACAAAATCCCTACCTGCCCGAGGCCAAGATCGAGAAACCGCGCGCTCCGTACAAGGCGCATTTTCTCCCGCATGATGTGAGCGTCGTCGTGCGTCCCGAGGCCCTCCCCGACTCGGCCAAGGGCCTGCCCGGCAGCCTCCTCCAGATCGCCATGACGAACGGCGTGGACATCGAGCATGCCTGCGGCGGCGTCGCGGCTTGCTCGACCTGCCACGTTTACGTGAAGCGCGGCCTCAAGTCCTGCAACGAGCCGCTCGACGAGGAGCTCGACCAGATCGACAACGCGCCGGCGGCGACCTTCGAATCGCGCCTGGCTTGCCAAACCGTGCCGAACGGAACCGAAGACGTTGAAGTCGTCATCCCCGCCTGGAACCGCAACGCGGTGAAGGAAGGCCACTAGAAATGTCTTCCATCACGCCGCGACCCAGCGGCAGCGCGGCCGGCCGGAGCCTCGCCTTCCACGTACTACTCGTATTGGGGGCCTGCGCGTCGGACTTGAAAGTCGCGCCCGAAACCGAAGCCCGCCCCCTCCAGGAAGCCCAGATCCCCGCCGAGAGCCAACTTCAGTACGACCTCGGTAACGGCGCGCTCCGATTTTTTGTCGGCAACCCCGATCGCATGCCCGAGGACGAATTCGAGCGTCGCTACGCGCGCGGCCCCTTCGTCGTCGTTCGCACGGATCTGGGAACTCGGCGTTTCGACTACCGCGAAGAGCTGCGCGGCTGGGAGTGGGCCGGCCTCACCTACGACGAAGCGAGCGGCAAAATCTGGGGCTTCCTGGAACACACCGTCGCGGGTCCGGGCGAAACTCTCGTCGTCGTGGCGAGCTTCGACCAAGGCCTCAGCTGGAAGCGCCTGCCCGACGTGCCCAAGCCGCACCACGCCGCGCGCTACGCCGGATCGACATGGAAGCAAGGGCGACTCGAAGTGAGCCTCGCCGTCGAAGCGGACCTCATGCCCGAAAAGAAGGCCCCGCGCGGCACGCGCCAATGGTCCGAGACTTACGTCGGTCTCGACGAGGGTCGCGGGGGGTGGGGAGCCCGAGGCCTCAACACGAC
>DDRA01000086.1 GCA_002343545.1 Bacteriovoracaceae bacterium UBA2428
GTATACGCCCAAGATCGGCTTCGCCGCTGCGCGTGTAGAGTCGCGAAGTTGGCGCCCTTCGGGCTAGGGCCTGATCCGAGCTAAGGCTAGAATTTCGTTATGACTTTGTCCGAAGTCATTCTGGATGCTGCCGCGCTGAGGCACAACTTCGAAACGCTCCGGCGTTGGTACGGTGGCACGCCGCTCTTTCCGGTCGTCAAGGCGAACGCCTACGGACACGGTTCCGATTTGATCTGCTTGGAGTTGGAGCGCGCCTTCGACGAAAAAGCTCTGCCCTCTTTTTGTGTCGCTCGCTACAGCGAGGCGATGCGCATTCGCGCGGCGGGCGTGAAGCGAAGGATCCTCGTGCTGAGCCACTTTTCGGCGACGGAGTGGTTGGCCGAGCCTTTGGCCGACATCGACGTCGTGATCGCCGATGCGAAGCGCGACCTGGGCGAGTTGGCGAAGCTGCCGGAAGGAATCCGCGCGTCGATCGGCGTCCACGTGAAGTTCGATACGGGCATGGGACGCTTGGGCGCCATCGTGCGGGGCGAAGCCGAAGAAGCGGCGTCGGCGCTGGAACACTTCGCGGCCCTGAAGGGCGCGGGACTTCGCGCGCGCGGGATTCTGAGTCACCTCGCCCGCTCGGAAGAAGCGCCGGAGCTCTTGTCTTCGGCGCAGGTCGAGCGCTTTGAGGCTTTGCTGAAGGCCCTGCGCGCGGGTTGGCGCGAAGCTCGGCACGGGGAATTCCCGCAATGGATTCACCTCGCGAACTCGAGCGGCATCGAGCGCGGCATCGGCCGCGGTCTCTGCAACGCCGCTCGTCCCGGGCTGCATCTTTGGGGCGTGAGCGGCGGTGGCCAGGAGCTCGCGCGGCTCGAAGCCGAGGGGAAGCTTTCGCAGCTGCGTCCGGTGCTGTCGGTCGAGGGCCCCGTCCGGCAGCTCAAGATCGTGCGCGCGGGCGAGGGCGTCGGCTACGGCCATCGTTACGTGGCGCCGTCGGAGCGGCTCGTGGGGCTCGTGAGCTTGGGCTACGCGGACGGAGTCTTTCGCCAGCTCAGCCGGCGGGCCGACGAGCCTTGGCGACTGGGCTTCGTCGTGGAGGGCGCGCGCATGCCCGTCGCGGGTACCGTTTCGATGGACCTTACGGCGCTCGACTTGAGCGATCATCCCAAGGCGAGCGAATGGAAGGCGGCCCTGCGCGCCGGTCGCGTCCCGGAACTGCGGGCGGAATGGATCGGACCGCGGCAACGGGTGGAGGAGCACGGCGACGTCTTCGAGACGATCTCCTACGAAATCCTTTGCGCGTTGACCTCGAGACTGCCGCGTCGGTGGAAAACCGAATGACCACGAAACCCGTCGCCGCGAAGGCGAACGAAAGCTTTTGGCGTCAGCTCACGGTGGGGCGCCTCGCCGGGCTGGGGCGCATCACGATCTTCGGCACGTCCTCCGTCGCTTGGATGTTCAAGCGTCCGTCGCGCGTGAATCTCGTCGTCGACGAGATGGAGTTCGTCGGCAACCAAAGTCTTTTCATCGTCTGCCTGACGGCGGGCTTCACGGGAGCGGTCTTCGCCTACCAATCCTACCTCGCGCTGAAACTCGTGGGCACGGAATCGCTCGTCGGCACGAGCGTCGCGATCGCGCTCGCCCGCGAGCTAGGCCCCGTCATGACGGGGCTCGTGGTGACGGGACGCGCGGGCGCCGCCATGGCGGCGAAGCTCGGGATCATGCGCGTGACCGAGCAGATCGACGCGCTCGAGGTCATGGCCGTTTCGCCGAAGCAGTATCTCGTGGGCCCCAAGATCGTGGCCTCGATCTTCTCGCTGCCCCTGCTCACCGCGATCTTCGGATTGCTCGGAAATCTGGGCGCCTACCTCGTGGCCGTTTACGTCTGCGGGATCGACGCGGGAATCTACGTCGCGAAGCTGAAATATTACCTCTACCCGTGGGACGTGTACCACGGGCTCATCAAGGCCGCGGTCTTCGGCGGCGTGCTCTCGCTCATCGGCTGCTACAAAGGCTATACGGCGCGCAACGGCGCCGAAGGCGTGGGCCGCGCCACGAACGAGGCGGTCGTCTACTCGATGGTGACGATCCTCATCCTGGATTACTTCCTGAGCGTGCTGTTGCCCTCGGGTTACCGGACCCAAGGGTAGGACGGGAAGATGGATCATCCGGAAGTCGCCATCGAGCTAAAGGACGTTTGGAAGACCTTCGCGCGGGCGTCGGGGCCGACGCTGGCGGGTATGGACCTCGCGGTTCGTCGCGGCAGCATCCACGTGCTGCTCGGCCATTCGGGCACCGGCAAGTCCGTCACGCTCAAGCACATGCTCGGCCTTATCGAGCCCGATCGGGGCGAGATACGTATCGCCGGGGAGCCGTTGGATTCCGCCGACGAGGTCCGGCTTCGGGAGATCCGGCGCCACTTCGGCATGCTTTTCCAGAGCTCGGCGCTCTTCGATAGCCTGAGCGTCTTCGATAACGTCGCGTTCCCCTTGCGGGAGCACCGGCCGGAGTGGGGCGAGGAGCGCATCGCCGCGCGCGTCGAGGAGCTTTTGGGGCTCGTCGAGTTGCCCGATATCGGCGAGAAGATGCCGTCGGATCTTTCGGGCGGCATGCGGAAGCGGGTAGGGCTCGCCCGGGCGATCGCGCTCGAGCCCGACATCCTTCTCTTCGACGAGCCGACGACGGGACTCGATCCCGTCACGAGCCACGTCATCGATGACCTCATCGTGAAGACGACGAGGGATCTGGGCGCGACTTCCTTCATCATCAGTCACGACATCCACGCCGCCCTGCGGATCGCGGACGTCATCAGTTTCCTCTGGCAGGGAAAGATCTTAGAATCCGGGAGTCCGGATGAATTCCGACGGTCGTCGTCCGACCCGATCCGTCGCATCCTTAGGTCGGCGGGAGTGAACGAATGAGGACGCCCTCCAAAAAACTCACGCGCGAGCTGCAGGTCGGCGTTTTCGTGATCGTGGCCTTCATCGTGATCGCGGCGTTTTCCTTCCGCATCACGGAATCCCCGATCTACCGTCGGGGCACGACGCTCGTGACCTACGTCGACGACGCGACGGGCTTGTTCCAAAACTCGCGGGTGAAGATCGCCGGCATCGACGTGGGCGCGATCCGCAAGATCGAGCTCGAAGACGGCAAGGCCAAGCTCACGCTGATCCTCAATACGGGCGTCGAGGTCCCGGGCGGCGCCCACGTCGAGCCGCGTCCGCTCGGCATCCTCGGGGACAAGTACATCGAGATCGTCCTGCCGAAGCCCCCGGCGTCCCCGACGCCCGGCGCGACCGAAGGCGCCTGGTGGCGCGGCGTGCTCGACGCGGTCGTGCCGTCGGCGCGCGCGCAGACGGGCGAGATGAGCGCCGGGGCCGTGCCGGGCCCCCCGCTCAAGTCGGGCGACGTCATTCGTTCCGAGAATTCGGCGGCCACGATGGACGACCTGCTCCGTCAGCTCGGCGCGATCAGCCAGGACGTGAAACAGCTCACGAAGAAACTGAACGGGGTGGTGGACGAGAACCGCGCCGACG
>DDRA01000126.1:0-21083 GCA_002343545.1 Bacteriovoracaceae bacterium UBA2428
TCGACCGTGATCTTCTGCGACAAGTCGCCTTTGGCGACGGCCGTCGTCACCTTGGCGATGTTACGGACCTGGTTCGTGAGGTTCGAGGCGAGGCCGTTCACGTTGTCCGTGAGGTCCTTCCACGTGCCCGACACGCCCTTCACGTCGGCCTGACCGCCCAGCTTCCCTTCGGTACCCACCTCTTTCGCCACCCGCGTCACTTCGGCGGCGAAGGAGCGAAGCTGATCCACCATGACGTTGATCGTGTTCTTGAGCTCGAGGATTTCGCCCCGGGCGTCGACCGTGATCTTTTGCGAAAGGTCGCCGTTTGCGACCGCCGTCGTGACTTTCGCGATGTTACGGACCTGCGCGGTCAGGTTGTTGGCGAGACCGTTCACGTTGTCCGTGAGATCCTTCCACGTACCCGACACACCTTTTACGTGCGCTTCACCACCGAGGCGGCCTTCCGTGCCCACCTCTTTTGCCACCCGAGTTACCTCGGCGGCAAAGGAGGAAAGCTGGTCCACCATGATGTTGATCGTGTTCTTAAGTTCGAAGATTTCGCCCTTCGCGTCGACCGTGATCTTTTGCGACAAGTCGCCCTTCGCGACGGCCGTCGTGACTTTCGCGATGTTACGGACCTGGTTCGTGAGGTTCGAGGCGAGGCCGTTCACGTTGTCCGTGAGATCCTTCCACGTGCCCGACACGCCCTTCACGTCGGCCTGACCGCCCAGCTTCCCTTCGGTACCCACCTCTTTCGCCACCCGCGTCACTTCCGACGCGAAGGAGTTCAGCTGGTCCACCATGGCGTTCACCGTGTTACCGATGCGCAGGAACTCGCCCTTCACGGAGCGACCGTCGATCTCGAGGAACATCTTCTGCGACAAGTCGCCCTTGGCGACCGAGGTGATCACGCGCGCCATTTCGGTCGTCGGCTGCACAAGGTCGGCGATGAGGGAGTTCACCGAATCGACGCTCGTGGACCAGGCGCCCTTGACCGAGCCGATCGAGACCCGCTCGGTCATCTTGCCTTCCTGGCCGACGATGTTGCGAACGCGCAAGAACTCGCTCGCCATGTTCTCGTTTAGCTCGATGATGTCGTTCAGCACCTCGCCGATCTCGGCGACGATGCCCTCTTGGCCGATCGGCATGCGGGCCGAGAAGTCGCCTTTACGCACGGACTTGACCGTGAAGAGGAGCTGCTTGAGCTGATCGCGGGTCTGCGCCGCCGTCATTCCGCTGGAAAGCACGGAATCGAATCCCGCGCGAATCGAAGTCGAGGGAGCCGCGACGGGGGTCGAAAGCGCGAGCGCCTCGACCTCGCTCCCCATCCGAAGCGATGAAGCACGACGTTTCTTGGCCGACGCCGGCGAGCGTTTATCCATATGGCGAATTCTCCCTTCCCTAGAGACTTTTCAATTTAGGGGGGGGTCACCTTTTTACGAGCGAAAACTTGTTAAGCTTTTGCCACAAGCGAGGCGCCTTGTGACATTTTCGACATAATGCTCTCCTCGCATTGAAGGCAGGAGAGGCATCGGACTAAGAAGCGCCGCCCGTTTTTTAGTCGGCGAAAGTTTGGACCCAGTATCCCTCCGCGTACCCGAGCCCCAAACGGCGGTAGCGCGCGTTGAGCAGATTGGCCCGGTGGCCGTCGGACGCCATCCACGCCCGCAGGACCTCCGAAGAACTTCGTTGGCCCCAAGCGATGTTCTCGGCGCCCGCCCGAAAACGAACGCCGGCCAACCGAAAGCGATCCACGAAGCTCTTTCCTTCCGGATCGTCGTGGGAAAAGTATTCGCGCGCGGCCATGTCTTCGGCGTGCGCGCGGGCGGCGGCCTCCAACGCCGGGTCTTCGCCGAGCGACGCCACCCCCGCCTTCTCGCGCTCCGCGTTCACGAGTCGCCGAAGCTCCCCCAAATCCACGGAGGCCTGCGTCTTAACGACGGGATCCGACCGAGCTTCCTGGCGACCGACCGAAGCCGGCGCGCAAGCCAGGAGACTCGAAAAGATGATCAAGGAAAAGGCACGCATGGGCACGTTCTAAGCAAGCCCCGGCGAACGCGCCAATGGAGTTTTCGCGACGAGTCCTCGGCGACGGCCGCGGATTCGCTCAGTCGTTCGGCATGCCGCGACGGATCCACTCCTCGACGGCGCGGATGACTTCGGGGCTCACGCGATCCAAGCCCGAGCGAGGCGGCGGCATGAGGTCGTCGTCCTCGCGGTGATCGCGAACGGCTCGATCGTCGTCGCCGCCGCGACCGCGGCGCATCAGACGCGCCCCGAAGTCCGCCAGGCGAAGGTCATCGTCGCCCCAAAGCACCTCGACGAGCTTGCTGCGCTCGGGCCGACGCGCGTCGATCAAACGATCGCGACGTCGCGAGAAGTCCTCGTGCGTGACGAGAGGGAAATTCGCCATCTCGCCGTTAGGACCGTGGCAGACGATGCACTTCTTGCTGAAAAGGTTCTTCTTCAGCCAGCTGAACTTGGGCTCGGGTCCCGTGGGGGGTTGGGAAGCCGGCGGCGTGGGCACGGGGGTCGGAGCGGGACCCGGCCCTGGCCCCGGACCGGGCGTGGGAGTCGGCGCGAGACCGCGCAAGTAGTCCCGAACCTTCTGAACCCCGGCGGCGTCGAGCTTGGGAAAGCGCGTTCCGCGTGGCATGCGGCCCGCGAGAATCTCGATGAGCATCGAAGAAGCTTCCGCGTTCGCGGCGTCCGCCCATTTGGCGCCCTTAGAGTCGGTCGCGGCGAGCATCGTCGCTTCGTCCACGAGTTCTTCGGTCCCATGGCACTGAATGCATCCGTGCGGTCGCAGGACTTCCTCGCGCAAACGCTCGAAGGTAAAACGGGGCGCCGTCGGCGGCGGGACGGGCGTGGGCACCGGCGGCGGCACCACGACCGGGGGCGGTGGATTCGGGGTCGTCGGCGGCACGACCACGACGGGCGGCGGCGAAGGCGCGGGAGTCGGCGTCACGACCGGAGGATTCGCCGGAGCGGAAAGTCCGCGCAGGTATTCGCGGACGCGCTCGATCTGCGCGGCCCCGAGCTTCGGGTAGCGCGTTCCGCGCGGCATGCTGTTGTCGAGGATCCGCTTCAGCATGGCCGAAGCCTCGATGTTCGCGGGATCCGCCCATTTGCCGCCGTTCTCGTCGACGGCCGCGAGCAAGGTCGCTTCGTCGACGAGCACTTCCGTGCCGTGGCATTGCAGACATCCGTGCGGGCGCAGGATTTCCTCGCGGAACTGCGCGAAGCCGAGCTTCGTGCCGGGCGGCGTCGCGCCCGGCGGCGTGGACGGCGGGTTAGCGCCGGGGGGCGGGGGGCCCGGATTCGCACCGGGGCCCGCGGGCGGCGCCACGAGGGGCGATCCGCTGCCGAGACCCGCGATGTAGGCCTTCAGGAAATCCTGCCGATCGGCCGTCATGGCGGGCCAACTGCTCCCGGCCTTCGGCATGTAACCGCTGCGCACGGCCTCCACGATCTGCGAAATCTCGGGACCGCCGGGCACGATCCATCCCGAAGCCAGCAAAGCGCTTTCGCTCGCGAGCTCGTCCAGGCCGTGGCACTTCATGCAGCCGTGCGGACGCAGGACTTCCTCCTGGACCGTCGCGAACGCGATCTTTTGTAACTGGAGTTCCGAGCTCAGGTCTTTGGCCGGGCGAAAGCGCGAAGCCTCGTCGCTCGCGCGAAGCTGGCACGCGGCGAGCAAGCCGAGCGCCGCGATGACGGGGAGTCTCACCGAAAAGTTCCTTCCAACTTGAGAGCCACTTCGTTCTTCACCTTAACGCCCATCTGCGAGGGCTCCTTGATGCCGAAGTCTGACAGCTTGACGACGGGCTCGGCGCTCAACTTGATGGCGTCGCCCTCGCTCGAAACCGTCGCGGGAAAAGAATACGGACGCGTGACGCCCGCGATCGTGACGTTGGCCGCGAGATCGCACTTGGTCGACGTCCGCGTGCAGGCCGCGAAGTTCCCTTCGATGACGACGTCGGGAGCCTTCAGCTCGTCGCCCTCTTTCTGCACGCTGCCGGCGGGCGCGAAGATGTGCTTGTACATGTGCGTGTCGCGGGCTTCCATGCCCGTCTTCATCGTGGTGGCCCCGAAGCTGGCTTTGAGCGACTTGATCTCGGCGCCGTTCACGACGAGCTCGCCTTGCGCGGCGCTCGTTTTGGCGACGACGGTGAGTCCCGGCATGTTCGTCTTGGCTACGCTCTCGACTTGGGACTGCACCAAGCGGGCCGCGTGCGCGGGCGCCGACAAGAGCGCGAAAAGCGCTCCGAGACCGAAAGCAACGAGGTGGGGAAAACGCGGCGAAATCCGGGTCATGATCGAACTCCTTCTTGGTTCAGCATCGAAGCCCTTGCTCCGACGACTCCCAAGATAAAAGCCCTTTCACCCCACGCCCAGACGCAGCTAAGTCCACTAGCGCGTTACCAAATGTTACGATTTCAGAGACCCCAAACTGCGCCTATCCGTTCGATTTAATTCAATAATCGCATCAACGCAGCAGACGCAAAGCTTCCGCGACCACTTCGCGCGCCCACAAGCGCATCATGTCGGCGGTCGCGCGCGACTCGTAATGCTCGCCGTCCCCGCCCGTGGCCGGGTACGCCGTCACGGTCCGGCTATCGAAGAGCACGCACCCCTTGGCGTTCGCCGCCACGAGATCGTAAAGACGCTGCTGCAGCTCCTTGCCGAAGCGACGCGCGTCGGGCGGAAGCACCCACAGACAACGCCGCACGGGCTTGCGCGGATCCCCCAAGACTTCGTCGCGAAGCTGCGCGATCGCGCGCGCCATATTCTTCGCGTCGCCGGCTTGGAGACCCTCCAGAAAATTGCTCCCCTGCTGCAGGATCACGAGCCGCGGACGGAATTCCTTGAGCATCGCTTCGAGCTTGGGGATGGCCCGAAGCGGCGCGCGTTTCACCAGCGGATTGTATTCGGCGCGATCCTCGCGGCCGTCGCGTTTTTCGAAGTAACCGCACGTCGTCTTTCCCGGCCCCGTCGTCCGGATCCAGGACCAAGGATGGCTGCCGCAAGCCAGGACGCTCCAGAGCTCGAGGTCCGGACGCGCGCGCAGCGTCTGGTCCACCGCAAAACCGAAGTAGCCGATGCTCAGGGAATCCCCCAGAAAGAGCACGCGCGAAGCTTCGGCCGGCGCCCCCACTCCCTTCGTCGCCGACCCCACCGCACAGGCGAGCGTGAAAGCACGAACCCACGGCGAAATCCCGGGAAGCCACATACCCCCTCGTCGGAGTTTTCCGGCGGGATCCTTAATCCCGCGCGCGTCGACCCGGCTTAGGCGAATTTGCGGCGAATGAAGTCCGGCAGCTCCTCGAGCTTCACGCGCTCCTGCTTCATCGTGTCGCGATCGCGCACGGTCACCGTGCCGTGCACCGAAGTGTCCTCGCTGCGGCCGAGCGTATCGTAGTCGACCGTCACGCAGAAGGGCGTGCCGATCTCGTCGTGGCGACGGTAGCCCTTGCCCACGTTCCCCGTGTCCTCGTAAAGGATGCGGCCGAGACCGAGTTTCTGCAGATCGTTCTTGAGCTTCTTCGCGACGCTCGTGATCTCTTCCTTGTTCTTGGCGAGCGGGATCACGGCCACTTTGATGGGCGCGAGGTGCGGCTTGAGCTTGAGCACGATACGCTCGGAGTCGTTCTCGAGCTTTTCCTTCTCGAAGGATTCCGACAATACGGCCAGCACGGCGCGGTCCACGCCGCACGAAGGCTCGATCACGAAGGGCACGACCCACTTGTTCGTCTCTTGGTCCAGGATCGCGAGCTTCGACACGGAGTCCGTGTTCGGCGCGACCGTGGCCTGGAGCCCGAGCTCGGCCTGGTTGCGCGTGTGCGAGCCCAAGTCGTAGTCCGAGCGGTTCGCGATACCTTCGATCTCGTCGAAGCCGAGCGTGGGGAAGTTGTACATGAGGTCATACGTGCGCTTCGAGTAGTGCGCGAGGTCGCCCTTGGGAACGTCGTAGACCTTGATCTGCGCGCGCGGGACGCCCTGATCTTCCCACCACTTGAGCCGGGCTTCGAGCCACTCCTCGTGGCACTTCTCGTCGCTACCGGGCTTCACGAAGTACTCGATCTCCATCTGCTCGAACTCGCGCACGCGAAAGACGAAGTTGCGCGGCGTGATCTCGTTGCGGAAGGCCTTGCCGATCTGCGCGACGCCGAAGGGCAGCTTGCGCGAGGTCGAGTCGACGATGTTCTTGAAGTTCACGAAGATCCCCTGCGCCGTCTCCGGGCGCAGGTAGGCGTAGGAGCCCTCTTCGGCCACGGGGCCGACCGTCGTCTTGAACATCATGTTGAAGGGACGCGGCGGCGTCCAATCGCCGGGTGCGCCGTCGGCCGGGTCCACGACCTTGGCCGCCTTGAGCGCGGCCTCACCGGCCTCGCCGTTCTTCAGCAGCGCGCCGCAGAGGGCGCCGACTTCGGCGTCCGCACCGAGCGAAAGGGCCGCGCGCAAAGCTTCGAGCACCGCGGGTTTCTGGTCCTTGAGCAGATGGTCCAAGCGATAGCGCTTTTTGCTCTTACGGTTATCGATGAGCGGGTCCGTGAAGGTCGCCTCGTGGCCCGAGTACTTGAGCACCATGCGATGCGTGAGGATCGAGGCGTCGAGCCCCTCCATGTCGTCGCGCTCGAACACGACGGACTTCCACCACGAAGCTTTGAGGTTGTTCTTGAGCTCGACCCCGAGCGGGCCGTAGTCGTAGGTACCCTGCAGGCCACCGTAGAGGTCCGAGCCAGGGAAGATAAAACCGCGACGTTTACAGAGCGAAACGAGATCTTCGAGCGACGACGCGGGCATGCGAATCCTCCAAAAAAGTTGAGCCCTTACGCTACTTTCTTTGAAGACGACTGCCAAGGCCCCGGCGCGGCCCTTTCGTCCCGCCCCCAGCGGAACGAAGGAGCCAAAGGCGGTCTCCGCTTAGCGGAGCAGGCAATTCAAACGATCCGAGGCGTAGGAGTACGCCGAGCAGGTCTCGACGAGAACCGAGGGGAAGCGGCGGTCCGCGATGCGCGCCATGCAGTTTTGCTTGTCCGAAGCGTAGCTGAATCCTTGGCAAATGCGCGTGCCGCCGGCGTCGAAGCTCTTGTTCGCCAGATTCACGATGCAGTTCAGCTGGTCCGAAGCGTAGGAATAGGTGCGGCAAACCTCGACGGCGTTACGATCGAACGAGGACTGCTGCATCAGACGCGTCAGGCAGTTCTGACGATCCGAGGCGTAGCTGAAAGCCTGGCAAATCGTCTGCGCGGCATCGAGGCCCCGGGGACCGCGTCCACCACTGCCGCCGCTACCACCCCCGCCACCGCCCATACTCACGAGGCAGTTCAAGCGATCCGAAGCGTAGGAATAGCTCGAGCAAGTCTCGACGACGGCCGAGGGGAAGCGCATGTCGGCGATGCGCGCCATGCAGCTCTGCTTGTCGGAGGAATACGAGAAGCCCAGGCAGACCCGCGTGCCGCCGGCGTCGAAGCGCTTGTCGGCCAACGCGAGGATGCAGCTCTGCTTATCCGAAGCGTAGGAGTAGCTCCGACAAACTTCCACCGCGCTCACGTCGAAGAAACTCTTTTGCATGAGGGCGCGAACGCAGTTTTCGCGATCCGAGGCGTAGCTGTACGCGTTGCAAAGCTCGAAGGCCGCGTCGTTTCCGCCGCCGCCGGGACGACCGCGCTGCGCCGAAGCGAGCGAGGGAACAAGAGCCGCCAAAGCCAAGAGTCCCGAGATCCAAGAGAAACGCATGTGATCGTCCTTTCCAAATTGCGAGGTTTCGGTACCCCGCAAAGTCTCGAAAAACGATGGGAGACTCAATGCCCATTTTGGGCGCGCGAAGCGCCTTCGTCGTTTTTAGCCGAAATTCGCCTGAGTTTTTCGGGAGATGTCCGCGCCCCGAGTCCACGGCGGCCGATCAAAAAACCGTGTCGAGCGCTCGGCGGATCTCGACGGCGGTGGCCCCCTCCGCCACCTCGACGATAAGCGCGGCTTCCTCGAAACGCACGAGGAGATTCGCGCCGGGAAGCAACTTCACGAGCGCGACCCGTTCGCCCACGTGCGAGCGACCGAAGGGTTCGGCCGCGATTCCCTCGACCGCCTCCCGCCAGGCCCCGAGCAGCGCCTCTCCATCGAGCGGAGGCGAAGCTTCGAGCGCAACGGTATCGAACGAAACCGGGCGCCCGAACGCGGCCTCCCAATGCGCCGGGAGCGCCGCGAGAAAGCGGCGCCAAGCCAACCCACCCGTCGGCGGCCGGGGCCGCAGCCATTCCGCGGGCAACGACTCGAGCCAGCTCGAAACCGAGCCGATCTCGATGGCCGCGAGCTCGCGCGATCGCACGCATACGAGCGATTCGACGCCGCGTTCCGCCGAACGAATAAGGAGGTCGGCATCTTCCCCGCCGTAAGCCAAGAGAGTGCCGACGAGGCGCGTTCCCGAGCGGAGCACGAAGGAACACGGGAGCCCCTTAACGACGGCGGCGTCCGAAACGAGAAAACGCAAAAGCTCGGGGATACCGAAGGGCCGCAACTGCGCCAGGCTTCGCGTCGCGCCGGCCACCTTAGAGCATCGCCTCGATGAGGGATTTGAGGTCCTCCTCGCCGAAAAGGCGATCGGAGTAGCCGTAAAAGCTGCACGTCACGGTCAACACGCCGTCGCGCAGTTCGACTCCCTTATCACCGGGGTTCTCGGCGGCGCGGGCCGAGTTGCGGAAGACGACCTTCGAGATCTTCGCCCGAATCGCGTCGCGCCCCATGGCATCGGAAGCGATCGAAGCGAGGACCTTCGCCACGAGCAAGGGCCCGTACGCGCGGTAGTTTTGGTAACACGCCAGAACCTCGGCGTTTTCGGGAAACGAGGCCACGTCGATGACGAATTCAAGCGGCGCGCCCAACCCCTCGTTGAGGGCTTGCTGCGCCTGAGCCTGATCTTCGGTGGCGATCTGTTGGATAAGGCGTTTTTCATTGAGTCCCATGGTCCGTCCCCCTTCGGAGCCGCGACTTTCGCGGCGCGAAGACCCATGTTCGAAGTCCCTCGCCGCGAAGGCAACTCGCGGCCTCACGGTCCTTTGACGACGCCCCGATTCTCCGTAGCCAACGCGCGCTACACGCGAACTTACGGGTTCAGCTTCGACGTCGAGAATCCGATGCGGGAGGGAACATGAGGAATCTTTTCGTGACGCGCCCTAAGCTTTGCTTGGCGGGCTTCGCCTTGATCGGGGGGAGCTTCGCCCACGCCACGAAGCCGAGTTTCGACGTGGAGCCGCGACGCCTCACCGCTCGCATCGGCAAGCAAAGCTGGAGCTACGCGTGCACCCGACTTTGCGAGGCCGCGGCGCTCGACCCGCCCCAGTCGAACGCCGCCGAAACCCGCTTCTTCTTTACGCTGAGCCCGACCGAACCGGACGAACGATTTTTTCGCGTCGTGATTTTCGACGTTCGGGAACGGCGTTTTCGGGACTACGCCGAGGAGGGCGCCAAGGGCCACTTGAACGCCCAGCACGAGCTCGTCGCGCTGGATCTCTTTCCGTTTTTCGGCGAAGATCCGGCGGACCCCGAGCTTCGGGCCTTCAAAAAATCCAAGAAGATCGTCAAGCTCGATGTTGTCGACCTCGAGACGCTGAGGCGCAAGACGCTCGCGTCGAAAGCGGCCTTCTCTTTCGAGCCCGCTTTCGACGCGCAAGGCCGACTCCAGTACCGAGACCCGCGCGGCAAAACAGGGGCCCTCGTCACGCGCTCCGCCGAGGCGCTGCGCCAATCTCTCTTCGCTCCCGCCAAGTCGCCCTGACGGCGCGAGCGGGAGCGAAGTGGGGCCTACTTGGACTTCTTAACCGAGATGAGCTCGATGTCGAAAAGCAGAACGGAGTTCGGGGGAATGCCCGGGCGGCCTTGCGGTCCGTAAGCAAGATCCGAAGGGATGAAGAGCTGGCGCTTTTCGCCTTCCTTCATCGTCTTGAGGGCTTCGGTCCAACCCGCGATGACGCCGTTCACCGGGAATTCCGCCGGCTCGTTGCGCGAGTAGGAGCTGTCGAACTCGGTGCCGTCGATGAGCGTGCCCTTGTAGTGGCAAACGACGCTGTCGGAATCTTTGGGCGTGGCGCCTTTACCCGGCGTCACGACCTTGTACTGCAAACCCGAAGGGGTCGTCACGACGCCCTCTTTCGCTTTGTTCGCCGCGAGAAAATCCGCGCCTTTCTTGGCGTTCGCTTCGCCTTCGGCCGCTTGCTTGGTGATCATCTCCTGCTGCGCGGCCATCATGGTGGCCTGCATCTCTTCCGGAGTCAGGCGGCTCTTCTGGCCGGCCATGACATCCTTGATCGAAACGGCGAGCACGTCGGCGTCGACCGCCAAGCCCTGCGACTTGATGGACTCACCGATCTGTTGACCGATGGCGTAGCTCATTTTCTTCTTTTGGTCGTCCAGCTTGACGTCCTTCGTGCAGGCGGAAAGGCCCACGACGGCGACGAGCGAAAAGGGAAGAATTTGGCGAAGTGCTTTCACGGGGGACCTCCTCATCAATCTCAACTGAGGCCCTCACGCTACACCAAAGAAGCCGCTTCGTCCCCTTTAGTCGGGACGACAAAGTTCCGATAACGCTTCGTGAAGAGACTTTCGTCGAGGGCCGCGCTGCTTCTGCTCGCCGCGCTTCCGGCCGGTTTTTCGCGTTCGGACCCGCCGAACGCCGTCCGGCAAAGCCTGCGAAGCTACGTCGGCGAAGCGCCGCCCGACAAGCTCCCCCCTTCGTCTTACGTCCCCTTCGAAGCCAAGCGCCTCGCGAACGCCCGCGTGCTGTGGGTCAACTTCGAGGCCTTGCGAGAGCTCGGCATCCGAATCCCCGAAGGCGGTCTCACGCCCGACTTCGAAGCCGAGATCCTCGACCTTTTCGCCTACATGGTGCCGGACGTCCAAGATCCGCCCGACGCGTTCCGGGATGGCGTTCGCCGTTTTTTCGCGGATCGCTACGGCGGCTGGGGAATCGCGAGCAACGGGGGCAGCGCCCGGGCCGGCGTGAGCGGACCGACCCAGGTCAAGAACATCGGCAAGACTCCCGTCCGCGGCGAGAGCTCCGACTTCGGCCACGGCCACGGGGGCGGCTCGATCAAAGAGGCCGCGCAAGAAGCCGTTTGGGGAGAGATCTTTCACGCCGAACTGCCCCACAAGGCGAACCGCGTTCTCTTCGTCCTCGACACGGGTACCTACACGGTTTGGCCCGACGGCACCCGGGAACGACGCTCGCTCATCGTGCGCGAAGACCCGCTGAGACCCGCCCAGTTCATCGAAGCCCCTCGCTACGCCCCGCCGGCCGGGCAAGTCGCGGAAGACGTTCGCGTGCGCAACGCCCTCGAGCGCTTCGCCGCGTCCCTTCCCGAGCCGCGGCGTCCCCCGAACGGGAGCGACGCCGCCGCGCGGCTCGCCGCGGGCGTCGACGAGATGTACGAACGGCAGGTCGAGCAACTGGCCGCGGCCCACGCCAAGCGACTTTTCCACGGGGCGCTCTCGCCCTCGAACATCGAGGTGAGCGGACGCTTCCTGGACTACGCGAGCGTGACGGCGATGCCGGGCTACGTGAACCACGCGGCCGACAAAAACCTTGCGTCGAGCCTCGACGAGATCGGCAACCTGCAGAAGTCCTACGTCGAGCTCTTCCAGTCGATCCGCAACCACTCCCCTCGTCCCGAGGAAACGCGGAAGCTCCTGCTCCCGGACGTCATGCAGAGACGTCTCAAGAACCTCTACGCCCAACATCTCGACGCGGCTTACCTCGAGCAGCTCGGCTTCGCGCGGCGATGGATGGACGCCACCCGTCACGCGCCGGAACGCCGCGCGCTCGGCGAAGCGCTCAAGGAGCTCCTCGCGCGCGACGCGACGGTCGGCGTTCGGCACGGCGACGACTTCGCGCGCCTCAAACTTCGCGCGCGCTTCGACGCGTTGGCGAAGATCACGCTCGGCGGCGCCACGCCCGCGGAGCTTCCCGAAGCCGTCGGCCGCCTCGTCCGCGAGCTGGAAATTCCCGAGGCGCAGGCCACGCGCCTCACGCGGAGTTTGCGCGCCTACCTCGCGGTCGTCGCCGATCACGCCCGCTCCGAGGGAATCCAGCCGGACGCGCTCCGGAGCTCGGTCCTTCTGCGCAACGCCGTCGCCACGCGCGACCGTAGCGAGCTCTACCGGGAGACCTTCAAAAAACGCATCGTCGAAATGGTGGACGACTATCTGGCGACCCAAGACCGCGAAGTCTTCCGTCGCTACGTCGACGCTCGCGTGCGCGAAAACAAGCGCGGCTTCCGCCCGCTGAAGGATTTCGCCGTCGTGCTCTCCGAGGATAACGACCCGGTCGGCGGAGGGCTTCGGCAGGTCGTCTTCGACGAGCGCGAAGCGAAACTCAAAACGCTGGTCTCGGCCCCCATCGTCGACGGCGAGATTCGCTGGCACGGGCACCGCATTCCCGAGTCCGAAGCGAACGGACTGCGCCTGCGCGCCGCGCCGGCGGACTGGTCGAGCCACCAGGACATCGCGCCGCTTCGGCGCGGATCGAGTCTCCTCTTCGAAATCTCGCTCGCGGACGATTCGACGGACGCCCTCGAATACGTCCTCACGAACGCCGACCAGTCGCGCTGGTGGAAACAGGGCGAGGCCAACTTCCGCGTTCCCCTTCCCGATCTCAAAGGCCTCGCGTCGTCGCCGCCGACCTCGAGTTGCGTCGACACCCTGGGCCGCGCCCTCGCCTCGCCCTGAACTGGCGACAAGCGCCCGGTACGGATAGGATCTCCGTCATGATCCTAACGAACATCGAAAGCGTGCCCGGTCACCCGATCCGCGAGCAAAAAGGCCTCGTCTCGGGCAGCACCGTGCGCTCCAAACACATCGGCCGCGACCTTTTCGCCGGCCTCAAGAACATCGTGGGGGGCGAGCTCAAGGCCTACACCGAGCTCATGGAAGAAAGCCGGGCCGAAGCGACCCAGCGCATGGTGGCCCAGGCCGAAGCGCAAGGCGCCAACGCGATCGTCAACGTCCGCTACGGCACGAGCGACGTCGCGGCCGGCGCCGCCGAAGTTTTCGTGTACGGCACCGCCGTCGTCGTCGAGCGATGATCGAGCTCTTCGCGTTCGTCGGGCTCCTCGGCGTGGGCTATGCTTTCGGTTCCTCGCGCGAGAAGGCCCACCTTCGCAGCCTGGACGAGCGCGAGCGGCGTCACGGGGCCTTTCGCGTGCGCACCGAGAGCCGAAGTGACTTCGGCGCGAGCGAAGCTAAGCTCGTGACGGCCTCGGTCGTCATCGCCTCGGACTACTTCAAAAACTTCATGGCGAGCGTGCGGAGCTTTTTCGGCGGTCGCGTGACGGACCTCGAGGTCCTCATGGATCGAGCGCGGCGCGAAGCCGTGCTCCGGATTCAAGCGCAAGCCCGCGACTGGGGTTCAAACGAAATCGTTGGCCTGCGCTTTGAGTTCTCGTCGATCGACCGCTCGGGCGTCGAAGTCCTCGCCTACGGCACCGCGCTCAAATCCGGTATCGACCCGAGCGCGAAGCGGCAGGGAGTTGTGCCTTAGCTTAGCGGGTGATTTCGAGGAGCTCGATGTCGAAGAGCAGCACGGAGTTACCCGGGATGCTCGGACGGCCTTGGGGGCCGTAGGCAAGATCCGACGGGATGAAGAGTTGGCGCTTCTCGCCGACCTTCATCGTCTTGAGGGCCTCGGTCCAGCCGGCGATGACGCCGTTCACCGGAAACTCCGCCGGTTCGCCGCGCTTGTAGGAGCTGTCGAACTCGGTACCGTCGATGAAGGTGCCGCGGTAGTGGCAAACGACGTTATCGTCGTCGCGGGGCGTGGCGCCCGTGCCGGCCAAAACGACACGGTATTGGAGACCCGAGGGGGTCGTCGTCACGTCGGGTTTGATCTTGTTCGCGGCGAGAAAGTCTTCGCCGATCTTGCGGTTCGCCGCGCCTTCCGCGTCCTGGCGCGCCCGCATTTCCTGTTGCGCGGCCATCATGGTGGCTTGCATCTGTTCCGGGCTCAGACGCGGCGCCTGACCCGCGAAGGTCTCGTGGATCGTCGCGGTGAGGATATCCAAATCGAGCTCCAGGCCTTGCTCGAGGAGCGATTCGCCGATCTGACGGCCGATGATATGGCTGAGTTTTTGCTTTTGGTTTCCAAGTTCCATACCCCGCTTAGAACCGTAAACGCGGGCCCGATCAAGCCTTCCCGGCGGGGCGACACACATTTCGAAAGTCTTGTGCTAATTTTTACGGATCGTGGCGGCACGTTTGCAAAGACTCGGCCTTGGTTTGGTCGCGCTCGCGTGGGCGGGCGCCGTCGGGACCGGCTTTTGGTGACTCGAGCGCTACGCGCAGCGCGGCGGCCACGAAGCCTCGCGTTGGCCCGCCGGCACGGAACTCGCGACGAAGGCGGCGCGTCCGACGGCCGTTTTCTTTGCCCACCCAAAATGCCCCTGCACGCGGGCGAGCCTCGCCGAGCTCGACCGCTGGCTCGCGCGCGCCGGCGAGATCCGTCCCACGGTCCACGCCGTCTTCGTCCGCCCCCCGGGGTGGAGCGACGCCGAAGTCCGGGGCGCGCTTTGGGCCCAAGCTTCGAGACTTTCGGGCGTGCAACTCCGCATCGACGAGCGCGGCGAAGCCGCGAAGCGTTTCGGCGCCCGCACTTCGGGTCTCTTTTTCGTCTACGACGCCGACGGGCGCCTGCGCTTCCGCGGCGGGCTCACGGCCGCGCGCGGGCACGAAGGGGATAACGCGGGCCTGGAGGCCGCCGTCGCCACCGTTCGCGGCGAGACGCCGGAGACGAGCTCGGCCGGGATCGCACGCAGCCCCGTTTTCGGCTGCGCGCTCTTCGCGGATCCGCCCTTCGCGGAGATTCCACTCGCGAGGGGCCGCTGATGTCTTCGCGCGCCGATGAGCTCCTGAGCGCGCACCAGCGATCGATTTACGAACGCACGGATCGCCTCTTCGTCTACTTGCTCGCGTTCGAGTACCTCGCCGGCATCGCGGCCGCCCTCGTCTTGTCGCCCACGACCTGGTACGGGCAGCTCAGCGAACCCCACATCCACGTGTGGGCCGCGGTCTTCCTGGGGGGCCCCATCGTCGCGTTGCCGATCGGATTCGGGCTGCTCAACCCCGGCCGGCAAGTCACCCGCCACACGATCGCCGTCGGCCAGATGCTCATGTCGGCGTTGCTCATCCACCTTTCGGGCGGGCGCATCGAGACGCACTTCCATATCTTCGGATCGCTCGCGTTCTTGAGCTTCTACCGCGATTGGCGCGTGCTCATCACGGCGTCGGCGATCGTCGCCGCGGATCACTTTCTGCGCGGGCTTTATTGGCCCCAGTCCGTCTACGGCTCGCTTAGCCCCGGAAGCTGGCGCTGGCTCGAGCATACGGGTTGGGTCATCTTCGAGGACGTCTTCCTTTGCCTCGCGATTTCGCAGAGCGTGCGCGAGATGCGCTCCATGGCCGAACAAACCGCCGAGCTCGAAAAGACGAACGAGGCGCGCGATGCCTTCCTTTCGGTCTGCAGCCACGAGCTCAAGACGCCGCTCACTTCGCTCAAGCTCCACGCGCAGATCGGCTTGCGCTCCTTCCAGGACGGCGAGGCCGGGCCGACGCCCGAGCGGACCCGGCGCTTCTTCGAAGTCACCGCGACGCAGCTCGCGCGCATCTCGCGCACGGTCGACGACATGCTGGACATCTCGCGTATCCAGGGCGGCAATCTGAGCCTGCAGAGCGAGCGCGTGGATCTGGCCACGCTGACCCGCGCGACCGTCGATCGCTTCCTGCCCGAGTTCACGCGCGCGGGGTGCGAAGTCACGCTCGAAGCCGACGAAGCGGTCGAAGGCCACTGGGATCCCTACCGCATCGAGCAGGTCTTGGTGAATCTCCTCACGAATTGCATCAAGTACGCCGCCGGCCGGCCCGTGCGCATCGTCGTCTCCGCGGACGCACGCGAAGCTCGCCTGCGCGTCGAGGACCGCGGCGACGGGATCGCGGCCGAAGATCAGGCGCGCGTCTTCCGTCGTTTCGAGCGCGCTTCGAACGACCGTAGCATTTCGGGTCTCGGGCTGGGCCTCTACATCGCGAGCAGCCTGGTCGAGCAACACGGCGGCACGATCGGCCTCGAGAGCGAAAGCGGGCGCGGCTCGACTTTCACCGTGACCCTACCCCGCGAGGATTCCCCTACGGCCCCGGCCGTGCTCCCGGGATGATCGACGCATGACGAAGCGACTTCTCGTGCTCGGCCTCCTGCTTCTCGCCGGGCGGCCCGCCCGCGCCGAGTCCGGCCGCGCCTTCGGTCTGCACTACGCGACGGGCGTCGCCGGGCTGCGGGGTGACCTCGGCGCCGACGCGGGTCGCGTCTTCCACGACTTTCGCCTCGAAACGTTGGGCTACCGGAGCGAAGGCGGCTTCTGGGAAGCCTTCTTGTCGATCGACGTCCTGTTCTTCTCGGCGTGCCCGCGGCCTTCGGCTACAAAGCCCTGGGGGCGGGATTGGGCTAGAATCCCTGAACGTCGGGCCCCCGCCCCTTTGACGAAAAAGCGCCCGATTCGTCCGTTCGCGTGATTGATTATGAATGAATGTTCATTCATATTGGTGCCATGAAGAACCCCACTCCCGACACCACCCCCTCCTTCACTCTCATCACGGGCGCGACCCAAGGCATCGGCCGCGAGTTCGCCCGCCTCTACGCCGCCCGCGGGCGGGCCCTCGTGCTCGTGGCCCGCGGCCAAGCGGCCCTCGACGAACTCCGCCGCGAGCTGGCCCCCACCGGCGCGCGTCTCGAGACCATCGCGCTCGATCTCTCGACGACCGACGCGGCCCTCGCCCTCTTCGAGCGCACCCGCCAATCCGGTTGGCACGTCGAAACGCTCGTGAACAACGCCGGCGTCGGCCTCCACGGCGAGTTCCTCGGCCTCGACGCCGAGCGAGACCGCGCCATGCTGCGGCTCAACATGCTTACCCTCACCGAACTTTGCCGGCTCTACGCGCCGGCGATGGTCGCGCGCGGCAAAGGCGAAATCCTGAACGTCGCTTCGACGGCGGCCTTCCAACCGGGGCCGCTCATGTCGACCTACTACGCGAGCAAGGCCTACGTGCTGTCCTTCACGGAAGCCCTCGCCGAGGAACTCGCCCCCCGCGGCGTGCGGGTCACCGCGCTCTGCCCCGGCGCGACCGCGACGAACTTCCAATCGACGGCGGACATGAAGGCCGTTACGATCTTCCGCAAGGGGCTCGTTTCGACGGCCCCCGAAGTCGCCGCCGCGGGGGTGCGCGCCCTCGAACGCGGTCGTCGGGTCAAGATCCCCGGGGCGCTCCACGCGGCGATGGCGCTTTCCGTGCGCTTCCTGCCCCGGGATTGCGTGACGAAGGTGTCCCGCTTGGCCATCACCCCCCGCGACTGAAGGAGTCGGAATGCAAGGAAAACGCGAGAAGATCCTCCAGGCCGCCCTGAACGTGTTCTCGGAATCGGGCTTCCACGGCTGCTCGATCCCGGAGCTCGCGCGCAAGGCCGGCATCGCGACCGGCGGGCTCTACGTCCACTTCCGCAACAAGGAAGCCCTCGTGAACGAGCTCTACGTCGAGACGAAGCGACGCTTCCTCGCGCGCCTGCGCGAAGCCATCGACCCCGCGCTCGATCACCGCGAGAACTTCGGGCGGATCTGGGAAGCTTGCGTCGGCTTTGCCCGCGAGGAGCCCAAGGCCTTTCTCTTCATGGAAGCGCATCACCACGAGCCCTACCTCTCGAAGGCCGCGCTTCAGGTCGAAGCCGAGATCCTCGAGCTCACGCGCGACTTCGTGAAGGCGGGCCAGCGGGCGAAGGCCTTTCGCGCCGGGCCCCCGGACGTCCTCATCTCGCTCGCGTTCGGCAGCCTCGTCTATCTCTTCAAGAGCGCGGCGCGCGGAGTTTTTGAGGTCACTCCCGCGCACTGGAGCGCGGCCCGCAAAGGCCTCGAGCTCGCGCTGCTCCGGGACGACTCAAGTTCCGCGCCTTGACCTAGGTCAATCGAGTCGTGCGCAAAACCGCCGAAGACGCGAAGTTCGAGCGCTGTTGCTGCAAAATCCGCACCCTTTCACGAGCGAGCTCTACCGCCCGACGGGCCTCCCCGTGGTCGCCACGCACAAGGCCGCGAAGGCCTGCGCCGAGGACAAGAACAGCCTGGGCGGCCTGAACTCCAAGTTCCAGGGTTGCGAAGCCGAAGATCGTTGAAAGGCAGCGGCGCCCCGACCCTCAAGGAAGCCTTAGAAAGGGCCGAAAGGAAGGCATGAGGCTTTACCGTCATATCGCGTTCGCCCTGGCGCTCGGTGCCCTGCCCGCTCTCGCGGCAACGGACCCCTGCCTGGTCTTGCTGCAAAGACTTTTCCCGGGGAAGCTCCACGCGAAGATCTCTAGCCTGAAGACCTACCTCGACGATCCATCGTACAAAGTCCTCTTCTTCGTGCGCCATGGCCACGCCGAGCAGGCCGGCAAAGAAAAGATCCTCGACGCGGCCACCGGCAAGCCGATGGTCAACCCGCTGGATCGCGCGCGTGAGCTCGACAAGCGCGGCAAGAAGTACGTGGGCCGCCTGGCCGACACGCTGGCCGAGTTCAGCTTCGGCAAGACCGTCGTGCTCGTGTCCAACGCGACCCGCGTCCGCGAAACCGGCACCGCGATCTTCAACGGCCTCGACGCCGCCTCGAAGACCTTGGTCGTCGACCGCGATCTTTACTACGTCGAGGACGTGAGATCGGCGATCTTCCAGCGGATTCTCAACGGCCAGAGCAACGACGTTCGGCACGTCGTCTACGTCGGGCACGGCAAATCCACGATGGCCGCCTTCATGCAGTTCGCCGGCTCCGACGAAGCGTTCAATCCCACGGCGGGAGTCATGGCCGTCGCCGTGAAGACGCCGAGCTGGGAAAGCTTTAACCGGGACGTCCACACCGACGTGCACGTTTTCGCCTGGTCGCCCAAGGAGACCCACCGCACCGGCCTCGAGCCGATCGACGAGAACGTGGCGCCCGGCAACTAAGGATCCAGAGGCGACTAGCCCCGCGCCGCGCGAGGGACTAGACCCGTCGCCATGACGATTCCTTTCTACTGCGTCCTGGCCGCCTTCGTTTTGATCTACCTCTCCAAGCTGCCGGCGGTCTTCGCGCTCAAGCGCCTGCCGGGCGGCTACGACAACCACCACGGCCGCGATCAGCAGGCCAAGCTGAGCGGATGGGGGCGTCGCGCGATCGCCGCGCACCAGAACGGCTTCGAGAGCTTTCCGGCCTTCGCGGCGGCCGTGCTCATCGCGCACGTCAAGGGCGCGAACCCCGATCACGCCGCCGCCCTCGCGCTCACCTACGTGGCGAGCCGCTTGGCCTACGTCGCCTGCTATCTGGCCGATCGGGCCACGCTCCGCTCCGCCGTCTGGTTCGTCGGCATGCTCGCGATCGGCGCCCTTTTCTTGATCTGACTTGCGTTAGGCGAGCCTAGTACCAGGCGAAGTCCTGCACCAAGAGCAGATGGTCCGTGAGATCCTTCCCGTTCTTCTGAAGGTGGATAAGGCGCTCGCCCCGGTGCTGGACGCCGGGAACTTCGTTCACGAAAACGTAGTCGAGACGTTGCGTGAAAGCGCCCCGCTCGGGATCCTTCCACGTTCCCCCTTCCCGATTGGCGTCGATAAAACGCAGGTGCCCTTGCTGGGCGGGTTGCGTGAGGCCGGAGAATTCGCGGCGGCGAAAATCCAGCGCACTCACGTCGGGATTGAAGTCGCCCCCCAAGACGGTGATCTGGGCCGGCCGCTCGGCCTGCTGCTTGGCGATCCAGTCCTGCACCTCGCCGACCTGGCGGCGGCGGGTCTCGATGCCCGCCGCGTTGGATTCGTGGTGCGTGTTGACGACGCGAACGCGTCCCAGGCCGGGAACTTCGAAGTCGGCGCTCAGCGCGACCCGCGGCCACCAACGGGCGCCGCCGATTTCCTCGCGGGTCGGCGAGCTCAGATCGAGCGAGCGGATGTCCTCGGCGGGGATCGGCCGTTTGGAGAGGATGGCAAGCCCCTCGGGGTAATCCCCCTCCCGATTCTTCCGTTCCTTGAACGTGACATGGTAAAGCACGCCGAGGGCACGCAGCTCGTCGGCCAAACGATGCGCCGTACTGGAATCGCCGAGCGCCATGGCTTCCTGAAGCACGAAGACGTCGGGCGTCCCGTTCGGCCCGCCCAACTCGGCAACGACCTGGGCGGCGATGGCCTTCAGGCGAGACCCGTCTTGATCGAAGCCCTGCAGGTTGAGGCTCGCGACCTTGAGCGTTCCCTTGGCTTGAACCGGGGCCTCGCCCCGGGCCTGGTGCTGAGCGCGCACCTCGAGATCGGCCACGCCCGCGACCGCGAGCATCTTGAACACGAGGCGAGGCCACACTCCCATCCTGCCATTTTAGACCGCGACGTTCGGACCCAAAAACAAGATTGCGTGAAGGCGTTCCCGGATCGCCGGACTTGCCGCGCGCCGCGACCTTTCCTTCGTGTCCGTGTGGAGCCCGACCTTCTTTTACGGAGATCTGCGACGAAATCGAACGCTCGCGCGAGGGGATCGCGCGCGTCCTCGCGGAAGGATCCTGGCACTCCCTGCCGAAGCGGTCCGCCCCGTCCAAACGCCCTGCCCTCGGAGCCGCGCGGCCGCCGAGACGCTTTTGAACGCGAGGCTTTCCGGCGCGTCGCTCTATCGCGCCCTCTGGCCGGGCCTCGCACTCGTGAGCGCCTGGGGCGACGCCTACTCCGAAGCGCCCTCGCGGGACTTGCGCACGCGGCTTCCCGACTTCGAGTTCCAGAACAAGGGCCTGATCATGACCGAGGCCGTCGTGAGCATCCCGATCGGCGGGCAAAACGCGCTCGCCTACCAGAGCCACTTTTTTGAGTTCGTGCGGCTCGGCACCGAAGAGCTTCTTTGGCCTTGGGAGCTCAAAGTCGGCGATCTCGTGAGCCCCGTGCTCAGCACGGGCTCCGGCCTGCTGCGCTACCGCAGCGACGACGTCGTCGAGGTCAGCGGCTTCCTGGGGCAAGTCCCCTGCCTTCGCTTCCGGGAACGCGCGAAGTGCGTCGATCTCGTGGGGGAAAAGCTCGACTACCTGAGCTTACAGCGCGGGC
>DDRA01000126.1:21234-24331 GCA_002343545.1 Bacteriovoracaceae bacterium UBA2428
CGATCGACGAGCTCGCGAGGCGCGGCGTCCGGGTCGAAGGCGCCGACGCCCTCTACGTCCGGCTTAGCGAAATGAACGGGCTCCTGACGGACGACATCAAACGCGCGCCCGTCCTCATCGGAAAGCAGGACGCGCTCCACCGGCACGTCGAGACGAGCTACCCCAGCCCCCTCAAGTGATGCGTCCGGGCGTGTCCCAAAAAAGTTTACAATGTTTAGCGTCGGCAATTTTCGGGAGCGGTCCCGGCCTCCTCCAAAAACGCCACGCTAAAGATTGTAAACGTCTTCGGGGACGGCACCCGGGGTTATGAGCGCGATTTCATCGCGTTCACCGTGTTCGGTCAAACTCGGACCCTGGTGTGGCAAAGTAGACTTAGCTCCTCCGACCTACTTCCCATGAAACAGCTCCAAGGCAGTGGACCAATCGTAGTTGATAGCGCAAAGCCTTGGGGTCTCGAGGTCTACGCCACCGAAATTTTTGTCTCGGTACCGGTGATAGAGATTTCTGACCGTCTCCGGAAGATACTCCTGTGAGGACCGGCACAATGTCGTGTGCCAAATGAGCGGTGGAAATGGATAACCTCGTTGTTCGTAGCGCTTCTCGAGATATCCCTTCCACGAAGATGATTTGAGACCTTCGGCGACCAAGGCACGCATCCGTATGGACCTTTCTTCGGGCACGCCGGCGAGGAGCAAATAGTTTCGCCCCGGGATGATCCGCAAGGCGTTCAAGCGCCACGGAAAATTGCTGAGACATCTAGCGACTAGCTCGGTCAACTCGTTTGTCTCAGGAGGAAGCTCATTCAGATCGTCCCAGTGATGCCCCGCTATGGCAAGAAAGGTGAAGTGAGTGCTGTGTCTCGGTATGAGCAGAAGGGACAAATCAGTAGTCGCCAACCGTTCAAGATCAAGCAGAAGTTCTACGATGGGCGCCGTCGGCGGATAGGTGGATCCGATGGAGATTCCCAGCCGATCATAGCCCTCGGGACGACCGATAGCTTTACCGACTCCGGGATGCCGAGCCCACTCCGCGAGAGCTTCGGTAGTCATTCTGAGGTACTCGTCCTCGATGATCTCGGAGCGCATCTTGGGTGGAATTTCTACGCCGCACGTTTGGCGACCGGCTTCACGTCCACCGAGTAAGAAAGCCCCGCGGCCCGGAGACTTTCTTCGATCGAGAGTCTAACAAGAAGTGCCGGCGGAACTCTAAGCGCTTTAGCAATCTGCTCGGCCTTCTCAGGACTCACGCCTTTGCGTCCCTTTTCAATGTCGCAAAGGTTAGCGACCGATACGCCGATCTTCTTACCGAAATCCTTGAGACTAAGCTCTTCCGATAACCGCCAGGACCTCAGGAAAGCACCCACACTTTGTTTACCGAGTCGACGCTCGAGGTCCTTGAGCCCATACTTCTTCTCAGTACTCATGATTGTTAACCTCCAAAACCTCGATCAGCTCTAGCTCGCCGTTCGAAGTCTCAACATATATTGCCCGGTACAAACGATTCAGTCGCACCGATCGCTGGCCACGCCGATCACCCTTGAGTGGCTCGTCATGGAATCCTTTGGATTTCCGAACTTCGCGGACGCCACTCTCTTCCACGAGTGCCGCCCAGAAACGGAATTTCTCGACGATGTAGTCCGGCAACTTAGAAAGCTGCTTTTCCACCCGCCTACCCCATGTCACTTGCGCCACGGGTGTATCTTACTGCTTATAGCAGTAACAAACAATTCTTTAAGCTCGTCGCGCCCAAAGCCCGAAGGTCACACGTCTATGTTATTGATTCACAGAGAATTGCATCCTGCTCGACAGCGGATTTTGGGAACGACCCCCATTGTTCGGGGAGAATCAAAAAAAAGCATGTGAACCCGTGGAACCCCAGGCTCAGCTCAAGACCAATTAAGATCTTGATTTTATTGGGCTTTTGATTTTTGAAATTGGTTGCCCTACCCCGAAGAACTGCAAAGAATTCCAACATCACGATTTCATAGAATTTCCTCTCCTATCATCTGAGGGAATTTCCGCTAAATGCACTCAACTTTATCAGCGCGGATACAGTATTCGAGAGATTGCCAAGGAACTTGGCGTTTCCAAGACCCGCGTCCTGAATAAGCTCACCTTGGCCGGCGTCCCGCTCCGGCCCTCAAACGCGGACTATAAAAAAGACTCCTCGCGCACACCGCGATCCGGCGTCGGCAACACTCCGTTCGGCTTCGCGCGCCTGCGCGGCAAGCTCGTCGTGGACGCCAAGGAGATCGAAACGCTCCGTCTCATCCTCCAGCTCTGGCGTTCGGGCAAGACCTTCCACGCCATCGCCGTCCACCTTAACAGCCATCAAATCAAGCCTCGCAAGGGCAAGGCTTGGCAATTCGCGTCCGTCCGGTCGGTCATCCAGCACCACAAAGCCGACCTTAACCGTATCGAGGAGATCATTTCATGGGCATCGACAAACTGACCGCTTGGGCCGCCGCTGTCATTCTTGCTGCCGCAGGCACGGGACAACTCCCGCGGCTCATCCATGCCGTGCGGGTTGCGCAACTGGAGCTCATCCACCAATCGAAGGCATCGAAGTGGCCGAAGGCGCACCTGCTTCCGATTTCTCGCTAGTCCATCGTTCCTCCTGAAGGCAGGGGTTTCCCGGCACTTCGGAAGCCGGTCGTCGCCTTTCCCGAACGCCCGGCAAGGCCGCGTGCCGGGCCCTTTCAGGGCTCATCCGTCACGGACCTTGCCCCAAAGGCAGGGCGTTCGGGCGACGAACGGCTTCCTCCGCTCAGACCTTGTTTTGGCCCCGTCCCGGTCCGTGAGGGGCCGCAAAACAAGGCCCCAGGAAAACCCTAGGAGGAACCGTCATGGACAAGCAAAAAATCGAAACAAGCCTCAAAGAAATCGCCCTCAGCCGCTCCACCCCGTTCTGCTACAACGACTACATCAAGTGCCCTACGGGCCGCTGCCCGCAATGCGGTTCCGATGATCTTATGCGGATCACCGAAGACGACGGTCCGGAGTACGGGACCGAGTGGATCATCAAGGCCGTTCTTTCGGCCGAGCTCGATGCGGTCGATCTTGAAGCTGCGATGGAGTCGTCGATTTGTGAATTCAAT
>DDRA01000089.1:0-11375 GCA_002343545.1 Bacteriovoracaceae bacterium UBA2428
GCCCCGTCGTTTGGCGCGGGAGGGGGTCGTGTTCGAGGTCAGGCGCGAGCTGCTGCACCAGCTGCGAAAGCGCCGGCTGGGGTAGGCCGAGTTTAGTCGCCGCCCGCGTGAAACTCCCCGTACGGGCGACTTCCAGGAAGGCTTCGAGTCCGATCGAGGAAATCATGAAATCAGTATAGCTAATACTCAAATTAAATCTATGAATTTTACTAATGAACGGCGTTTCGGCACAAACGGGGCTTCCAAACCCGAAAGGAGCCCGAACCATGAAATCCCTCCCCCTCTTCTTCACCCTGCTCGCGAGCGCCCCCGCTTCGGCGGCAACGCTCTACACATGCACCGCGGCGCCGGGACGCCACGAATTCACCGACGGCCCCGTGAAGCTCGTGCTGAGCGAGGCCTCCCCGGAAAACGTCGTCTCGCGTCCCTCCGTCCGCGCGATGCCCATCCCGCGCCTGGCCCTGCTCGAGCTGCCGGCGCAACGCACGACGCAAAGGGCGTCGGCGGTCGCGGCCACCTACGTCAGCTCGATCAGCTTTTCCTTCGCCACCGAGGAAATCCGCTTTTCGGACCCGATCCTGAGCCCCGACGGCGAAGCCGCGTTCACGCTTTCGACGCGCCAATCCTGCGGACGCGGCGGCTGCCTCGACTCGGCCGTCGTCACGAACGGCCAACTCGTTCGCCCCAAGCAAGTCCCCGTTCGCTTCACCTGCCAGTCCCAGCTATTCTAGGTAAGACCCGCCATGGCTCCGCGCGCACGAAGGATCGGCTCCCTGGCGGCCCTCCCCTTGGCGCTCCTCGCGCTCGCGATGGCGCTGGAGCTCGACGAGCGTCCCCTCGCCTTCGCCTCGCGCGAGTCGAAGACCCGCGCGGGCGCGACCGTCTACAACGAGGTCCGGCGGCGACGCTCCGGCGGGCGGGAGCTTTGGGTCATGCGGCAAAGCCACGACGGCCCCACGCTCGACCGCGCCCGCCAAGACCTCCTCCTCATCGAAGTCGATCCGGATCGCGGCACGGCGGATTTCGCCCAGCTTCGCCCCTCCGAGGGGGACCCCGTCCCCGGCGAGACGCGAGAAGCGGCGCCCTTTCGGGCGAGCTGCTTTCGCTGCCATCCGAGCGGGCTGCGTGCCTTGCGCCCCGACTTCGACGATCCGCGGGTCCAAGTCTCGACCTGGGATCGCCTGCGCTTGGCCGCGTGGAATCTTCGCATCAAGGCCTACGGAAGGCTCCGCGCCGAAGCCGCCGCCGGCTCGAATGGGGTCTTTCGTTCGGAGCGTCGTTTCGATCGCGAGACGCTGAAGGCTGAGACCTGCCTGCGATGCCACTCGGAAGGCGGGCCGCGCGCGCCCCTCGAACGACAGCACACTGAGACGATTCGGCACCTCGTCTCGGAGGGGGAGATGCCCCCCTTCCCCTTCGCTTTGAGCGATGAAGAAAACGTCAAGATCCAAGATTTCGTCGACGGATTCTGAAGGGCTGGCTAGACGCGATCCCCATGAAAACTCTTTTCCGCACCTTGGGGCTCGCGTCCTTTATTGCCTTCGCTCCGACCGCGGCGCTCGCCCAGAGCCAACCCACCAAACTGGATCGCTTCTTCCATAAGCTGGACCGAAGCTCCCGCCTCGAGCGTCATTGGGGCGGCGGGATCTTGGGTGGACTTTCCCTCATTACGCTCGTCGGGGCCTACTCGGTGGAATCCGAAGCGGAACGCACGTACTTCGGAATCGCGTCGGGCGTGGCCTTCGGCACGGCCCTGCAGCTTCTCTTGATCCCGAGCCCGCAAGAACGACTTGCCCAACAATTCTTCCGGCTCAAGGAAAAGCAAACCTCACGCGAAATCCTTGAGGCCTGGTCACGCGTGACCCTCGAGAACTTTCGCGAAGACCAACGCCGCGCCCGCCTCGTGGGCGGCGGCACCCTCGCGGGGGTCGGCGCCCTTCTCGTCGGAACGTATCTGTTGCGCGACGAGAACAAGCGCTCTTCCGCGATGCTGTACCCAGGCGGCGTCGCCCTAGGCCTCGGCATTGTCGGCCTTCTCTTCGAAACACGTTGGGAGCGCGAAGCCGGCATCGCCCTGGACGATCCCTTCTCCCTTTCGAGCTCCGACGAGCTCAGCTGGAACTGGGGCCTCGCCCCCACGAACGGCGGCCTCGCCGCGAACATCGGCTTCCGTTTTTAAGAAAGGCGTCAGGCGGGGCGCGTTTTACGCATTTCCGACGGGCAAGCTTGCGCGGTAGCGCACGAAGGCGGCGTAAACGCCCGCGCCGTGGAGGCCGAGCGTGCGCACGAGTTCGAGGCCGTGCGCGAGTTGCCAAGGTAAGTTCGCCACGATGCCCTCCTGCAGATCGACCTCTTCGAGCTGCGACGCAATCTCGGCGCGATCCATCCAAGCCTCAAGCCGCAGCGCGACCGTCGAGCGACCGTGCGAATCGCAAGCGTCGAAGCGATAGCCAACGAAAGGAATCGAGAGCCGCACGTCGGGGACGTAGTCCTCGATCGCGCCGAGCAAGCGATCGGCCGTCGCCAAGAAGCGACGGGATTCCTCGGGATTCTCGGGGCGACGTCGCTTGGCCACGGCTATGAACAACCTCGCGGCCTCGAAGCGCGCACGACCGACGAGCACGAAGCCTTCGGACTCGACGCGGGCCCGCAGCATCTCGGCCCGCGCAAAATCTTCGGGGCGCGAATCGCATTCGATGAGCACCCGCGTGACGGCACAGGACGAAAGCCAAGAAGGCGCGAGCCGAGCGACCCGATCCGCGGCGGGCATTTCGCGCGCGGCACGGGCTTCGCGCAAACGGCCGCGCACGTGCGCCGCGATGTTCTGGACATCGGCCGGCGGCTCGCCCAGGTCGAGCGCGATACGTCCGACGTCGCTCTTGATGACGGGAACCTGCGATTCGAGCGAAAGCCCCAACATGCGCTGGGCGACGGTGCGCTCGACCCCGCTCAATTGACCGAAGAGATCGGCCGACGAGAAGCGGTAGGTTTCGGGACTTTCGCTCAGCGCGCTCGCGATTTCGCCGCCCGTCAGTGCGTAATCCTCGCGCAGGCTACGCAGCGCTTCGGCCCGGACGTGCTCGAGAAAACCGGATCGCGTGCGCTTAGCGCCGCGGACGAGCATTTCGAGCATCTCGGCGTTCTCGACTGCAAGCTTCACGCCGTCGCGCGCACGGAAAAAACCGCCGCCCAAAACGTCGCAGGCGTTCGAACGCCCAAGCGTCTCGAGCGCGACGTGCGCCGCCCTCAGCGTCGAAGCCCGCTCGAGGAGCGCGCGGTAAATCTGCGGATAGAGAAAAGAGCCTTCGCCGAAGAGACCACTCCCCGGATCCAAACTCTGCGCGGCGGGCGTCAGCAAGCGATCGAGATTTTCCTCAACGAGCAGGGCCGAAGCTTCGACCGGTGACGGAAGCCGTGGTTCGGCGCAGAGTAGATCGCGAGCGCGCACGGCCGCCAGGCTCTCGTCGGCCTGCGCGACGAGAGCGCGCGGGTCAACCTCCCAAGCTACGAGCATTTGCCGCAACAACGTTTCGAGGGAGGGCGAATCGAGCGCGGTCGCCCCGAAGAAGGCACGGCCATCCGGGCGCGCAAAAATATTGAGCGGCCAACCACCCTCGCCGCCGAGCGCTTGGAGCAAGCTCTGCCCGGCCTGGTCCCATTCGGGCACATCCTCACGACGCTCGTCGCGCGTAAAGAAACCCTCCGCAAGCGCTTCGATCTCGGGCGCGCCGCGTATGACCCGCGACCAACGCGCGGACGCGCGGCTCCACGGAGCATCGATGCGAAGCCACCTGAGTTTCTCTTTCGCCATAACGTTCGTGGTATCGTACCTCAAAAAGGAGCGCTCCGAAGTGTCCAACGCCCCCATCCTCGAGATTATCACTATCGGCCGCGAAATCCTCGACGGTCGCGTCGTCGATACGAACGCCGCGCGCATCGCCGAGCGGATCGGAACGATCGGACTTACGCCACGCCATGGCACCCGCGTCGACGATGACCGGGCGCGCATGCTCGATGCCTTCCGCCTCGCGGATTCCCGCGCGGACATCGTCGTCGCGACCGGCGGACTGGGCCCGACTTCGGACGACCTCACGGCCGCCGCCTTCGCCGAATTCCTGGGCGAGAAGCCAACCCTCAACCCCGACGCCCTTCGCCAGGTCGAAGCGGCCTTCGCCCGCATGCAACGCCCCATGACCGAGGTCCAGCGCAAACAGGCGCGCCTCGCTCCCTCGTGCTTCGTCATCGAGAACCCCGTCGGCACGGCGCCGGGTTTCGGGCTCGCGCGCCAAAGCGCCAGGGGGCCGCAACTTTGGTTCTTCTTGCCGGGCGTGCCGCGCGAGATGCTCGCCATGCTGGAAACCTCGGTCTTGCCTCGACTCCCCGCACGACCGCGCTTCCGCGTGTGGACCTGGGCCACGCAGTTCACCTCAGAGGGCCGCCTCGCGGAACAACTCGCTCCCGTCGAAGCCAAACTTCCCGCCGGCTTCGAAGTGACTTACCGCACCCGCTTTCCCGAAAACCACGTGGGGCTCTACGGCGATCTCGCGACGCCCGAGTTCGAAACGGCCTTCGACGCGCTCCGCGACGAGATCACGCGCACGCTCGGCGCCGAGGCCTTCTGGTCCGGCCCCGACCTCGCGTCGCCCACGCTCGAGTCGCTGGCGCTCGACGAAGCCCGACGCCTGGGGTGGAAATTCGCGTCGATCGAATCCTGCACGGGCGGACTCATCGCCCACCGCGTGACGGACCTCGCGGGAGCCTCGGAAGCATTTTGGTTTTCGGAAGTCGTCTACGATAACGCCGCGAAAAAGCGTCTGGGCGTGACCGATGAGCTCTTGAGAACGAAGGGAGCGGTCTCGAAAGAGGTCGCATTGGCCCTCGCCCAAGCCGGGCGCCAAGCCTTGGTCGAGATGGGCGCGGCGCAAGCCGCCTGCCTCGCGACGACCGGGATCGCCGGGCCGGGGGGCGGGAGCGCCGAGAAAGCGGTGGGACTCTGCCACGTCGCGCTCGCGCTGCCGGACGGATCCTTGAAACACGAAGAGGTCCAAGGCCGTCCGGGGCTTTCGAGGAGCGACTACAAGCTCCTCTTTTCCCAGAAGGCCCTGAACCTCCTCTACCGAAATCTCGGCTAGATCTTAGAAGCTAAGACCGCGGAACATTCCGAGGAAGCCGCCGCCCGACGATTGGACGCCGCTCAGGTAGTTCGCCGCGCGAAGCAGGCGCTTGTACTCTTGAACGAAGGTCGTCGTCGTGGTGCCGGCCGTGTTGCGCAGCGAGCAGGTGCCTTCGACCGGACGACCGGTACGGTCGTAGTCGCACTTGAACTCGAAGCTGCAGCTCGCCATGTTGCACTGGAGAGCGCGACCGCGGAAGGGGCTGTAGGTCTCGTCGCCCGTCGCGAGCGCGCGGTCGAGGGCCGCGAAGCAGGCGTTGCGCTGCGAGCTCGAAGCGTCGTTCGGACACATGATGTCCTTCGCGACGGTCTGGACGGTCGCCGAATCGGCGCCGCGGCTCAGGTTGATCGTCGAGATGTAGGTCAAGAGGTAGCCCGACATGCCTTGGAGGCAACGGCCGTCTTCGCCCCAGGGGCAGAAGAACTTGAAGAAGCCGAGGCCACCGCCATCGAAGGAACCCCACATGCCCTTATAGGGCTGGTTGTCGGGCTTCATGCGCTTGCCCGTCGAATAGCTTGCCCATCCGCCGGAGGGGCTTTGGCCGGGGTTATTGAAGTAGTATTGGCCGTTGCGGTGGAGCTGCTGGAAGTCCGTCGAGGTGAAGGAGCCCGCGACCGGAACGCCCCACGAAGCCGCGAGCTTGGGGGCCGTGTAGAAACCCGAGTTGCAACCGTGGAACACGACGAAAGCCTTGGGCGCAAAGTTGTCCTTGAGGTCGACGGCGCCCGGCGTGTTCCAGTGGAAGCGGTAGGAGCCGCCTTCGAGACCCGCGCCGACGTGCGCGCCGTGGTGCGAGAAGACGTGCATGGAAGCGATCGCGCGGAAGCGCTCGAGGTTCGAGAAAAGGGCCTTCGCCGTGAAGGTCTCGTTGCTCGAAAAGGAGACGCGGTAGCCCGCGGACTCGACGTAGCGAAGATCGCTCTCGTTCTTGTACTCACGCGCGAAGATCAGGACGACTTGGCGGCCCGGAAGGACTTCGGCGTAGCGATTCGCTTGCGCGAGGGCGGCTTCCTGAAACTGGCGTTGCAGTTCCTTGCCACGACCGGCGATGATGATCGTCGTCGGCTCGTTGTAATTGATGGGGTCCACGCCGCGTTTCGCGACGATGTAGGCTTCCGACGAGAGCGGAAGAAGCGCCGTCGAGGCGAGAACGAATCCAAGGAACCTGCTGCTAATCATACGAGTCACCTCCAAAATTTGACCTGGTGTGTCGATAATTTAGACAGCATCCTTTGTAAACAAATATTTACGCTAAACACTTAAATCATTGGATAAAACCAAAATGGCACCATCCCAAACGCCAAAAATCTTTACAGTTTTTCGCCCCGAAGACCGATCATGACATTCATGCAACATCCTCCCGCGCGACGCGAAGACGCCTCGGACTGGCAATCCCAATGCGGCCCCCTCGAGGACTTCTTGCGCGATCCGAGCGTCACCGAAATCATGGTGAACGGCCCCGCCAAGATCTTCGTCGAGCAGGGCGGGCTCCTGCGTAAGACCGCGGCCAAGTTCGAAAACGCCGACGAGCTCGTGCGTCTCATGGTGTCCATGGCGGCCTCGATAGGCCGCCCCCTCGACGCCAAGCACCCCACCGTGGACGGCCGCCTTCCGGACGGCTCGCGGATCAACGCCGTCCTTCCGCCGGTCGCCGTGGACGGCCCCGCCCTGACGATCCGCAAGTTCTCGCTCTTCGCGCTGACCCACAACCAGCTCGTCCAGGCCGGCGCCATGGACGAACGCTTGGCTTACTTTCTGAGCCGCTGCGTGGCCGCGCGCCTCAACGTCGTCGTATCGGGCGGCACGGGCTCCGGCAAAACGACGCTGCTGAACGTGCTGAGCTCCTTCATCGGTCCCCACGAACGGGTGGTCTCGATCGAGGACTCGGCCGAGCTCAAGATCCGCGTCGACAACCTCGTCCGCATGGAGTCCCGGCCCCCGACCGCGGGCGACGCCGGGGTCAGCATCCGCCAGCTCGTTATCAACGCCCTGCGGATGCGGCCCGATCGCATCGTCGTGGGCGAGTGCCGGGGCGCCGAAGCCCTCGACATGCTCGTCGCCATGAACACGGGCCACGAAGGCTCCATGACGACGGTCCACGCCAACTCCGCCCGCGACGCCCTCCGACGCCTCGAGACCATGGTCATGCTCGCGGGAGCCGAAATCCCCCTCAAAGTCGTCCGCTCGAACATCTCGAGCGCCGTGCATCTCATCGTGCAGGTCTCGCGCGGCGCGGACGGGGTACGCCGGCTGAGCGAGGTCGTCGAGGTCGGCGGCATGGAAGGCGAAGTCATCCTGACCCAAGACGTCTTCCGCTTTACGCCGGGCCAGGGCTTCCGGAGCCAGGGCATCGTCCCCCAATTCGTCCGGGTTTTCCGGGAACGCGGGATCGACTTTCCGGCCGACTTCTTCAGCGAGGCCTACTCCGTTCGCCCGAGCGGCGGCGGCCCGCGAAAACCCTAGGCTCGCCGATTTCCCCCTTGATCGTGGGCGGATGTTCGCCTACGGTCCTGGCCCTATGCCGCAACGTCTCGCCAAAACCCGTAAGCATCGCTCCCTCAAGACCAAGAAGATGGGCGCCGTCTCCAAGGCCCGCCGTGAGATCCACGGAACGACGGCCCGCCTGCCGCTGTCCGGCGAAATGCCGACGCTGCGCGGTGGTCGTCCGGTCGACGCGATCGAAATCCCGACCGAGCTTCTCGCGAAGCTGACCAAGAAGAAGTCCGCTCCCGCGACGAAGAAAGCGGCCAAGGCCTAAGGCCTTCGCCCCTTCCGTCACGGAGATCGAATGAACGGCCCGAATCGACCGAGGCGTCCCAAAATCGGGGAGCCGGGGGAGATCCGGGCCGAGTCGTTTTCGGAAGGCGACGCCGGCGAGGAACCTCGTCCGAAACCCACGCGCATCAAAGCGCCCAAGGCCTCCAAGAACAGTCGCCGAAAAAAGAAACTCCGCGCCTTCAAGCGCGATCGCGAAGAGAGCAAAGAGAAGGCGCGCGAGCGTTTTCGGGAGCGCGAGGCCGCGCGCGGCCCCACGACCGAAGCCGAGCTCCCCACCTTCTTCGCCGCGCTCCGTAAACTCGCCCGCGGCGAGCCCAGCGCGCTGCGCGACGAAATCTTCAAACTCAAAGACTGGTTCACCTCGGTGCGCGACAACCGCCCGAGCGGCTACATGAACCTGCCGAAGGTCCAAGCCGCCTACCTCGCCTACCATCTGCCGCTGCACTTGCCCGAGCTCGCGTGGATCCGCAAACGCGTTCCCCTCGCGAAGCCCGAGCGCCCGCTCAAGTTCCTCGATTACGGTTGCGGCCCGGGCACCGCGAGCCTCGGATGGCTCGAAAGCGATCCCGACGTGCCCGTCGCCAAGTGGACGCTCGCCGACATCTCGAGCCGCGCCATCGAGAACGCCGAAATCCTGCTTAAGACCGTGCGCCCCGACCTGAACGTCGAGCGCCGCAAGCTTCCCGAAGGCTGGCATCGCGTGCCGTGGCGCGACCGTTTCGATCACATCCTGCTGAGCCACGTCCTGAACGAGATGGGCAGCGGGCCGCGCGCGCGCGACCGCAAGGCGGAGTTCGTGCTGACGCTCGCCTCCGAGGCGCTCGAAGCGAACGGGACGATCTGGATCGTCGAGCCGCCCTTGCGCGAGCCGAGCCTGGACTTGATGTGGCTGCGCGACACGCTCGTCGCGGAGGGCTTCGAGATCCTCGCGCCCTGCCCGCGCGGGGTGGAAGTCTGCCCGATGGCCGCGCGAAAGCTGGGCTGGTGCTACGCCCAGCCTCCGCGCGGCGACGCGCCCGTGGACGGACTGCGCGACTGGGATCAGAAGATCGAGCGCGCCATGGGATCGCGACTCGACCGCATGGGATTCAGCTTCATCGTGGCGCGCGTGCCGGGCGATGCCGTACGCGCGGAAGAGCGCCCGCGGCCGCACGGCGTGGCCGTGACGGACGAGAACGCGTGGCAACGCTGGGTGTGCACGGAGACGGGCATCAAGCAGACCGAGTCCCGCCCGCCCTACCGCGGCTTCTGGACCCCACCGAAAGCCAAGTAACTCCCGAGACGAGAATCAGTAGCGGGCGCGACGGCGCTGCTTCGCGCTCGGCGTCGTGGCCGGGCCCTCGCCGCCGCCGAGGGCGCGGTAGGTGATGAGCTTGTCGGCCGAGGCATCGTCCAGATCGTCCAGCTGGTCGAGCTTGACCTGAAGGTCGCTGAGCTCCTTGGCGCCCGCGTCCTTCTCGAGCGTGCCGTGGATAACCTTGAGGGCCTCGAGCTGGGCCGAGATGGAGCCTTTGCCGACCTTCTCGAGGACCTTCGTCTTGTAACCCTTGAGCGCGGCGATCTGCGCGGAGGTTTCCTTCATCTTCTTCTCGTAGTCTTCCGTGTCGACCGGCGTGCGTCGACCGGCGCTCGTCCCGGCTTGGGCGCGGGCGAGCTGGAGCTCGCGCTGCGTGGCGTACTTGCGGTTGAGGGCGTCGAGCTTGGCGATCTCGCGCTCGATCTGCGACTTGCAGCGGGTGACGCGCGCCGTGAGCGCCTCGTAGCTGAGTTTGGGTCGGATCGCCTTCTCTTCGACCGCGGCCGCGCGACGACCGGAATCGCGGGATTCGCGTTCGAGCCGCGCCTGGCGCACGCGCTCGAGCGAGCTCACGCGCGTCGAGACGTCGGAAAGCGACGACGAGGAACGCGAGCCGTCGCAGCCCTGGACGCCGGAGAGACGCGTCACGAGGATCTCGGCTTCGAGGTTGAATTCCTCGACGAGCGCCTTGCGGTCTTCCAGGCTCGCGACCCTGGCGTCGGACATGTCGCGGTGGAGCTGATCGCGTTGGCCGTTGCGCGCCACGCGGTCGGCCTCGAGCGTTTTGAATTCCGCTTGGAGGCCCGCCACGCCGCCCGTGCGGAGCACTTCGGCCGCCTGCTGGAAGGGCACGAGGAGCGCGTTGAACATGTCGACGCGGGGATCCGCGGCGCCGTCGGCGCGCGCGAGGATGGCCGGCGCCTTCGAGTGGATGTGGCGCATGCACTCCGAGTTCTTCGCCGAAGCGGCCATGAGCGTGACGAGCCAAGCGAGCTTGCCGTCGCGCAGGCCGGTGTCGGAAGGCTGCTCGCCCGGCAGATAATCGGCCTGGTTCCACTGACGGTTCACGAACTTCACGACGCGACCGTAGGCATCCGTGTGCCGGAGCGCGTAGTCGTAGTAGGGGCCGTTTTCGGAGAGGGCGCGGTTCAGGACGCTCGCCATGACGGCGGGATCCGCGCTGTAGTTCATGCGGAAGGCGCCCGGCGCGACGTAGTCACCGAGGCGCGCTTGGAGGCCGAAAAGGATCTGGTCGAAAGTGTAGACGCGGCCGCCGACCTGGAGGCTCATGTTCGGGCAGCCGGCCGCGACGGGTTGCTCGGCGTTGACGGGTGGCGGGATGGACGGCGGCGTTCCCGCGCCCGGCAGGGGCGAAGCCCCCGGCTGGGGCGCCGTGCCCGGCGGCGTCGTCGGCGCGGGCGCGTAGGGCGTGCCCGGACGACCGTCGATTTGCGCCGTGGTCATGTGCGTTCCGCCCTGGGAATCGAGCGAGCTCGGCGGTCGGGCGAGGCGACCGCCCTCGTCGACGCTCGACGGACGACCCGCGTTTCGGTTCGCGTTCGGCTGGGGAGCGCGCATGAGGGCCGAGGCCGAATCCACCCGCGTCGGGAGGCTCGCCGGGGAACGACCGACGTCGCTCGCCTCTTGCGCCATCGACGTCTCGTTATCGGCGTAGCTCTCTTCCTCGCCGGTCCGCGACGAGCAAGCCGCGAGACCGAGGCCGAACACGAGGCCACCGGCGATCATCGAGTAGGAACGGATCGTGCGAAATTGGCGGAATTTCCCCATACCCCCAGTCTAGACGCCCTCCGCCGCGCCCTCTCGCGGGAATTTTGACGGAAGGGCGCCGGAAATTCGCCCTTCCGGCGAGAAGGCGTTAAAAATGAGGGGTGGGATTCATCGAAGCCATCCTCCTGGGACTCGTCGAAGGCCTGACCGAATTTCTTCCCGTTTCGTCGACCGGACATCTCGTCTTGACGGGACACTTTCTCGGCATCCAGGAACGCGCGGACGTGAAGGCCTTCGAGGTCGTCGTGCAAACGGGCGCGATCTTTGCCGTCGTCTGGCATTACCGCCAGGGACTTTGGGAGCGGCTTCGCAGGGGTTTCTCGCGCGATCCTCTCGCG
>DDRA01000089.1:11472-19989 GCA_002343545.1 Bacteriovoracaceae bacterium UBA2428
CGGGAGCGGCTTCGCAGGGTTTTCTCGCGCGATCCTCTCGCGTGGCGCGTCTTCGCCGTGCTCGGCGTCGCCTTCGTTCCGGCGGCCGTCACCGGCCTGCTCTTCGCGAAGGCGATCAAGGCGCACCTCTTCGGTCCGCGGCCCGTCGTATGGGCCCTCATCGTGGGCGGCGTCGCGATGATCGTGGTCGAGCGCCTGCTTCGTCGACGCCCCGCCACGCACGAAGTGCCGGGTGCGGGCGGTTTCGAGACCCTCGAGGGCATCCCCTTCGCGAAGGCCTTCGGCGTGGGCTGCATCCAGTGCCTCGCCCTTTGGCCGGGGGTTTCGCGCTCCATGTCGACGATTCTGGGCGGGCGCGTCCTCGGGCTCAGCGCCGCGCAGGCGACCGAGTTTTCGTTCCTGCTCGCGATCCCCACCCTGCTCGCGGCCGGGGCCTACGACTTCCTCAAGCCCGAGGCCCGCGAAGCCTTCCTGCAGGGCGGCGGCACGTGGCTGAGCGGCCTGCTCATGAGCTTCGTTTCGGCGCTGCTCGTCATCCGCGTCTTCCTGCACTTCGTAAAGCGCTACCCGCTCGAGATCTTCGGCTGGTACCGCATCGCGATCGGCGCGATCCTGCTCTTCTTCCTGGCCTGAACGCCCCGCGCCCTCTAAGCAAGGGGGCATGGCATTTCAAGGCATCAAGATCAGCGGTGAAGGCGTCCCCGAAGTGAGTCCCGAAGAGACCGAGCGCGTCGGCGTCCGCGAAGCCGCGGAAGGCGTCGAACTCATCGACGTGCGCCGGCCCGACGAATACGTCGGCGAGCTGGGCCACGTGCCGGGGGCGAAGCTCGTCACGCTCGAGACGGATTTCATGAAGTGGGTCGCCACGGCGCCCAAGGACAAGACCTACGTCTTCATCTGCCGATCGGGCATGCGATCGGGCCGCGCCACGCTCTTCGCGCGGTCGAACGGCATCGCGAACACCTACAACATGGAAGGCGGCATGCTCGAATGGAACGCCCGGGGCCTCAAGACCACGCGCTAGCCCACGACTCGCTCGCACGGCTCCGCGAGCTCGACGCGCTCACGGCCGCGCCGCTTTTGCTCGGCGCGCGGATCGAACGACGACTGCCGAGCGGCGAGCAGCTCGTCGCGCGCATCGTCGAGACCGAAGCCTATTTGGGCGCGGCCGACGCGGCCTCGCACGCCGCGCGCGGCCCCACCCCGCGCAACGCCGTCATGTTCGGCGAAGGCGGTTTCGCCTACGTCTACTTTACCTACGGCATGCACCACTGCTTCAACGTCGTTTGCGGTGCGCGCGGCGAGGCCGGCGCCGTGCTCGTGCGCGCGGCCGAACCGCTGCGGGGCCGCGCCGCCATGGCGCACCTGCGAAAACGCGCCCCCGAAGCGCCCGCGACCGAACTCGCTTCGGGGCCAGGCAAGCTCTGCCAAGCGCTCGCGATCGACCGCACGCTGAACGGTCACGACCTTGCCAAGGAGCCCCTGCGCCTACGCATCGACTGGGGCGCGGAGCCCGCGGGCGAAGTCGCGAGCGGCCCCCGCGTCGGCATCCGACTCGCACGTGACCTGCCCTGGCGCTTTTGGCTACGCGGCAATCCGCACGTCAGCCGCTAAGAGGCGTCAGGCGCCTCGCCGGCCGCGCCTCGCCGGCCGCGCCTATTTTTTGCGGGCTTCTTCGCGGAGTTTGACGAAGTACTCGAGGCGCTTGCGGAGCTCGCGCTCGAAGCCGATGTCTTTGGGTTCGTAGAAGGCGTGGCCGACGAGGGCTTCGGGCATGGCTTCTTGGGGGCTCACGCCGCCCGGGTAGTCGTGATCGTATTGGTAGCCCTTGCCGTAGCCGAGCTCCTTCATGAGCCGCGTCGGCGCGTTCCGGTACGGCAGCGGCACGGGAAGCGCGCCCGAGCGCTTGACCTCGTCGCGCGCGTCGCCGATCGCGGAATAGAGCGCGTTCGATTTGGGCGCGAGGGCCAAATAGAGCGTCGCCTGCGCGAGCGCGTTGTCGCACTCCGGGACGCCAAGAAAATCCACGACGTCTTTCGCGGCCAGGGCCTGCACGAGGGCCTGCGGATCGGCGAGTCCGATGTCCTCGGACGCCGCGCGCACGAGACGGCGGACGATGTAGAGCGGATCTTCGCCGCCCTCGAGCATGCGCGCGAGGTAGTAGAGCGCGGCCTGCGGGTCGGAGTGACGAATCGACTTGTGGAGCGCGCTCACGAGGTTGAAGTGCTCCTCACCCGTCTTGTCGTAAAGCACGGTCTTCTGACCGAGCGCTTCGCGCACGAGCTCGAGCGTGATCTCGGGTTGGCCGGGCTTGGCGCCCGAGGCGGCTTCCGCCAGCCAAGCCGCGACTTCGAGCACGCCGAGCGCCGACCGCGCGTCGCCGCCCGAGTGCTGCGCGATCCAGGCGCGGGCGTCCGCGTGCAAGCGGAAACGCGACGAGAGGCCGCGCGCGTCCAGGACGGCGCGGTCGAGCAGGGATTCGACGTCTTCGGGCGCGAGCGGGCGCAGCACGAGCACGCGGCAGCGGCTCAGAAGCGCCGAGTTGAGCTCGAAGCTCGGATTCTCCGTCGTCGCGCCGATGAGCGAGATCGTGCCGTTCTCGACCGCCGGCAGGAAAGTATCCTGCTGGCCTTTGTTGAAACGGTGGATCTCGTCGACGAAAAGCAGCGTGCGGCGGCTTTGGGTTTCCCAACGCCCCTGCGCCTCATCGATGACGGCGCGCGCTTCCTTCACCCCGCTGGACGTCGCGGAGAAGGTCACGAAGTGGGCGTCGGCCTGCTCGGCGATGAGACGCGCGAGCGTGGTCTTGCCGCTGCCCGGCGGGCCCCAGAGGATGAACGAGGGCAGCGCCTTGCCGAGGCCCTGATCGAGGAAACGGCGCAGGACCTTACCCGGCCCGAGGAGTTCTTCTTGGCCGACGTACTCGTCGAGCGCGCGCGGGCGCATGCGTTCGGCGAGCGGCGCCGGCCCCGAGCGGGCGGGATCGGCGGCCTTGGCACGGGAGAACAGATCGTCCATCGGGTCGAGCCTAGCGAAAAAGCGCGCGCGACTCCAGGCGAGGAACGATCAGCCCGAAATGGCGCCGTAGCGGACCCGGCACTCGAGAACGCGGCGGCGGGTCTCGAAGCGGCCGCCGAAGAGGCGCTCGGTCTCGGCCCGGAGCGCGGGCGCCCGGTTCACGAAGTAGGACTCGAGGAGATCCTCCGAGCGCACGCGGTAACGCACGTGGAAGACTTCTTCGTCGTCTTCGAAGATCTCGGCCGATTCGAAGCCGGGGCTCTTGAGAACCTCTTCGACGTGGCCCGGGAGCCAATCCAAGTAGGCCTCGCGAATGGACGGGTCGAGACGGATCTCGAGTTCGTAGGAAACGCTCACCCGAGCTCCTTGGCGCGCACCACGTCGCGAAGCTTCTGCTTGTAGGCAGTCACGCGCGCGCGGATCGCGTCGTCCGACGCGCCGAGAATTTGCGCCGCGAGCAAACCCGCGTTGAAGGCCTGGCCGATCGCGACGGTCGCGACGGGCACGCCCTTGGGCATCTGCACGATCGAGAGCAAAGCGTCTTGGCCGCGCAGCGGCCCGTTTTCCACGGGCACGCCGATCACCGGCAAGCTCGACATCGCGGCGAGCATGCCGGGCAAATGCGCGGCCCCGCCCGCGCCCGCGATGAGCACGCGAAAACCCATCTCTTCGGCTTCGCGTCCGAATTCGATCATCTCTTCGGGCGTGCGGTGGGCCGAGAGGATGCGGGCTTCCGAAGCGATGCCGAGCTCGTTGAGCGCTTCGGCCGCGGCCTTCATCGTGGGCCAATCCGAGTCGCTGCCCATGAGGATCGCGACGGGAACGAAGTCTTCGGATTCGGAATTCTTACGCTTCACGTTCTCTCCTTGGCGAGCGCGGCCCGCCATTCCAGGTCGATCTTCTCCAGCCGATCGCGCAGGGCTCCGAGCTCGCCCGCCTCGGTCGAAACGGCGTTCAGGTGGGCCATCTTACGGCCGGGACGCACCTCGGCCTTGTCGTACCAGTAGAGCGAAACCCCCGCGGCCTCGACGCGCGGGCGCGGCAGCGGCTCGCCGCGCGACACCTCGGCGGGCCCCAGGATGTTGCGCATGACGAAGGCAGGATAGAGCGATTCCGCGCGGCCGAGCGGCAAGCCGAGGCAGGCGCGCAGGTGATTTTCGAATTGGCTCGTGACGGCGCCATCGAGGCTCCAGTGCCCGGAGTTGTGCACGCGGGGCGCGAGCTCGTTCATCCAAAAGCGGCCCTCGCGGTCTTCGAAGATCTCGAGCGCGAAGGTCCCCACGAGCCGGAACTTCTCGCCGGTGCGCTCGGCCCAGAAGTTCAGTTCCCGCTCGGCGACCTCGCCCACCCCGAAGAGGCGCGCCGGACCGTAGACTTCGCGGCAGACGCCGCGCTCCTGCCGCGTGACGACGAGCGGCCAGGTCACGAGATCGCCGCGCAACGAGCGGCTCGCGACGAGCGCGACCTCGCGCACGAAGTCCACGCGTTGCTCGGCGTAAAGCGGACGTCCTCGCGCGAGGGCGTCTTCGGCGAAGGCGAGCGCCTCGGCCGGACTCGAAGCGACACAAGTTCCCTTGCCGTCGTAACCGAGCTCGGCCCACTTCAGGACGACGCGATCTTCGAGCAGGCGGCGAGCGCGCTCGACGAAGGCCGAGGCCGTCTCGCCGTCTTCACGCTCCACGAACGGCGAGGTCGGCAAGCCGGCCTCGCGGAAGTGGCGTTTCTGGCGGAGCTTGTTCTGGATCTCGCCGATGACCGGCGGCGCCGGCTGGACGCGCGCCCCCAGCGGCTCGAGCGCCTCGAGCACGGGTTTCGGCACGAACTCGTTCTCGAAAAGGAGCAGGTCGCAATCCGACGCGAAGCGGACCACGCTCTCTTCGTCGTCCGTGGACCCCTCGCGGAAGACGTCGGCGAAGCGAACGGCCGGGTCCGTCGGGCGTTCCGCGAGCACCCTCATCTCGAGCCCCAAACGGCGACCCGCCTGGCAAAGCAAACGGGAGAGCTGCCCCCCGCCCAAGATTCCGACCCGCAACGACGTCATGGATTCATAAACTATTCGAGCTCGCGCGGGCCTTCAACGGTCAGGATCCCGAGGCCAGATCCTTTTTCGCCGTGTCCCCGTGGCGTTTGAGGTAGGCGTCAAAGAAACGCGCCGCAAGGTAAGACGATCGTACCGTCCACTTATCGGGGTTCACCGTCAGCACGCCGATCGCGATCGGCGGGCCGTCGTGGCGCAGGTAACCCACGAACCAATCGCACTTGCCCCGGGGTTCGCCGCCCACGAGGGAGCCCGTCTTGCCGCCGACCTCGAGCTCGTCGTGGCGTTTGAGGCCGTGGACCTGGCGGAAGGACTTGCGCGACGTACCGGCTTCGACCGTCGCGCGCATGAGTTCGCGAAGCTCGTGGGCCTTCTCGACCTCGAGGGTCCGGGCCCACGGCTCGGGCTTGGCGCCGAAGACGCGCTCGCCGTTCTCGGCGTAGGCCGCGTCGACGACGTAGGGGCGCATGAGCAGACCGTCCGTCGCGACGACCCCGCCGATGAGGGCACCGTGCAGGACGCTCAGGCTCGAGTCGCGGTTGAAACCCGAGGCGATCTCGGCGATTTCGTAGGGATCGGCGTTGGCCGGCAGACGGGTCACGCCCGTCTCGAAGGGAAGATCGCTCTCGACCGATTCGTTGAAGCCGAAGCGCGAAGCGACCTGCCCCATCTTGTCGGGGCCCACGTGAAAGGCGCCGAGCTTGCCGAAGACGGTGTTGATGGAGCGCGCGAAGGCGTCCTTCAGGCTCATGTAGCGCGTCCAGCGATTGACCTGCGTCTGCTCGATATTCTTTCGGTAGAGCGTGTGGCTGCCGCCGTTGAAGGCGATGACGCTGTCGGCGTCGAGCCCCTGCGTTTCGAGCGCCGCCGCGGCGGTCACGATCTTGAAGATCGAAGCCGCCGGGAAGCTGGCCTTCAGCACGAGGTTCTTGGCGGCGGGATCATGCTTGGCGTAGTTCACGAGGGCGATGACGCGGCCCGTGTCGGCCTCGATCGCCGCGAGGGCCGCGTAATCGGGCGCGTAACGGGAGATGAGCGTCCCGATCTCCTTCTGCAGCGCTTCGTCGAAGGTGTACTGGATACGCAACGGCCCGTCCTCGGACGGGAGCGACGCCGGGAACTCGGGCAAGGTGCCCTCGAACTGCGAACGCAGGAAGCGGCGGAAGTCGCGGAGCTTGGGATCCGGGCCCGGCGGGGCGATCCGCGCCTCGGGCGCCGTGCCCGACCAAAGGGAAGCCGCGCCCCACACCGCGCCGAGGCCGCCGAGCAGGAGCCCGAACACGGCGAGACGACGCTTCGGATTCGCTCCTCTCAACATCGGAACAGTATGTCGCGAAAACGAGGGGCCCGTCAAAGCTCGAAATCCCGCGGGCGCCGCGCGCGACGTCAGGACTTCGGCGCTTCGGGCTCCACGATCTCGACTTCGACCCCGGGCTTCACCCAGACGAGGCGCCAGCCTTCCGCCCGCACCGCGACTTCGTCGCCGCGCTCGTACTCGACCGCGTAAAGCTTACCCTTCACGAGCACGGGAGAATGCGTGGCGACGTCACGCAGCGCGCGGACCTGCCGTGGACGGGGCTTTTCGCTCACGGACGGCTCATTTCAAGAGACTTTCGGCGAGACGCGCGACGGTCGCCGACATCTTTTCGCGCCGCGCGGACTTGCCCTCGCCGAACCAGATTTCCGGGTCGGCCGTCAGGCCGTAGAGCACGCCGATCTTGATGTAGGAAACGAAGCGGATCCGGTACTCGTCGGGCTCCGTCTTGTGGAAGTGCTTCCACGCCGCGATCTGCTCCTTGAAGTAAGCCGCCTCGACTTCGCGGATGGCGTCGCCGAAGTAGCTCTTGTCGCCGCGGTAGCGCAGGTAAAGCGAGGCGGCCCACGGACGCTCGTTCATGAGCAAGTGCGATTGCGAGACGATGAAGTTCTGGAAGGCGCCGTAGTTCGGGAAACGCTTGTAGTCCTTCACGATCGTCATCTGGACGAAGGTCTTGGCGCCGAAGGCGGCCGCTTCCTTGAGCATGCCTTCGAGCGAGCTACCGAAATAGTAGTAGAGCGTGGTGCGCGAAACGCCCGTCCAACGCGAGATCTTGGAATAGCTCAGCGTCTCCGGCGGGTGGCGACTGATGAGACTCAGCAGCTTCCCGAAGAAGTCGTCGAGGTTCATCTTGGCCCGGCGGCGATTCTCGTTCGCGTCCATCTTCGCAGTTTAGCGGCACGCGAGCGACTCGACGACGTCAAGAAATGGGCGACCCGATCCGGACCCTTTTCCCGTTCCGTTAGCGGCGGGACTTGGCGCGGTAGAGCTCCCAAGCCGTCCGGGCGGTCGCCGCGCCGACGCCCTTCGCGAGGCGTGCCCAAGCGAGGGGGCCGCCGCCGAGCCGCGCGCGGCCTTCCGCCGCGAGGTCCTTGAGTTTGAAGAACACCCGCTCGGCGGCTTCGTCCTGGATGAAATTCGGACGCTCGCCGTAGGAGTGGACCGCGGAAAACTCGACGCCGAGTTCGCGCGCGTAGGATTCCACGGCCCGCTCGAGCTCGGCCGACGCGAGCGCGCGCTCGCAGAGGGCGGCCCCTTCGCGCAATCGCCTCGAGAGTTCCTCGCGCAGGAAGCCGAGCAAGGCCGCTTCGTCCGCGTTCATTTGGCGAAGATCTCCTCCACCCGGCGCACGAGCTCGGCGTCCAGACGGCGGTACGCATCCAGCGCCCCCAAGTTCTCCTTCAGCTGCTCGAGCCTCGAAGCGCCCAGGATGACCGTGCTCACGCGCGGATTCTTGAGACACCAGGCGATGGCGAGCTGGGAGGCCTTGAAGTCGTGCTCACGGGCGAGGCGCGCAAAGCGAACGGATTGGTCGAGACGCTTTCTTCCCTCTTCGGTCTCGAGGCGCGCGCGCAGCCACTCGTAGCCCTTGAGGGAAAGACGCGAGCCGTCCGGGATGCCGTTCTCGTACTTTCCGGTCAGCAATCCCGAAGCGAGCGGGGACCAGATCGTCGTGCCGAGGCCCGGCTTTTCGTAGAGGGGCGCGAACTCGACCTCGACCTTGTGGCGCTCGTAGAGGTTGTACTGGGGTTGCTCCATGGTCGGGAACGCGAGGTTGCGACGATCCGCGATCTCGCAAGCCTCGGCGATCTGCTTGGCGCTCCACTCGCTCGTGCCCCAATAGAGGACCTTGCCCTGACGAACGAGGTCGTCCATCGCGCGTACCGTCTCTTCCACCGGCGTCTCGGGATCCGGGCGGTGGCAAAAGTAGAGGTCGAGGTAATCCACGTTGAGGCGCGCGAGCGCCGCGTGGCAAGCGTCGAAGACGTGCTTGCGGCTGAGGCCCTTCTGGGTCGGCTTCTCGCCGCCCCAGAAGACCTTGCTCGAGACGAGGTAGGAATCGCGGCGCCACTTGAGGGCCTTCAACGCCGCGCCCATGATCCGCTCCGACTCGCCGCCCGCGTAGACCTCGGCGTTGTCGAAG
>DDRA01000183.1:0-3153 GCA_002343545.1 Bacteriovoracaceae bacterium UBA2428
GTCCCCACGATGTCGAGATAGGGCGGGCTGTTGTCGGCGAAGATATCGCTCGTCAGAAAAGAAAATCCGAGGAGCTCAAAACTGCCGACGGCGTTACCGGGAGGATTCCAGTTTCCGAACTGACAGGTTCCGGTCGAGTGGATCGCCACCTGATCGGAAGGCAGCGAGGCATCCCCCGGCAGATTCAGCGGCATGACCATGTTGCAGCCGAAACTCCCCGGAATCGTCCCGGCGACCGCGTAGGCCGTGCGCGAAGTAAAGACCGTCTGACTACCTGACGACCCGGGTCCGTTCGAGGCTTGCACGACGACCTTGGGAGTGGGAACCGAGACGATCGAAGTCGCCGGACAGGAATAAGCCCCTCCCGAACACGTGCACCCCGAAACGGCGGAGGGATTCGCGGAAGGGAGCGAAATGTCCACGCTCAGCTCGTCCGGATAACAGCTCCCCCGGAAGGTCACGGTATCGCCGCCCGAAAAATACCCCGGAAAATCCAAGCTCACGCTCGGAACGTAGGCGGGCTCGGTCCGCGCGGCGTTCGCACCCGCCGCGTTACTGGCGTTGATCGACACGGACGCCGCGGTCACGGAGCTGAGGGTCGTCGATGGACAAGCGTAAGTCCCGCCCGAGCAAGCACAGTCCGGGATCGTCGCGGGCAAGGCGTTCGTAAGCGCCAGATCCACGCGACTTCCGTCGGGCGCGCAACTTCCCGAAAAACTGTAAGCGAAGCCTTGGTAGATCTTTCCGACGGCGTTGAGGGAAAGCATGGGAGTCGGTTCCGGGGTCGGATCCGTCGAGTCCGCCGGCGAGTCGGCTTCGGGCGCCGGGTCCTGGGATAGAACCGCGTTATCGCCAAAGTAAAAGGGATTCTCTCCGCAGGCCGCCAAGCACGACAGCCAAAACCCGATGCTTAAGCGGCCGATAAACTTCATGCCTACCACAGATGAAGTCGATACTACCGTGAGCCCCCGTCGCCTTCAACGCGGACGAGCTCCGAGGGACGTCATCCCCGTGGGGACGAAGCCCCTTCGAACGTTAGGCGTGACCGGGCGCGGATTCCAACTTGAGTTCGGTCATCGGAGCGCTCGGAGCGAAGGTCGCCGGCAACTCCGTTCCCAAGTAGGCCGCATAACCATGCTCATGGGTATCGGCTCCGTCGACCTCGACGATCTGACTGACCCGCAGGCCCATCTTCGCGTCCAAAGCCTTCATGACGGCGTAGCAAACGACCGCCGAGAAGGCCGCGACCACGCTGGCCCCGAGACCCTGAACGAAAAGGGGCTCCCATCCGCCGCCGAACAAGAGTCCAACTTTCGGCAAGGCCTCGCCTCCCGCGAACGGAGCCTCGGCGAAGAGTCCGACCGCGAATCCCTTCGCCGAAGGGGTCTCGAAGCTAAACCGGAGGATCGTCGACGACGCCACGATGGATCCCCATCCGGACGAGCTTCGCTACGCCGTCCGAACGAGCGACCCGGCCGTCCTGGCCCTTCTGAACGGGGAAATCGCCCGACGACTCATTCGCAAACAGGCCCCGCCTTCGCAACTTCCCCTGAAGCTCCGTTTTTCCGGGAGCGCCGGACAGGGTTTTGCCGTCTTCACGCAAAGCGGAACCGAGGTTCGACTCGTCGGCGAAGCGAACGATTCCGTCGCGAAATCAATGTCGGGCGGAAAGGTCGTCGTGCTTCCCGAGTCCGAGATCGCTTTCGATCCCGCCTCCCGGCCATCATCGGCAACGGTGCGCTCTACGGGGCCACGGGAGGAAAGCTTTTCGTGCACGGATTGGCCGGAGACCGCTTTGCCATCCGCAACAGTGGCGCGCACGCCGTCGTGGAAGGCGTCGGCGTGCAAGCGTGCGAGCACATGACGAGGGGACGGGTCGTCATCCTGAAGTCCGTCGGTTCCAACGTAGGCGCCGGCATGACGGGGGGAGCGCTGTACCTTCCTCGCTCGGAAGTCCATAAACTCAACTCGTCGTACGTCGGGCATCTCGAGTGCGAGGAGGCCGACACCGAAGAGCTCCGCGAGCTCGTCGAGGAACACTACCGGGAAACCTCGAGCCCAACGGCCGCCTCCCTCCTCGCGGATTGGGCGTTTGCTCGCCGAAATTTCGTTCGAGTTTTGCCTCTCGCTCGCATTCCGCGGCCCCAGCCATCGGCGGATCGCAAGTCCACCGACGGACTTGCGTTGGGCACCCACGACGGGGCCCCCCGGGAAGAGGCCGAACAAAGTTAACTTCGGAAATTCATTTGTATTTTCAAAGCGTTTACGCCAAGCATTGAACGCCCATCCGGGCGTCAAGTTACGCGCTCGCGACGCCTTGTTGTTCATCGAGAATCCCCTATCCTAGGAGGTCAGGAGGCTCTTGAATGAACATTTTCTCGAAGCTTGGAATTCTTTCGCTCGGTTTTGCCCTTATCGGTTGTGGAGGATCTTCTTCCTCGGAAAGCGTTTCGGCGCTGAGCGCGGACCAAAAGGCCGAGCTCGAAACCGTCGCGAAGGACGTCAAGGACAGTCGCAGCGCGATGTCCGAAGCCGGTAACTACCGCAAACTCATGGTGTCGGAAGAAACCCCCGAGACCGACGGAGCCTGGGGCGACGTGAGCTTCGGCAGCTGCGAAATCACCGGCGCCGACATGGGCGGCGACATGGGTGGCGACACCGATGGCCCTCCCGTGCGCACCTCCAGCACCGGCGACATGAGCATGGAAGTCACCGGCGACAACTGCCCCGTCTACTACAAGATGTCGATGGAGATGGGCACGACGGGCGGCATGAAAATCTCGTTCGAAATGGAAATCAAGAACGCCGACCTCAAAGAGAAGGTCGACGTGACGAAAATGAAGTTCACGGCCGAAATGAAGATGACCGGCGAAAGCGTCTCCTTCGAAGGCGATGGCAGCATGACGTCCAAGAAGTACGGCGACGTCACGATGGCCCTCTCCGGAAGCGGCTCGATGACCGAGAACACGATGACGGAAACCATCAAGTTCCCCGACTACACGGTCGAGTACAAGACGGTCACCGCGGGCGACAAAAACACTTACTTCCTGAACGGCGAAGAAGTGAGCGAAAGCGATTTCGAGAAGTACCGCATCGAGATGATGTCGGATACGCAAGGATAGACCGACTCCCCCTGGCGGGCAGGTCCGGCTT
>DDRA01000183.1:3337-6711 GCA_002343545.1 Bacteriovoracaceae bacterium UBA2428
AAATGCCTCTAAAACGGAATCGTGAATCCGCGATTCCTCCTGCTTCCCTCGCTCCTTTCCGTCTTGTTTCTCTTCGGCGATCCCAATCCCGCCCGCGCCGACGCCTTGCCGCCCTCCCTCGAAGCCGCCCGTAAGATTCTCGAGGAAGCCAAAGCGGCCCGGCGCGAAGACGCCCAAAAAGAAGCGGAGAACCGAAACCGCGCCCTGCAGGACGCCGATCGACTGCACGCCGAAGCCCGTCAGAGCGCCGACGAGCCGAAGCTTCGCGCGATCTACGCCGAGAGCTTGTCCCTCTGGCGACAAGCCGTGGACCGAATTCTCGACGGGAGCCAAACGCCGCCGCCGGAGCGAGCCCCGCTCCCCCCGCTGCCGGAAGACGGTGACTTCGACGAACTCCGGGCGGAATTCAACGCCTTCACCCAAGCCGGCGTCGCGGCCCAAAAGGAACTCACGGACCGCGACTTCGCCCTGCTCCTCGCCACGGGGCGACTGCGAGCCGAGACCCTCGCGAAACTCATCGAGTTGGGCGACGAATCCGTACTTTCGCTCAACCAGTCCTACCTCGAGGACCTTCGACGAGAGCTGCGGATCGTCCCCTACCGGCCCATCGCCTACTTCCACCAGAAAGTCCTAAAAATCCAGTCGGAGCTTGGCCGCGGCTTCGACGGACTTTTGAGCCTCCTGCGGGAGGCCTTGGTCCTCCTCGCCTTCCTGATCATTCCCTTCGTTTTTTGGGCCTTCTTCCGACGGGCGACTCGCTTCATCGGCGTCTACCGTGCCAGCCTGCAGAGGTCGGAGCGCCGCTGGGATCCGGCATTCCGCCGCCGCATTCGCTGGCTCGACTGGGTCGATCCCATCCTTCCCTGGGTCGGACTTCTCATCACGATTCACGTCGCCAAAACGACGATCGACGGTTCCGAAGTCGAGGAAATCGGGGCCATCCTTCCCTACCTTCGCTATTACATTTGGTACCGCCTCTTCTCGATCTCGTTGGGCGAGATCCTGAAGTCCGCCTTCCGCAGCGGCTTCGCCGAGAAGGCCCCCAAGGCCGAAGCCACGGCCCGCTTGCTTGGCCGCTTCGCTTTTCTGAGCGTCTCGGTTCTGCAGTTGACCGAATCCGTCGTTCGCCGCGGCTTGGCCTATCGCCTCGTCCTGGGATTCGTCAGTTGGGCCGGCGTCGCGATCATCTTCTGGGCCAGCGCGCGCTGGTCGTCGGAGATTTCGGAGGCGCTCGAGCGTCGCTTCCCCGAGTCCCGCTTCGCCCGACGCCTCGCCGATCTCGCGAGAACGCCGATCGGTAACCTGCTGTGCCTCCCCATCGTCCTCGCGCTCTTTGGTTTGGGGCTCCTACGCCGCCTCGAGCTTTGGCTCAGCGAATACGAGACGACCAAACGGCTCTCGGCCGCCCTTTTTCGCCGGAAAATCGAATCGGCCGCGAAGAAGCGGCGCGGGACCCTCGGCGAAATCGAGGCCCCCTCGAGCTATTCGAAGTCGTTCCTCGACGGCGCTTCGTCCGACTTCGTCGACGCGCATGGCGCCCTCTTCGAAAAGGTCACGAAGCAATGCGACGCTTGGGTCGAAGGACGTTCGGAGGCCAACTCCATCGCGCTTTACGGAGACAAGGGCGTCGGAAAATCGCGACTGCTCGCGGAACTCGAACGATCCATGGCCCCTCGCATCCGGGTCGTGCGCCTCCCCGTTCCCCCGAAGGTCACGACGATGGGCGAGCTGCGCGGCCTCATCGAGCGCGCGACCGGCATCGATTTGGAGGCGGGAGCGGGTCGGCGTCCCGAGCCGGAGTCGACGCGAATCCTCCTCCTGCTCGACGAAGCCCAGAATCTCTTTCTCGCGAAACCGGGGGCCTTCGAAGCCGCCCGCGGACTTCGCGAGCTCCTCCTTCGGATGGGGGAGGCCGTTTTCTGGTGCCTCGCCTTCAACCGCTATTCCTGGGCCTATCTTTCGGACACGATCGAACTCGACCAGGCCTTTCACTTCGTCCACCGAGTCTCGGCGTGGAGCGAAGAAGACATCTCCGCTTTGCTGACGAAGCGGCACGAATCAACCCAGTTCGCGCACACCTACGATGCCGACCTCTATTCGCTTCAGGGCGTCTCGCTCGGGGAATCCCAGGCCGAAGTCGAATCGCAGTACCACCGCATGATCTGGGATCAATCGCGCGGCAACCCCCGCATCGCGCAAATGATATGGCTTTCGAGCCTCCGGTCCGCCGGAGAAAAACGGCTCGCCGTGGGCTTGCCCCCGCGACCGGACCTCCGCCGCCTCGATTCGCTTTCGGACGACTACTTTTTCGTTTTCGCGGCCATCCTCCGACACGAAAATCTCAACACGAATGAACTGGAAGGCGTCCTGGGACTGAGCTCCACTTCGCTGCGCGGGATTCTTAGCAAAAGCGAAGAAATGAAAGTGTTGGAACGCTCCCGCGATCGCTACCGCATCAGCCCCCTTTGGCAGGGCCTCATGACGCAAGTATTGGTCGGCAAAAACATGATCTACGATTGAGGATTTATGAACGGCGACGAAATCGACAACCTCAAGAATCTGGTCGGGCTCTTCGAATTCCACAAAATCGGAGCGCTCGTCCTCGGCCTCAGCGTTCTATGGCTGCTCATCCGGGGATTGGGCCGTTTCGGCGACAACCTCACGCACCGTTTCCCGGGCAAACGACTTTTCGTGCTCCAGATCGTCACGATGGCGATCTTTTCCCTCTATATTTTCGGGGGGACTTTCGTCTTCTACGCGTCTCTCCGCCCGTCCAAGGAGCTCCTGATCACCCTCGGAGGCAGCGCGGCCGTCGCGATCGGCCTCTCCCTGAAGGACCTCGTCTCTTCACTGATCGCCGGGATCATCCTGCTCTTCGATCGCCCCTTCCAGGTCGGAGACCGCGTTACCTTCGGCGACACCTACGGCGAGATTCGCTCGATCGGACTGCGCGCCGTGCGTCTCGTCACGCTCGACGACAACCTCGTGACGATCCCGAACTCGAAGTTCGTCACGGAAGCCGTCGCGTCGGGAAACGCCGGCGCCTTCGACATGATGGTCGTCGTGCCGATGCACGTCGCGCTCGAAGCCGATCTCGACACGGCCCGACGCCTGCTTCTCGAGGTCGCCTTCACGAGTCGCTACGCCTACCTCGCCAAGCCGCCGGTCATCGTGGCGAGCGAGGTCGCCACGGCCGGACAGTTCTCGATCAAGCTGGACCTCAAAATGTACGTCTTCGACGTGAAGTACGAGAAGGCCCTTCAAACCGACGTCATCGCGCGGGCGCAAAAAGCTTTTCTCGAAGCCGACGTGCGCCGCCCGGCCCGTAAGATTCTCTCCGTGCCGAGTTTTCAGCGCTAAGGCGTCTTCGGGCC
>DDRA01000183.1:6791-7238 GCA_002343545.1 Bacteriovoracaceae bacterium UBA2428
TCTTCGGGCCTGTTTCGGGCCCGACGAATTTTCACGCGCCGCAGTTTCCGCTCGAACTCGCGGCGCCTTCCCCCTAGCCTCCCGCGGCATGCTAAGCACGCCCCCACCGCTCGTTCATGACGTCGAGTCCCTCGAGCAGGCCTTACGGCCCCGGACCGATCGACTCCTGGCCCATCCGATTTACCGACGCGTGGGCGATCTTTCGCACCTTCGCCGCTTCATGAGCTTTCACGCGTTTGCCGTTTGGGATTTCATGAGTCTCCTCAAGTCGCTGCAAACGCGACTGACCGTGACGAGGGTCCCGTGGATTCCGAGCGGCGATCCGGCGGCCGCCCGCCTCATCAACGAGATCGTCCTCGTCGAGGAGTCCGACGAAATCGAACCCGGCGTCTACATGAGCCACTATGAGCTCTACCTGCGGGCCATGCGCGAAGTCGGCGCCAACCT
>DDRA01000183.1:7357-30545 GCA_002343545.1 Bacteriovoracaceae bacterium UBA2428
CATGCGCGAAGTCGGCGCCAACCTCGACCCCATCGAGGGCTTCGTGCGCCGGGTCGCGGACGGCGCTCCGGTCGACGCGGCCCTCCGCGGCGGCGAGGTCCCGCCTTTCGTCGCCGATTTCGTTCGGACCTCCCTCGCCCAGTCGCTCGACCCCCTTCACGCCACGGCGGCGGCTTTTCTCTACGGTCGCGAAGACGTCATTCCCGAAATGTTCGGGCGCATTCTCCACGGAATCGAGATAGAACTCGGCGCCCGCTGCGAAAGTTTTCGTCTGTACCTGAAACGCCACATCGAGATCGACGCGAACGCGCACGCGCCGATGGCGCGCGAGCTCCTGGGACGACTCGGAGGTCAGGATCCCGCCCGATGGAACGAAGCCTTCCGCGCGGCCGAGCGCGCCCTCGAGGCCCGCGGCGCCCTTTGGGATGCCATCCTGGCCGACGAAGGGGCGTGACGTTTTCGTCACCACGGATCTTTCCACACTCTTTCCAACTTTGTGGCGTTAGCTCGAGCGCATCGATTCCGAAGCGTGAATCGACGGGCCGGATACGGATGCCGACCCTCACAAGGAGGAACCATGAAACCTAAACTCGGACTTTTGCTGGCGTTCGCGATGCCCGCCCTGCCCGCGCTCGCCGAAACGTCGGTCGAACAGGAGCTCGTCGAAACACTCGCACGCCCCGAACGCGATGGCCCCGGCGCGCGCCGGCCCGACCGGCCGGGCCGGCCGGATCGTCGAGCTCCCGATCGACGCCGCTCCCAACGTCCGACGCTTCCGGCGGCTTGCCGCGAGATCAAGCCCACGGACGCCCAAAAAGCCGCGATCCGCGATGCCCTCGTCCAACATCGACGCGACGGTATCGCCCTCGCCGCCGCCCTGAAGACCGCGCATCTCGACCTCGCGACGACTCTGGCCAATCCCTCTTCCACGCGCGAGCAAGCGAACGCCGCCGCCACCAAAGTGAGCGAGGCCCTAGGCGACGTGGCGGAAGCGCGGTCTTCCCTCAAGCTCGACATCCTCTACAACGTCCTCACGACGGAACAGCGGGAACCCGCGCTCAAGTGCCTCCACGCCATGAAGCCGGGCCATCGACGTGGACAAGGCCGTTCCGAGCGACGTGACCACCGCGGCGGTGAACGTCGCGAACATCACCGCCGTCCTTAGGTCCCCCAAACCCGGGGCTCGGAACCCTTGTCACTTGCCACGAAGCGCGACATCCTCCGAGCTCCGGGGTCCCCTTTTCAACGCACCGGATCTCTTTCGCCTTACAATAACTTTCATGCGACCCCATGTCCGAAGCGTCACTGGACTCTTCGTCCTTCTCAAGTAAAACGCCAGGCGTGATCAAAAATCTCGTTGCCATCACCCTGCTTGCTTCGATCCAAGTCCCGGCGCTCGCGAACCGCGCGCTCACCGAGGCCGAACGCCTCGCGGACTTCAACCAACTCGTCTACCGGATCGAGTCGAACTACGGCCCCCTCAAGCTGAAGCCCACGTCGATTGGCCTCGACATGGAGCACCTCAAAGCGCGCTACCGCGACGAAGTCGTGAAGGCGCGAACGAACGGCGAGTTTTATTACACGATCGTGCGCTTCGTCGCCGAGTTCAAGGACGGGCACTTCGGCGCGCAAGTCCCCACGACCCGCCGGGCGGCGCTGCCCTTCTCGACGGATCTCGTCGAAGGCAAAGTCCTCATCGACCAAATCGAGCGGACGATGCTCCCGGAACTGATTTTCCCGTACGAACGCGGCGACGAAGTCATCGAAATGGGTGGCCGCTCGGCCCCGCAGCTTTTGGACTTTCTTTCTCGCCATGTGAGCTCGGGATACGAGCTCAGCGCGCGTCGCACGGCCGCCATGATGTTTACCGTGCGCTCGGGCGCCATCGTCCCCGTGCCGGAAGGCAAGGTTCTCATCAAGATCCGTCGGGTCTCGGGAGAAATCGGAGAAGTTTCGCTCCCCTGGATCCACACCGGCGACGCCATCGACGAGGACGTGCTTCCCGATTTCGGCGACGCCCCCAAAATTTTCTCCACGAAGTTCCCCCTCGTCCCGAAGGTCATCGCGGACCTCGGCAATCTTTCGATCCGTGACGATCTCGTCGCGATCCTCGGCCCCGAACGCCTTGAGCGTTCCTACCGTTGCTCCGGCCTCACGCGCATCGAACCGCCCGAGGGTGCGAAGCCCATCCAACTCACTCCCTTCGTGGCTTACACTTACCCCACGGCGAAGGGCGAAGTCGGTTACCTTCGCCTTCCGCACTACATGCCGCAGGGTCCCTCGGGCGAACCCCTCTTCGAGGAATACCTTTCTCGCTACACGCATGTCGTACGCCAACTCGAAGCCCGTACCGTCGGCCTCGTCATCGACCAGGACCACAATTGCGGCGGCAGCGTGGACTACCTCGAATCCATCGCGGGCCTCTTCGTCGAGCAGCCTCATTCAGGGCTGGAATTCCAGTTCCTCGCGAACAAGGAAAGCTTCCTTAGCTTCAACCAAGCTCTCGGCCAGACGCCGGCCGGCACGCTCGAGCATGGCCTCGTCAAGAACCTCGTCGACCTCACGCGGACGGCTTGGAACCGCGGAGATTTCCTCACGGAGAAGTCCACCTTCCACCCCGGGGAAAAGTTGTACCCCTCGCCCTACCGCTACACGAAGCCCGTCATCGTCTTGATCGACGAGCTGTCGGGATCGGGCGGCGATGCCTTCCCGGCCATGATGCAAGGCCTCGGACGCGCCAAGCTCGTGGGGACGCGAACCTCGGGACTCGGCGGTCACGTCAACGCGCAGGCGCCGCTCAACTACAGCGGCATCGCTTACCGGATGACGCGTTCGCTCTTCTTCCACCCGAACGGGACGCCGATCGAGAACAACGGCGCGACGCCGGATTTTCCCTACGCCATCACGCGAGACGACTTCGTGAACGGCTACCGGGCTTATCGCGAGTTCTACACGCAGAAGTTGCTCGAGCAGATTCCGTAACGCGCGCGACCGAATTACGCCCCCTCAGGGCTCGCAGAGCTTCGCCGCGAAGCGGCCCTGGAACGCGGCGCAGTTCTGCAGAACCTCGTCGGCGTCGAGCGCCCGATCGTAGACGGAAATCACCGCCATATCGCCCCGGAAGGGGTACGTGTTATTGAGCATCGTTCCGATCTCGAGCGGCGCCGCCGGCGCGGAAGTCATCGTGGCCCCCGCCGTGGTCAGTGCGCGATCCAGGCGTCCGTCGATGTAGTAACGAAGGCTCTTCGTCGCGGCATGGAAAGTCACGGCGACGTTCGACCACTCGGCCGGCGGGAGCGACGTGGTCGAGGAGTTCGACCAGCTTTCGTTGGCCCCGCTCACGTAGAGCGAAGGTTTGAGCGTATTCGCGTCGAAGGCGAGCAGGTAGTTATAGGGGTTCGACCCTTTGCCCATGAGCGCCTGGTAGCCCGAGTTCCCGCCGACGCCCGCCGGCCGAACCCAAAGCTGGATACTCACGCCGTTCGCGACGGTCAGCGCCGGATTCGCGGCGAAGCTCAGGTAATCCGCGTTCGGCTGCGCCGCGTAGCCGTCGAAACTCAACCGGTAGGGATCATCCACGGCGCCGCTCCCGTTCCATCCGCTCGAGGCCCCGCAACCCGTGAAGTTCGTCAGCGGGCCGAGAAGCTGATTGTCGGACAGGTCCTTCCACGACGTAAGCGCGCATCCCGCCGCCGGCGGGCCGAGCCCGTCCGCGAGCTCCGCGTCGAGATGAAGGATGTTCCCGTCGAGGACCCGCGGAGGCGTCGCGCGGTACTTGGGCCGAGTTTTCGCGGCCAGTGCCGCGATGGAAGCCGCGTCGGCCGTTTCGTAAATTCTGAGGTCGCCGATCTCTCCGGTCCATCCGTCGCCGCCCGAGGCCGTCGCGCCCAGCAGGAGACTCGTCGAGCCCGCGAGGTCTCCCTCGTAGTTTCGCTCGCAGCTGAGCGCGCCGTTAACGTAGAACTTGAGACTTTTGTCCGCGTCCTTCACGTGCGCGCCCAAGTGCACCCACTCGTTCTCCAAGATGGGCGTGCTCGACGAACATCCCGCCACCCCGGACCCGATTTCCCTCACTTGCTCCGGCGTCAGGACGGTATCGAAGAGCGCAACTTCGTCCAGGCGCCCCTGGAAGCCGTACGTATGGCCGATCATCGTTCCGATCTCGAGGGGACTCGACGCGCACGTTTCGACGTTTGATCCACCCGTGGTGTAACTGCCCGCCGCCTCGCCGTTGACGTAGTATCGGAGCGACTTCGTCGCCGGGTCGAAGGTCGCGGCCACGTGATTCCAAGCGTTCAGCGTCGCCGCGACGGTCGCGCGATTTGCCCACGAAGCGTTCGCCGTGCTCATGTAAAGAGAAGGATAAAGGGTCCCGTTGTCGAGAACGAAGAGATAGCAATAGTTCGGATTGCCCGACCCCTTCCCGAGGATAGCCCGATAACTCGTCGAGCTCGTCGGGTAGATCCAGGCCGAAACACTGAACCCCGACGGAAAGTTCAGGTGGTTCGAGTGCGCGACGTCGACGTAACTCGCCCCGTTGCTCGCGAAGCCCGCCGCGCGACCTCCCCCGAGTTGGGAGGAAGCCGCCAGCGCGCGCGCCACCCCCGCCGAGAAAGTCCCGTGCAGACCGAGGGACGACGTATCCGCGGCCCCCGAAACCGCCGCACTTTCCTCGAAGCGCCAGTACCCTTTCGGATTCCGCCCGAGCACGACGTCTTCGTAGGTACCCGCGAGGCCCCCCACTCCAACCTGATAGTGGCCATCCGTGCTCTGCCGCACGACGAAGCCGCCGCCGCTCTCGCCGCCGTTGCCGAAAAGATGGGCCTTCGCGACTTCGCGATCACCCGCCTTAACCCAGGCGCTCACCATGAACTCGCTACGCGCGCTCAGCCCCGCGCCGAAATCCACGCGATCGCCGCTCGGACCGTGGAAGGCCAAAGCGTAGGGGGAGGCCAAGCTGCCGTCACCGACCCATCCTCGCGTCCAGAGGCCCGAACGGAGGACGCCGTCCCACGATGACCCGAGGAGACTTAAGTTCTTCCACACGCCCCCGAAGGGGCCGTTCGACGCGTTCGACAGGAGATTCGCGAAAGACGCATCGAACTCGGCGATCAACCCGACCCGCGCGTAGCCCAGGGCCACGTCGACGACGAAAATCTCCTCGTCCGACCGTTCACCGAACCACGTACCGGTGACTTTGAACTCGAAAGGCCCTTGGAGATCCGCGTCGGGAGTCCAACTCAGCGTTCCGGTCGAAGTTCCGAAGACGAGCCCGCCGAGCGTTCCGCAGTCCGCGCCCGCCACCACCGCTCCGTCGACGACCCGATCAAATCGACACGAGTAGACCATGGCATCATCGGACCCGCTTACGACGTTATCGAGATCAATCGCCGGGTTCATCGCTTGTCCGGCCGTCACGAAGTGGGCGGGAAACCCGCGGTTCGCGATCGTCGTCAGGACCGGCGCCGGACGCGTCGTCGCCGACGCCGTGGCCGAGGTCGTCGTCACGACTCCGAGAGCATCCGTCGCCTGCACCTTGAAGGTATAGGCCGTGTTGGGTTCCAAATCCGAAACCGTCACGGAAGACGCTCCGGCGAGCGCGGTTTTCCGCAGGATCGCGCCACTCGGGGTTTGCTGAAAGACAAGAAAGTTGGCCGCATCGGCATTGGCCAGCCAGCGCACGCGCAGACTCGTACTGCGAACTTCGTCGATCGAATCGATGCCCGCGAACTCGAGGGGCGTCACGCCGGTCCCCAAGAAACCCATCGACGAAACGTAGGTCGAATCGAGGGAACTGATGGAGTAGCCCACCGAAAGTGCGTTCGAGAAGGCTCCGCCGAGAGTTGGCGCGAAGCGAACGGTCGCGGCGCAGCCTTCTTTCGGTGCCAGCACCGCGGGACAGTCGTGACCGATGAGCGAGTACTGGCTGTTCGTCGCGGAGACGGACGTGACGCGAACTTCGAGCCGGGAAACGTTCTTGATGGCGATCACGGCTTCGGCCGAATCCGCGTTCGCGCGCACCCGGCCGAAATCGTAGGTCGACGGCGAGAAAGCGATGGCCGAGTTTCCGACCTCGCCCTCGGCCGACTCGACCTTTCCCGCCGTTCCGATATTCAGGAAGGTATCCAAAGGCAACGAAGGCTTGCACGCCGACAACAAGACAAACGCCCCGGCCCCTCGCAACGTCGCTTTCACCTTTCGTCCCATCGCCACCGACACGCCCTCAGTAGGACCAACCGACGCCCGCGAAGACGCCCCTAATGCTCGTCGTTTCGCCGAGGTAGTAGCCCAGGCGCGCGTTGGCCATCAGCGCTCCGGACCCGACGTCCCAGTGCCCGCCGAGGCTCGCGTAGAAACCCGGTAAGGGGACGACGCTCGAGCCGCTCGAAAAAATGAGTTCCTCGAATCCGGCCCCGAGCGCGAAGGCGCGCCCTCGTCGTCCCTCCCGAACGAGAAACTCGCGATCTTCGATCCAGATCCTCTCGTCCCGCGCACGAGCATTTCCCCAGAAGCGCCAAACGCCTCCGGCTCCGAGCGAGGTATAAAGATGCTGGAAGCCGTCGAGTCGAAACGAAGTTCCGAGGCGAAGTTCCACCAGCCAACGATCGGCCAGGAAAGACTCGTACCCCAACCGAAAGCCTATTCCCTGCAGACTCGAAGCGCTCGAACTCAAGCGAGCGTACTCAGATCCCAGGGCGAAACGATGGCGGCTCTCCGAGATTTGGCGCCGAAAAGACATTTTTGCGCCGGGCTCGTCATCCGCCGCGGAGGCCGCGCCCGCGAAGCCCAGGATGACGAGCAAGGCACCGCGACTAGGCCGCGCGAGGAACTTCGACATTCTCATCGGCCCCTTCCTTCGCGTTCTTCCCGCGTGCCTGAATTTCGCGCAGAATCTCGCCCATGACTTCACCGTCCCGGCGGATCGGGACTTTGCCGACGATCTCGCGGAGCCGGAAGACCTTTTTCTCGGGCATGAGCGACTCGAGGGTCGCCAGATACTCTTCGGGCCCCGTCCAGACCTCGGCGAGCGCCGGGGCCGAGTAACGCGCCAGGATCTCTCGCGTCTCTTCGGCGCCGAGAAGCCTGAGCCAAGTCAGACTCGGGATGCTCATCATATGATCGACCACCCGACCCGGATTCTCGAGGATCAAACGTTCGTCCTCGACGTCGACCTTATGGATCTGAAGGTTCGCAAAGAGCCGTCGGGCCGACGTGGCCGCCGAAGCGGAAGGCTGCAACGTCGTCGCCTTCGCCGGCGCGGCGGAACACTCGAGGCGTTCCCTTAGCGAAAGCCGGGAATGCGCGCGGCGGATCGGCGAAAGCGCGTGCCAAGCCGAACGATCGCGCCTTACCCACGCCGCGAGGTCGTCGTTATTCACGGCGTCCAGCCGCAAGGCCGGACCGACGTAGTAAGGATGCTGGTGAAAGCCAAGATCGACGGCCTCGACGCCCGCAAAGTACGAGGCGTAAGGCATGGCAAGATTCCACTGCCGCATGACCAGCCCGCGCTGCTCGAAACTCATGCGCCCCCATAGGAAGCGCGCGTAGCCGTCCAGTTCCGCCCAATAGCAGTCGGAAAGTAGGGCGACGAGGCTTTCCGCTCCGAGTTCCCGCACGACGTTGGTGTCCGCCCCCGTCGTCCCGGTCGGAGCCGCGAAAAATTCCTTGGGCGGAGGCGGCAAGGCTCCGCGACCCACGGAATGGAGACCGTCCTCGGAAGGACGTGAGTCTCGGATTGCCTGCGCCAGCGAGGCCGCGCCGCGCGAAGCCTGACGTCCGCCCATGAGCAGACGCACCAATGCGAACAGGAGGTAGGTCCCGACGAGGGCCGGAACGCCCTTCACGATAAGCTCGAGCAAGCGATCGAAACGCGAAGTCACTCCTTCGAAAAGCTGGCGAAGTTCCGCGGCGGCCTCGTTCGTCGGCTTCGTTGCTTTCTCCCCGCCGAGGGCGACCAGATCGGGGGGCGTTCGCTCGAGGCGCACGCGCAACCCGCGCACCCCCGAGAGAACCTGCCGACGAAGCATCGTCTCGAGCGAAGGCGGAAAAGGGTCCAGCGAACTGTTCACGACCACGTCGACCGATTCGATATCGTTCCAGTCGATCCTCTTTTCGTCGATCAGACCCGAGACGTTGAGTCCGACCCCCGGCAGCTCGGCCGGTGACTCCCGAAAGCGGATGTTCACGAAGACCTGCGCCTTCGGGTCGATGGCCCGGACCACGTTCAGGAACTTCTCCTGGACCCGCGTCTCCAGATCGATACGGGCCCGGACGGATGCCAGCGCCACGCCACCCCAACACACCGAGAGGACCAAAAGTTTGCGTAGGACGAAAGTCATGGGACCTCCACTTCGACGGGTTCGAGGACCAGGCTCAACGTGCGCGAGTTCCGACCGAACTCCGCCGTGCCTTTGGCCGCTAGTCGCTCCGGGGCGAAGCCGCGCTTCACCATCAACTGCAGAAAACGCGTCGCTCGCAATGAGCTCAGATCGAAGTTGTCGCGGATCGCGAGCCGCCCACCCTTCGCGGCGACCGGCGCACGATCGCTATGACCGACGACCGTGATGCCGATCCGATCCCGGAAAGCCCCGAGACGTTCGAGCAGCTCCCCCAAAGCCTTCGCTTGATCCCTTCGCGGATCGAGACGCCCCAGGTCGTAGATGTCCTCCGGCAAATGGACGACGAGGCCCTGTTTGGCGGGCTCCACGTCGAGGTTCGCGAGGTCGCCGAGGCTCGTGCGCAAGGTCGCCAAAGAACGGAAAGCGCGCGAGGCACCTGCCGAAGCATCGCCCGGGGCGGCCACCGGGCCCGCCGGCGCGACGTCGGAAGCACCCTTGGCCGGCAATCCCCCGCTCCCCTTCGCTCCCACGCTCGCCACGACTTGTTGGATGATCGTCTGTTTCTTGGGCGCATCCGTCGAAAAAAAGAGGATGAAGAAACTCAGGAGCACCATGAGGAAGTCGGCGTAGGAGACGGCCCAAGACTCGCCGCCTTCCTCGACAGGCGGACGCTCCGCTTCCCGCCCCAGCCGGGGTAAGCCGGGTTTCGCTTTCGATCTAAGCGGCGCGGCCACGGAGTTCATCCTCGATGAAGGAGCGACTTTCGCCGCGGTTGATGAGCAAAAGGAGCTCGTAAACGCCCTGGTTCAACTGGGACTCGTGCACGTGCTTCACGTGCAAACGATCGGCGAGCGGGCCGACGACCGCGTTCGTCAGGATCAACCCGTAGAAGGTCGCCGTCATCGCGAGCGAGAGGTTCGCGCCGATATTATCCTTGTTGTTGTCGAGGCCCTGGAAGAGCGCCACCATCCCGATGACGGTCCCCACCATTCCCAGCGCCGGAGGGTACTTGGCCAGGTTCTTGAGCGCCTGGACCGCGTCGAGCTGCTTGTGCTCGATCTCTCGTTTCTTTTGCGAGACGAGCGCCACGAAAAGTTCCGGGTCCACGCCCTGCTCCCACAACTCCGAAGCGTAACGGATGAGGGGATGCCCCGACCGGGTCGCGCGGGACTTGTTCTCGCTCAGGCTGCGGAGCTCGCCTTCGTAGCCGTCGAGCGCTTCCTCGCGACGGAACATCTGCGCGAAGGCCCGGGCCAACGACTTCAGGACCGCCGGAGGATTGGAGAGCACGAGCACGGCGACCGAGCCTCCCCCCACGATGATGATGGAGTGCCATTGGAAGTAGGCGCTACCCGCGCCGCCGAGCGAGAAGAGGAGAACCCCGACGATCATGGCAAAACCCAGGATGAGCGTGATCACGGCGTTTTTCCCCCTTTGAGTTGCTCGACGAAGCGGCGCCCCTCGGCGTAGTCCGGCAGGGCCTTGAGGGCCTTCTCGCCCAGCGCGAGCGCCTCTTCGCGACGACCGCGCAGGAAAAGAAGGCTCGCCTCGACGAAATCAAGAAAACCGAGACGGGGATTCTCCGCGCGCAAACGTCCGAGGGCGGCCTCGGCCTCCTCCAGGCGTTTGCGGCGGACGAGATCCTGGAGATCGTTCAGCCGGACCATAAGGTCGCCGACCTTGCGATCGACCTCGCCGGACAAGCGATCGCGCACCGCCTCGGGCGGCGTCGGGGCCGAGATTTTCAGGGTTTCGCCCGCGTCCGCCCCGACGACCAAAAGGGGAAGGCGCCCGGGGGCGATGATCTGGTAGGCACCGTTCGATCGCAGATCGAAGCGGCCGCCGGAGCTCACCTTCGTCGCCCCCCCATCCGCCATGTCGATCACGTCGGCGTCGTGGCCCAACTCAAGCTTCGTCGCGGCCGCCGAAGAAACGGCCACAAGGCAAAGGTAACTTAGCGCAGATCGGAAGGCGTCCATGCGGACTCTATCGTGCTAAGCGCCGCGAGAACTGAGGACTTTGCCAAAGGCTTGACGAACGGAAGCTCCTTTTAGTGGTCCCGTTCGCCACACACCTAAGGATTCTTCAGGGCTCGGTACTGCGCGTCCTCGCGATTCTCGAACTCGAGAACGAAGCGGGCGCGACCGACGCGGTTCAGGAGCTCCGGCAAGTCGATCTTCGGTTGCCCCTTCGCGTCGAACTGGCTCGCGTAGGATCCCATGTCGGGAGCGTCGAGCCGGAAGTCGAGGAGTCTGCCCACGACGTAGTTCGAGAAGCGAAAAGCTTCGTACTCGTTCAGCAGCGTCATGAAGTCCAAGAAGCTGGTTCTTTCCTTCTCGAGCGCCTTTTGCGCGCGAAAGGCCGCGTTCCAGCCGCTCGCGTAGGCCGGTACCGGGCCACGACGGGGCTCGAAGGCCAGCTGGAACTGCGAGGAATGGCGAAGCTCGTGGATGAGCAGCAAGAGAGCCGAGAACTTGTTTTTGTCGGCACCCAACGACTTCGCGTTGATGAAAACCTTGCCGGCGTCGGGACGCGCGGGATCGAACTCGAAGAAGGCGCCGCGGGCGAAGTCGTCGTCGAGATGGAGCGCGGGAGCCTTCACGCCCGCCAACCCGGACTGAACTTCGAAGATGCGGCGAAGCACGCGCTTCTGCGCGGCCAGCTCCAAGCGGTCGAAGCGACGGACGTCCGCCGTGAGCGCGCGATCGGCCGCGAGCGCCGCGACCAAGGCGTCGCCTTGGATCAAGGAGATCTCGTGCAAAGCCCGAAGGGACGCCTCGGCTTCGGGTTGGAGCGCGAAGGCCGCCGGGTACTGACGCTGAACGGCGGACTGGATGAAGAAACGCGGATCGCGCGGCCCTTCGGCAAGGGCGGGCGCCGCGGCGACGGCGAACAAGGTCAACAAGAGCGTGAAGGGATTCATGGGACCTCCTGCGGAAGCCTTACCCCTTTGGCGCGACGCCGAGAAACGTCCGCACGGAAAGGATCAAATTACGCTACCTATACAACCCAGAAGGATCACCCTAAGATCCCATCCGATGAGCTCGATTTTTCGGCAAAACCTCCTCTCGGCCCTCCGCGACCTCTTGAAGGAACGCGGCATTACCTACGCCAAACTCGGGCGATCGCTCGGGCTCTCCGAACCTTCGGTCAAACGGCTCTTCGGCGGACGATCCCCCCTCACGCTCGAGCGACTCGAGGCGGTCTCGGAGTTCCTGGGGATCTCGGTGTCGGATCTCATCGTGCGCGCCGAAGGCCGTCACGCCCGCAACGAATCCTTCACGCGCGAGCAGGAGCAAGCCTTCGCCGAACGCCCCGGTCTCCTGGGTCTCTTCCGGGATCTTTACTCCGGTCGCGCCCCCGAGAAAGTCCGTCGCGCGTGGAAACTCGACGCGCCCGCCTTCTTCCGCGCCCTCCGTCGACTCGAGAAACTGGGACTCATCGATCTCCATTCGGACCGGCATATCGCCTTCAAGGTTCGCGGCGTCTTGCGCTGGAGCCACACCGGAGAGCTGGCCCGACGGCTCGTCCCCGAGCAGAACGCTCCTTTTCTCGAGCACGTGTACGCCGACTTGGGTCGCTCGACGACCTCGTTCCTGAGCTCGGAAGTCGAGATGACCAGGGAAAGCTTCGACGAGCTCGCGCGGGATCTCCAGGAGCTCGGCCGCAAGTACCGCGGCATCGCCCTGCGCGAGTCGCAGACGCTCCCTAAGTCGTCGCTGCTCTCGGTGCGCTGGCTCGCCGCGGCCGCCCCCTTCCGTACCGACTGGACTCGCTACCCTCTCTAGATCTTTCGGGCTCGGTCTAAGTCGCGTCGCGCTGGAAGAGACGGGCCTTGCCCATGCGCAGGAGCACCTTGGCGCAACCCTTGAAGCTCGCGTCCTTGATCGCCTTCTGCGCGACCTGTTCGCGTTCCATCTCGATGTCGTCGATGGCTTGCTTCACGATCTTCTCGCACTCGGGAGCCCCTTTGACCTTTTCCTCGACGGCGGTCTTGAACAGAACGAGGGCCGCGACCAAGCGAACGCCGCCGATGCGCAGGATGAGCCGACGCCCGCTCTTCGTCGCGAAGCGCGTCGCGACCTTCTTGGCTCCCTTCGTCGCCAGCTCCTTGCCCACCAGGTCTCCCGTCGGGATGAGGGAAAGGAACGGCGCCATGACGAGACTCTTGGGCGCCTTGTCGTAGTAGGCCTCGGAGAGATTGCAGAAAAAATGGCCGCGGGAACGGACCGTGTCGATGACGGCCGACGTCAGGATGTCCATGCCGACGCCCGTGAAGAAAAGGAGGCCCGACGAGGCGACGTTCTGGAACATGGCGAACCCCAACGCGCTCGCCGCGGCCGGAACCGCGTAGAGCACGATCGGCGTCGCGAAAGACGCGTAGACCGCCACCTTCGCGCCCTTGATGCGCTTGAGCCCCTTGTCCGTGTAGTGCGAAGCCTGACGGATGTCGTCGATGCCCAGCTTGAGCAGGTCCTTGTACATGTCGCCCGGGATACCGAGCTCCCAACGAAGTTCTTCGATCGTCTTTCGCATCGCCGCTTCGGCGCCGTTCGCTTCGATCTGCTGCGGCGACGCGCTCAGCTCCGGCTGGAAGAAGCCACGAATTCCCTTGGCCTCGTTGCGGCCGCGGCGCGCTCCCCCGACGAGGTTCCGGTAGGTGTTCGCGCTCTTGGAAGCTTCGAGGAACGAGATGCGCTGTTGCTGGTAGGCGACGAGCCAACGCGAGACGGAGGCTTCGTAGACGTCGTAGGAGATGGCCCGTACTCGCCCTTGGTGACGGCGCGAGGGAGGCAGGAACGCCAAGGGACCGAAGATGACCGCCTCGGTACGCCGTACGTCCTCGAGCCGCTCGATGAGCGAAGCCGGGAAGAACGCGCGCAAGGCGTCTTTGCGTTCGGCGTCCTTGAGGAAATCCCGCAGATCCAGCTTGCCGAAGTCCCACCCCTCCTCGACGTCGTAGACGACGCCCGCGGCGATGAGATCATCGTAGGCCGGGCGCAGAAGCTCCGCGGACTCGTCGAGGTACTCCGTCAGGGGGACTTCCGCCGGCAGACCGAGCCCCGCGAGGGTCGCGAGCTCCTCGGCGTCCGGGGACCTGCCGGCGAGCAAACGCGTCAGCACGGGAATCAAAAACTCGGCGGCGCGCGCCTCGCCGGCCGAGGCGACCATGCCGGTCAGCAGCGCCGAGCGCGCGGGATTGCTGCCGTCGCCCGTGACGAGCGCCTGGAGCTTCTCCGTACGAAGCCCAAGGTCGATGCGGCCCTCGAAGTAGTCGCGGTGGATCTCGTCGATGCGCCCCAGCAAGGCGACCTCGTCCTTCGTGTTCAGCAGCCCCGAGCAATCGCGTTTGGCTTCGGCCCTTCCCATCGGGAGCGACGACGCCAGAACGACGAGGGCCAAACGGGCGGACGTCTCCAAACGCATTCTCATCCCCGGCTTATCGGAACCCGGGCCCGGGAACCTAAAGGCCCCCCGAATCGGAACGCTTCAGGACGTTGCTTCGGGCGCCGCCGGCCTACCCCGGCGGGAAGCCCAAAGGGTCCCGGCGAGGATCAAAAGCCCCCCCCCGACCTGCGCGGGCGTCATGCCTTCCCCCAGGAAGATCACGGCGCCCAAGAGCCCGATGACGGGCTCGAGATACTGGCTCATGACGCAGAACACGGGCGTTTCGCGCAAAGAAACTGAGAAGAGGAAGAAGGCCACCGGCAAAAGGAGCCCCGCCCCGCCGATCGCGGCGAAGTGCGCCTCCGTCAGCCCGACGAAAGCGAAGCCCGTGGCCGCCCACGCCGCCGCGAAGAAAACGAAGGACAGGAACGTCGTGAGCGCGGTCACCTCGACGTCGGAATAGACGCGTTGAAAGCGACGGATAACGAGGGTGTAGAGCACCCAGGTCAGCATGCCGCCGAAGAGCGCCAGCCACGCGCCGAGCGACGGCGGGTCGGCGACGTTCGCCATTCCCACGAAGAGTCCCGCGCCCGCGATCGACAACGCGATGGCCGCCCCGAGCGCCGCCGAAAAGCGAACCCGCAATCCGGCCAAGGCCAGCAGCGGGTGCAGCGAGAACACGGCGATGTACCAGCTCGCCGGCAAGCCTTCGAGCGCCCAAGTCTGCAACGAATAGTTCGCCCCCAGGATCAAAGTCAGAAGGAGCCAATCACGCGCCGGAAGCGAACGGCGTCGGGCAAAAACCGAACGGGCCCAGGGAAGAAGCAGCGTCGTCGACAAAAGGAAGCGAAAGAAGAGGTAAAAAAGGATCGGTAGCCCCTCGACGCCGCGCTTGATGACGAGCGGCGCGAGGGACCAAATGAGCACGGAGCCCGAGCCCGCGAGGATTCCCTTGAGTCTGGCGGATTCCACGCGCCCCTCAGTAGCAGAGCGGACGGTCTTCGTCATCGATGCGCAGGGCGCCCGCGGAGGCCTCGGCCTCGGTGTCGCCCGCGATGCCGCTCAGGAGGCCGATCCAGCCCCAGTTGTCGCCGCCCATGGCCGGGACCCGAGTTCCGAGGTCGACGATCCGCGTGTGGCGCGAGCGCAAGACGCCGGGCCAACGCACGGCGCTCAGCACGCCCGCGACTTCGGACCCGTAGCAAAGTCCCTGGGTCTTAACCCGAGGGCGCGAGAAGAGCCTTGTCGCGTCGAAGCGGCGTCCGCCGAAGAGACTGACGTCGATCACGAAGGCGAAGAAGTCCTCGACTTCGATCCCGAAGGAGAGCGGGATCATTTCGCCGAGCGGCCCGCCGCCGAGACGTCCCACGTTCGCGTCGATGATCCAGGGTCGCCCCTCCGAGTAGATGAACTCGACGTGAAAGAAGCCGTCGCGAAAGCCCGAGCGCTCGACGAGCTTGGCCACCGCGGACTCCGCGTCGCGGCGCCCCTGGTCGCCGAGTTCGGATTCGCTCGGAAAGCGCAGTCGCGATTCCGTCGACCCCACCTTGCGGCGGTCGCTCACGCCGAGAAAGCACACCCGTCCCGCGGAAACGTAACCCTCGAGGCTGTAGAGCGGCCCGTCCAGAAAGACCTGGGCGACCCATTGGCCGTCGTCGAGCCCGCCGGGGAGCGCGGCGTTCACGACGTGCGCGGGGATATTCTCGAGATTCGCGAGCGTGAAGACCTTCATGCCGAGCGCCCCCGCGGTCTTCGTGGGTTTCACCACGATCCGGTCGCAGACGCCGAGCAGCCGTGCGAGGCGATCCAAGGGGACTTGCCGACGCGAGAACTCGATCGAAAGCGGACTGTGCTCGGAAATGAGCCGGGTGACGTGCGCCTTGTCCTTCAGGCGGGCGACGGCGGCATCGGGCCCGGGCACGCCAAGGCGCGACGCGAGCTCGAAAGCCGGCACGAGGCGGCTGTCGAGGAAGGTCATGACCCCGACGACGTCGTGGACGCCCGCGGACTCGAGTCGCGCGGCCATCGCGGCGACGTCGTAGGTGTCGCACTCCAGGCAACGGAAGGCCTCGAGCTGGGCACGGGTGTCGCCTTGGTAGTTTCGGGGCGTGACGAGAAAAAGGGCTTCGTACCCGAGACGATGGGCCGCTTCCGCGGAATAGGCCGCGCCGACGTCCGAGCTTTCGAGGAAGACGAGAACGGGGTTCATGCGATTTCTCCGTGTTGTTTAAAAGAGGCCAAGTTCACGAGGGGACGGAAGTGAGGGGTCTCGACGATGTCGTGGCAGCGCTCGAAGATCTCGGCGAGCTCAGCCGGGAGGTGGAAACCGCGACCTTCCACGAAGGGAACGCGGGATTTCATCCAGGCCGAAAGGATTTCATCCTGGCCGGCGCCCCCGACGGACAACGCCCGACGCCCGAGCTCATCGAGCTCGTCGACGATTTGGCCGAAACTCGCGCGGGCGCGTTTCGCGTCGAGACGCCAAGCGCCGTTCGTCGCGACGATGGCGCCCGAGGCACGCAGCGAGTTCCAGAGATACGCGCCGATCCACGCGTCGTTGTCCTCGTTCGAGAGCGCGCTGCGAGGATCGTCCTTGAAGCCGCGGCGTCCGAACCAGAAGAGGCGCTGGAAAACGACGAAGTAGACGAGCACCGGAAACTCCTCCAGATGCTTCACGAGCAGACTGTCCGTCGCGAGCTCGCCGAGCACGTCGCGATGGAAGCTCGAAATCTTGAGCTCGGGGTGGGCCGCCGGGGACACCTTCCAAAACCCGCTCCGGTGGCCGATCTCGTGAAAGACCGCGGCCAGGTACACCGTCCGATCCAGCGAAGCGCCCAAAGTCGTGAGTGCCTCGAGTTGGGTCGTCAGATCGAAAGCCCGGCGCAGGCACGGGAAAACCGTTTCGTGGAAGAGGTTGCTCCAGACGTCGACGAACTCGAAGCCGAAGACGTCGGCCTCGCCGCGGGGCTCGAGACCGAGCGCCTGCGGAAAGAAGACGAAGATGTTGCTGCCGCCCGAGATCGAACCGTGGCCCGCGAGAATGCGGAAGGGGTAATGGCGCGGCCATTCGCTCGAAGCCATGCTGGGGTCGTAGCGACGGTAGCGCGCCAGGAACTCGTCGTAGCCGCCGCGCTGCTCGAGCCACGCCGAGACCTCCGCCTCGAGATCGTGGTCGCGCATGAGCAAGGCCTCGGTCCAGCTGCGCCGGGTTTTCGTGAGATGGATCTCGGCGCGAAGGGGAAGCCACCGGTCGTTAGCTTCCAAGCGACGACGAAGATCCTCGGCCACGAGGCGAGGCTCTTCGGGGGCGTCGGCCAAGAGGTTTTGGACGCGGCGAACGAGATCACGACCGGGGGACGAAGGCGACGAGAGGGAAGACGCGTGCGGACTCGGGTTCATGGCAGCTCCTTGTGATGCTGCCCCCTCTTTCAAAGATCGGGCCAATCGGAAAGCGACTTCCGACCGACGTTTTTCGCGAGCTTAGGCGCTTTCGCCGCGATTCCTAGATTCCAGAATTCCGGACGCCATTCCCGAGTCCCAGATCGAAGCGCACGATGTCGGCCAGCGCCTTCGAGCAGATCGCGCAAAAATCGGGGCCCCGATCCATGACGCACGAGAAACCCGGCTTATGGGCGTGACCCGAGCGTACGGGACTATCCGCGTAGCCGCCGCGGTAGGCACCCCAAACGCCGTCCCGCCAGCGATTGGCGGGGGTCGGGACCGGCGTCGACGGCGACAGGAACGACTGCCACTTCAGCTGGGTCGGACTCCGTAAGAAACTCAGGTTGGGGCTCCAAGGCTCGGCCAACCCGGGCGCGAACTCGAGCTCCGTACGACCGCCGCCTTCGTACTCTTCGTTGAGGCCCATGTAATGACCGAACTCGTGCAAAAGGAGGTAGGTGAACGACGCGTTGTCGGAGGGGATCGCCGTCAGCTCGCGGTAGTTTCCGACTCCCCAGTATTGGCGATCGTTCACGAGGACGATGGGATAGTCGTAGGGAACGCGGCCGATCTGGCGGCGGTACTTCTCCTGGCGGGTCGGGTAGACAACGTGGTACCAGCGGCCGAAGTCGGCCCAGTAAGGAAAGAAGAGGCCCAGGTTCGAAGCGTACTCGGGGATCGGCGTGCCGAGCTTACGGGCGTTGCCGAGCGCCACGGGCGAAGCCTCGAAAACGGCGCGAAGCTCGAAGTGCTCGGATCCCTCGAAGGCGTTTTCCTCGAAGGCGCGCACGACCTTCTGCGCGTCCGCGAAGAACTTCTCGCGGAAATTCGCGAGGTAGCCTTCCGAGTAGACGTTCACGACGAGGCTCGGTTGCCGACGCGCCTCGCGCAAGAGCCGGACTTCGGGGCTCGAAGGCACGAAGGGCTCGGGTCGCGAGAGCGGGCCCGCGAAGACCCGCTCCGAACGACCGTGGTCCGGATGCTCGGCCCAAACCTCGAGCGCGAGCCCCGAGAGCGAAGCCGGAAGCGGAAAGCGGAAAGTGATTTCGCGGACGAGCTTGCGGAATTCCTTGCCCGTGCCGATCGCGTCGTAAGCCAAGGTGCGGCCCGACGCGTCCAGGAGCTTGGCGACGTAGCTGCCCATGGTCGGGCGCACCCGCGCGCGACGCCCGAAGGCTTCGGTTCCCGAGGCCTCCAAGGCAACGCCGGCGAGGGAATAGGTTTCGTCCGGGTGCCACGCCACGAGCACGCGCAAGCTCGTCGCGGCCGAGATCGCGCGAAGACGGGGGAGCGTGCGCGAAGCTCGGGGTAAGCTCGTTTCGACGAAGGAGCTCGCACGCGGAACCTTGCGTAAGTCCCAATACGGATTCGCGAAGGTCGACGAGGAAACGAGCAAAGCCATCCCGAGCCCGAAGCGCCAGATTTTCATGACTTCGTTCTAACCAGAAAGCGACGGAGCGGGCAAAGTCCTTCGTTAGTTCGCCTTGAGTTCCTCGAGGCGGGTGAGCGACTCGAGCCAAGCCTCCTCGGTCGATTCGAGTTCTTTTTGGCGGGCCGCGAGCTCGGCGAATTTTTCGGGCGTGGGAAGCGCCGTGACGGCTTCGTTGGCGGCCGCGACGGCGGCCTGCAGTTCGGGCAGCCGCTTTTCGAGTTTCTGCACGTCCTTCTCGAGTTGGCGCAGTTCCTTGCTTTGCGCCTTGCGCTCGTGGAAGGCCGTCGTCGGTCGCGGGGCGGAAGCGTCGTCGCGCGACTCAGACGCGCGCTCCCCGACCCGGCCCGAGAGCACGCCCTTCTGTACGCTCCACACGTACTCGTCGTAGGTGCCGGGGTAGACCTCGGCGCGACCGTCGCGGACTTCAAGGATCTTGCTCCCGACCCGACCCACGAAACCGCGATCGTGGCTCACGACGACGACCGTTCCCTCGAAATCACGCAGCGCCTCGGTCAACGCCTCGACCGTCTGGAAGTCCAGGTGGTTCGTCGGTTCGTCGAGGACGATGAAGGGGGAGCGCTGGAGCAGGATGCGTCCCAGCGCCACGCGCGACTTCTCGCCGCCCGAAAGCACGGACACCCGCTTGTTCATGGCGTCGCCCGAAAAAAGGAGCGAACCGGCGAGGTTCAGCACCTGCTGGGCCGTCACGTCCGGGTGGGCGGCCGAGGCGAGCGCTTCGTGGACCGTCTCGGCCGGATCGAGGGCCTCCGCGACGTGCTGGGCGTAGTACCCCATCGTGACTTCGTGGCCGAAGCGGAACTCGCCCCGCAGAGGCTCGAGTTTGCCCGCGAGCGCCTTGAGGAGAGTGGACTTGCCGGCGCCGTTCACGCCCACCACGGCCAAGTGGTCGCCGCGATCGAGACTGAAATTCACGTCGCGCAGGATGCGGCGATCGCCGTAGCCGAGGTCAAGATTCTTGAGCGTCAGCACGACCTTGCCGCAGTGGCGCGGCGGCGGGATCTGGATCCGCGCCGAGTTCGGCACGGGCTTGATCTCGATGACCTCCATCTTGGCGAGGGACTTCAGGCGCGACTGCGCCTGGCGCGCCTTGGTCGCCTTCGCACCGAAGCGGCTCACGAAGTCGAGGATCCGCTGGCGCTTTTCCTGTTGCGTCGCCGCGCGCGCCTCGAGCTGAGTCCGCAGGAGTTCCTTCTGCTCGAAGTAGTCGTCGAGACTACCGTTGTACTTGGTGATCTCGCCGCCTTCGACCTCGAGAATGTGGTCGGTCGTCCGGCGGAGGAACTCGCGATCGTGCGAAATGAGCAGGAAAGCCCCCTGGGTCTCCTGCAGGAAGTTCTCGAGCACCAGCAGCGATTCGAGATCGAGGTAGTTCGTCGGTTCGTCGAGCAAAAGCAGATCGGGCTTTTGGCCGAGGAGCTGCAGCAACTTGACCCGCGTGCGGTACCCACCGCTGAGGGAATCCAGGGGACGCGCGTACTGCGCCTCGAGCAACCCCAGACCGCGGCCGAGCGACTTGAGTTCCCAGATCGGCAGCAGGGAATCCTTCACGAGGAAATCCTCGACGAGCGTGCCGGGCGCCCAGTTGTCGTGCTGCGCGAGGTAACCGATGCGAAGCCCCTTCGCCTGCACGAGCTCGCCCGCGTCGAGGCTCTCCTCGCGAGTCAGGATCTTGAACAGCGTCGACTTCCCCGCGCCGTTCGGGCCGATGACGCCCACGTGCTCGCCCGCGTTGATCGAAAAGGACGCCCGCTCGAAGAGCATCCGGGCGCCGTATCCCTTGGCGCCATCCTGAAGTTGCAGCAGATTCGACATCAATACCTCAGAATGGCTTCGGTCCCGCCCTCGGGGCGACGGCGCATCTCGAAGCCCCAGCCGTAACCCTTGCTCACGCGCAGCACCCAGGCCAGCCCCAGCCCCGTGCTCCGAAAGTCGTCCGCCTCGGCGCGCTCGGGCGGCGTCCAGGTGTTGAAGGGCTGGCCGAGTCGACGCTCGACTTCGGCGGGCAAGCCCGGTCCTTCGTCGATCACCCGCAAGCAAGTTTCCTCGATGACCACGCGCACGGGCCGGGCGGACGGGGAATAGCGAAGGGCGTTCGAGACGAGATTCGTCACGCATTGCTCGAACCATTCCGGCTTCGCGAAGACGACGGCGTCCTCTTGCCGGACCTCGCAAACGAGACGGCCCACTTCGCCGCGGCCGAGCCGGTCGCAAAGCGCCGGTACGACCTTGGCCGGCCGGATCGCGTGGCGGTCTTCCGCCGGCGAGATGCGACCCACCCTCGCCCAGTCGAGGAACTCGTTCACGACCTTCGTGAGACGATCGACCTCGGAACGCGCTTCGCTCGCCGCCCTTCCTTCGAGGCCCTCCAGCGAATTACGAATGATCGTGATGGGGGTCTTGAGCTCGTGCGCCATCTGCGCCGCCGAAGCCTGTCCGAGCGCGACGTCGCCGCGTAAGCGTTCCGCGAGTTCCCGCGCCGCCGAAACGAGCTCGCCGAACTCGTCGCTTGCCCTCAGATTCTGGGGCAAAGAAGGCGAAGCCTCGCCGCGCGAAGGATCGCTCCCGCCGCTCTCCGCGAGAAAGCGCAGGTAGGATGCCAGCGAGCGCAAGGGCCGCAGCAGCACCGAAGTCAGGATCCAAGTCACCCCGACGAGCACGAGACCGATGAGCGCGAGATAAACGAAGATCGAACGCCCCAGGCTGTTCCAACGAACTTGCCCGCGGTCCAGCAGAACCCCCGCCTGGAGGACGCCGGACCCCCCGGGCAGCTCGACGTTCATGATCCTAGCCGAGTGATTATTCCGCGAGATGGTCAAGAGGGGCGGCGAGCGGGGGAACTCGCCGCCGAGCAGCTCCGAGTTCCGGTTCTCGTAGCGAATGCGCCCGTCGGAGTCGTACACCACGATAACGGCGCCCAAGCGCTCGTCCCCGAGCGCGTCGGCGACGATGTCCCCGGCCTCTTCGAGATCGTCGAAAGCGAACTGGCTCAGATCCGAGGCGTAGAGGCTCGTCGCGACGGCCTCGACCTGCTGATCGATGAGCCGCTGCCGCTCCGAGCGAAAGAAGTAGAAGTGCACGAAAGACACCGCGCCGATGGCGAGGCCGAGCGCGGAGAAAATGATGAGGACGAAACGGCGTTTCACGTGCCCTCGATCCAATACCCGACGTTGCGACGGCTCGAAATCACCACCCGGCAAGGTTCCGACTCGAGCTTACGCCGAAGATTGCGAACGGTCACTTCGACCACGTTCGACTCGATGTCGAACTGCGAATTCCAAACGCGATCGAGCAGCTGAAAGCGGTTGTAGACCTGTCCCGGCCGCTGCAGCAGCGTCTGCAGCAGGAGGTATTCCTTCTGCGAGAGGTCGATGCGACGACCCGCCACCTCGACGACGTGCGCGAGGGGGTCGAGCGACAGCCCGCCCAATTCGAGTTTCGCCGTGCGCGGATCGGGGCTCGAACGCCGACCCAACGCCCGCAAGCGGGCCGTCAGTTCGACGAGGGAGAACGGCTTCGAGAGGTAATCGTCGGCCCCCGCGTCCAGCGCGCGAGCCTTTTCGTCGACGGAATTGAGGGCCGAAAGCACGAGGATCTTGGCGAGCGGCTGGTGCTCACGAACAAGGGGGAGCAGCGTGATGGAGTCTTCGCCGTGGATCATGCGATCCAGCAGGATCGCCTCGAAGGGCTCCACGGAAGAGGCGACGAGGTCCTTCGCTTCGGAAAGACGACGGCAGGCCGAGACGAGATGCCCTTCGTGCCGCAAAGATTCTTCGAGAAAACGAAGAACCCGGGCTTCGTCCTCCACCACCAAGATTCTCATCCGGATAGGGAAGTCGAGCGCCCGGGTCCTGTCCAGGGGTCGTCGCTAAAACCGTGGTTGGGGATCTCGGAGACGAGCGACGCCCCGACGGACTTACTTATGCTTCTTCTTGGCCGGAGCTTCGGCGTGCGCGGCGGCGTCTTCGCACTTCTTCAGATCGTCGCCCGTCTTGCCTTCGCAACCCTTGTGCTCGGTCGTATGTTCTTTGGTGTCGGGCTTCTTGTCGTGGCCGTTGGCGAAAGCGCTCATCGAGAAAACGAGGGCGCCGGCGGTGAGGATGTTCGTGAATTTGGTCATGTGAAACTCCTTGTCAAAAAAAAGAACGGTGCTTGAGGACTCGGCCGGACCGCGGGGGCGGTCCTAGCCGTTCTTCGCGGCTTTCTTGGCGGCCTTGATGCAAGCCCGAAGGTCTTTGCCTTTTTTGCCTTCGGCTTCGCAGGCGGACTTCGCCGCCTTGTAGTCGAACTTGGCGACCGGCGGGTTCGCGAACGCGCTCGTCGAAAGCACGAGGAGACCCGTGGCGAAAAGACGTTGGAAGCGGATCATCTGCGACTCCTTTGTTTCCGGCGGCTTCGTCTATCCGGGCCGCTCATGAATCCATTATCGAGCCCCGACCTTTCGGGGAGATGATCCGAAGATGAAAAAGCCCTCATTTTGGCCCTCGGCTAAACCCCGGTAATCACGTGGGCGCGCGCCCCTCCTGCGCCTCTTCGCCCCCAACGCCCCACATTTCACAAAAAATTTTTA
>DDRA01000151.1:0-199 GCA_002343545.1 Bacteriovoracaceae bacterium UBA2428
GCGCGATGCCGATGCCGTGGTCCTTTACGCGCAAACGAACGCTTCCCGCTTCGACTTCGAGGGAGACCCGCACGGGCCCGCCGGCGCCGTACTTGACCGCGTTCGTGAAAAGATTCGAGAGGACCTGCTCCATTCGGTAGGGATCGACCGTAACCGTCGTGCCGGGGCGCGGATTCTCGAAGACGAGCGAGAGCCCGAG
>DDRA01000151.1:346-31017 GCA_002343545.1 Bacteriovoracaceae bacterium UBA2428
CGAAGACGAGCGAGAGCCCGAGCAACGAGTAATGGTCCTGAAAGCGTTCGACGACTTCCTCGCAAAGCCCGCCGAGGTCGACGGTCTCGCGTTTCAGGTGGAGCTTGCCCGCGGCGATGCGCGAGACGTCCAGCATGTCTTCGATGAGGTTCGTCATGCGGTCGAGCTGTCGATTCGAGTTGGCGATGCGTTTGGCGATGGCCTTTCGCGAAATCGCCTCTTCGTCGCCCCGCTCGAGCTGGCGCGCCGCGACCTGGAACTGCAAGCGCATGGAGGTGACGGGGGTGCGGAGCTCGTGGGAGCAGATGCTGATGAACTCGTCGCGGGTACGGATCGCTTCCTTCAGGGCGGTTTCGGCCCGCTTTCGTTCCGTGATGTCGATCGCCGTCGTGGGGTAAACCTCGCGGCCCTCGGCGTCGTGCGCGAGCCGCGCCCACATGAGCACGTCGAAAGTGCTGCCGTCGCGTCGGCGCGCGACGAACTCGATTTCGCATTCCCCCCGCGCCTTGAGCTCGGCGATGATGCGGCCGGGGATCGCGGGATCTTCGCAGTGGTCCGCGGGCGAAGTGCCGAGGATTTCTTCCAGGCGCTCGTAGCCCCACATCTTGAGGTAGGTGCGGTTGGCGTAGATGAAGCGTCCCTCGGCGTCCACGATGTCGAAAGCGTTCAGGCTGTTCTCGAGCGCGTCGCTCAGGAGCTTGAGTTGGCTTTGCGTTTTGCGGGCCGCGCCGATGTCGCGCGCGAAAGAATAGACGCGGTAGGCTCCGTGAACCTGGATGGGAATGACGGTCACCTCGATGAGGATTCGCCGGCCATCGCGATGGAGCGCCTGGAGCTCGATGCGCCGGTTTGGTATCGCCTCCGGTCCCGTGGAAAGAAGCTTCTCTCTCTCGATGCGGTAAGCGTCGCGGAACTCCGGCGGCACGAGAATGTCCGCCATCGCAGAACCGATAGCCTCTTTGGCTAGCCATCCGAAAGTCTGTTCGGCCTGCCGATTCCAGTCGATGATCTGGTCCTCGTGGTCGACGCCGACGACCGCGTCGAGGGCGTTCTCGAGGACGATGCGACGCCAAATACCCGTGTGCATAGTTCTCTCAACGGTCTACTCGACTCGCCCGCGGCCCGTAAACAGCCTTAGCGACGGGAGAAACGCCCCGCGATAATTCTGACGCGGAATCGGGCCCGAATCGGACACAATAGGAGGATGAGCGACTCCGTCATCATCATCGAAGACGACGATGAAATCCGCGATGCCCTTCGGGAGGTCCTCGAACACGAAGGATTCCCGGTGACGACGTACCGGAACGGGAAAGAAGCCCTCGAAGGGTTGCCGAAGGTCGCGCGGCCGGGGCTCATCTTGCTCGATCTCATGATGCCGATCATGGACGGCTGGCAGTTCATGCGTTGCCGTACGCAGTTGCCGGATTCCCACGCGAGCGTTCCCGTCGTGCTCGTTTCCGCCGTGGCGGATTACAAGAAAGCCTTGGAAACGGGCGCCGCGGGATTCTTGCGAAAGCCCGTGGATCTCGACGTGCTTCTGCAGACCGTGAAGCACCACTACGGGACTTAAAGTCTCGGGCTCGAAAAAGTCTCCGAAAGAAACGGGGCGGGCCGGGTCGACCCGCGCCCCGCCCCGTTGCGTCAAGGCGCTCGACTAAGCGAGGTCTTGACCGCTCGGAACGTCACTTCCGAAGTCGTCGTTCTTCTTGGGAGCCTTGGGTTTTTCCTGGTCCCTTTTGCCACCCTTCTGGGGCATTTGTTCGATGCCCGTGTTCGGGGTGTTCGGCTTGCGGGGTTGTTGCGGTTGCGGTTTGTTTTGGTTTGCCATTTTAGGACCTCCTGTCGAAAGAAGGTTGCACGAAGCGGGCCAAGCGCGCGAAGGGGAAGCCGCCGCTCGCCGGAGGCTGGGCGTCATGGACGGCCAAAATCGGGATCAGCTTCGCCGTCGTCGATGCGGCGTCCGGCGACGCGCGCGATGATTTCGTAGGAACGAAGCGTGTCGTTCGGGTCGTAGAGCTCGGAGGAAATCATGAGCTCGTCGGCCCCCGTGGCTTCCAAAGTCGCATCGAGCCCGCGCCGAATTTTTTGGGGGCCGCCCACGACGAGGGACTTCAGCATCGCGCGCGTCGTCGCCTCGACCGCGGGATCCCAGAGCTTCTCGAGGGAAGCGACGGGCGGCGGGGTGCCGCCGCGCTCGCCGCGCACGATTCCCGCGAAACGTTGGTAGAGGCTCGTCGCGAGATACTCGGCGCGTTCGTCGCTCTCGGCCGCGACGACGGGGATCGCGACCATGACGTGCGGCGCCGCGAACCAAGCCGAGGGGCGAAAGCGCGCGCGGTAGAGACGGAGGGCTTCCAGGAGGTGGGTCGGCGCGAAGTGCGCGGCAAAGGCGTAGGGGCGCCCCAGCTCGGCGGCCAACTCGGCGCTGTAGAGGCTCGAGCCGAGAATCCAAATCGGGATCTCCAGACCTTCGCCGGGAATGGCGCGCACCCGCCGGTGCGGATGCGGCGGACCCAGGTAATCGACGAGTTCCGCGATGAGGGCGGGAAAGTCGTCGGCGCTGCCGCCCGCGGCCCGGAGCGCGCGCATCGTCGCGAAGTCTCCGCCCGGGGCGCGGCCGAGTCCCAAATCGATGCGGCCGGGGTAGAGCGACTCGAGGGTCCCGAACTGCTCGGCGATCGCGAGCGGGGCGTGATTCGGAAGCATGATACCGCCCGAGCCGACGCGGATACGGCGCGTGGCGCCCGCCACGTTGCCGATGAGCACGGACGTGGCCGCGCTCGCGATGCCTTCGAGATTGTGGTGTTCGGCGAGCCAAAAGCGGTGGTATCCGCAGCGCTCGCCGTGCTGCGCGATCCGGCGTGTGGTCGCGAAGGCGTCGCCCGGGCGCGCGCCCCTCGGGTAGCTCGCCAGGTTCAGGATCGAAAGGGGCGTGCGTTCGAGACGAAGCGAGGAGCTCATCGGCCTAGCCTAGTGCGGCGGCCGATGAGCTCGAAAGGCCCTGACGTGGATTTCAGCCCGCGGTCATCGTGCAGGTGCGCGGGGCGACGACGCCGGCGCCGCGCTGCAAACGCTCCAGGCGCCGCAGCACGCGGTTCGCCTTGAGCACCCAGCTCGAGACCCACGAAGCTTCTCCCGTGATCTGCGTTCCGCAGATCTTGCCGGCGGCCGTTTTGGCTTTGGCGCCGACTTCCTCGGCCACGGGCAAGCCGACCGGAAGGGCGTCCGCGGCGTCGGACGTGGCCTGCATGTCTTGCATTTGCGTGCGCCAGAGCCCGTAGCAGGCCTCGCCGCTGCAATCCATCGAGAGGCCGGCGATGAGATCATCGAGCTTATAGCTCAGGTCCGCGCAACGCGCGTCGCCGATCGCGCACGGTTCCGGGGCTTCCTGCGCCCGCGATGCGAAAGCGGAGCCGACGACAAGAACGAACGAGAAGAGACGTTTCATGATTTTCCTCCGGCCTTCTTTCCTAGATCAGCGAAGGCGGTCGTGGAACTTTCGTCCGCAAACGTCAGTCGGCTTCGACGACGCCTAGCCGTCAAAGTCGGCCAGACGCTTGACCCAGTTTTCCGTGTTTTCGTCCAGGCGTTCGATCCCGCGCTGGCGAACTTGCGAGGCGTCGAGACGCCCTCGCGCGATGAGCCGCTTGAGCGCGGTCGCCGCGTAGGCTTCGGCGAACCATTCGTGGAGGTTGCGCTTGGCGTAGGGGGAGAGGGGGGCGGGCGTGGACACGCTCCGCCGCGGAAACGGACGAAAGAAGGCGGGGCCGAGCAGACTCGTTTCCGGGCGTTCGGCGAAGACGTCGCGCCACCCCGCTTGGTGGCTCGCGAAGTTCTGCAGCTCCGCCGGTCCGACGAGGTCGAAGAGCACGGCGTGCCCGATCTCGTGGGCCAGCGTGTGGAGGAGTTCCGCGCGGGCCGCGGCGTCGAGCCGATCCGGGTAACTCTTGCGGCCGCCCAGACTAAGCGCGCGCATCTGTCGGTGGTAGGCGGCCTGGTCGTGGCGCGCGTCGTGTCCCGCGAAGGCAAAGAGGAGGCGCAGCCCGCGGGCCTGGCGCATGATCTCGGGGAGGCCTTCGAGCAGCTCGTCGACGGTCCGCAGCACGCCGGGCGAGTGCGCGTCGCTGTTGTCGACCGCGACGAGTCCGTAGCGTTCGTAGATTCGCAGCTGGAGGGCGCGCGTTTCGGCGTCCCGCGCGACGAGGTGCGGGGGCAAGCCTTTGGGCGTGATCGATCCGAGTCGCGCATCGTTCGGCGCGACGTCGAAGAGATTCTCGACGCCGTCGCCGTCGAGGTCGGGATCGAGGGGAATCAGGACGGGGCTCGGCGCCGCGTCGATCGAGACCGTCCAATCCGAAAGGCCGTCGCCGTCTCGGTCGAGCTTAAGGTAGGGGCGCACGCATTTCCAAAATTCCCCGTTCCAATCGACGCTTGTCCCATGAAGGGCCAGGGTGGCCTCGATTTCGCCCCGAATATTATCGAAGGCGGGCGAGGTCTTGGCGTCGGCTTGGCGCCGTTCTTCGGAGGTCGGAAGCCTCACGCCGGCATGCAGACGAAAGGGACGGCAGGGGGCGTCTTGGGCCTTCGCGTTGGGGAAAAGCGCCGCCATCCCCCCGAGGAGAGAGACTTTCAAGAAAGCCTTGGGCCTCAAGCGAACGCGAAATCGCTCCACGTTCCCATTGTCGACGACCGCAACGAGATGTTGCTCCGCATCGTTGGCCTGAAATCTGCTTAATCCTGAATCGCTCGGTGAAAGCGGGGCAATTTTTAACCTCAATTTGAGGAGATGGAGAGAACGATGAAAAAGATGAACATGATGATGGCCCTCGGATTGACGATGAGCTTGGCGGCTTGCGCCGACCGTTCGACGCGCGTGGACTCGGCCTCGGCGCCGGGAACGCCGCGCGAAGAAGTCGTCGTGAAGGACGCCAACCGCGACGCGACCGTCGACAACTCGGCGCACCTCACGAGCCACGCGATTAGCTTCGCGAAGGGCTCGGCCGTCCTGAGCGAAGCTTCGCGCGCGCAGCTGCGCGAGCTCGTGCGCACGGCCCGCGCTCGCGGCGACATCGAAGACATCAAAGTCTCGGTCTGGTCGGACCGTGAGATGACCACCACGGCGGATCTACCGCGCGCGGATCGCGATCTCGCGGCTCGCCGCGCGGACGTGATCGAGGACTTCCTGGAAGATACGCTCGACACCCCGTCGGTCGAAACCTTCAGCATGGCAACGCGCGCGAACTGGCTCGCCCGCATGTTCAACACGAACGACGCCGAACTCAAGTCGAGCTTCGCCAAGCGCGAGTACGACGTGACGGAAGCTCAGTTCGCGTTGCTCCGTCAGGGCAAGGCTTCGCAAGCCGTGGTCGTGATCGAATCGGAATACCGGAACTAACGGAATCTACCTTGGGTTTCGTTAGGGACCCTCGCTCTTCCTTCGTGAGGAGCGAGGGTTTCTTTTTTGGGCGGCGGATCACGCGTGGGCGGGATTCTCGTCGGCGCCGGGAGCGGATGCGCGCGTCTCGTGGGATTCGCCGGGCGATTTGCGGCGCTCGCGCAATTCATTGGCGGCTTCGAGCAAAAGAACGGCGATCGCGTTCTCGATGGGCGATGCCTGCGGCGGCGGCGGCGGATCCGTGGAGACGTTGAGGGCTTCGAGCCAGCGCTTTTCGCCCAGGCTGTAGACGAGTCCGCCGATCGAAGCGATCGCGAGCGCCAAGCCCCCCAAGAAAATAGCGCCCGTCCAGTTGGTCTCGGAGCGCTGAATGGAGCTCATCAACTCGGAGTAAGCCGAGGTGATGCCGCTGCAGAGCAAGGCCACGAAGATCGCCGTGAGGGCGAGGAGCTTGGAAATCCGGCGGGCGTTGTTCGCGATCTGCCGGGTCATGGACTCGGCGTTTTCCTGCACGGCGGCGCGGCCTTGTTGGGTGAGAAAGCCGAGGATCATCTCGAGGATCTTCATTGTTTGCTCCGCTCCACGTAGACGACCGAGGACTTGCGGAAAAGGCGCCCGATGAGGATGCCGACGCCGACCGCGCCCAGTATGCCGAGCACGGGATTCGTGCGCACGAAGCCGCGGACTCGGTAGAAAGTCGACTCGAAAGTTTGAAGCTGGCCGCGCAGGATTTTGATGAGGTCGTCGGCGTCTTGGCGGATGTCGGTTTCGGGAGCGTTGGGGGGACACGGTTCGGCGTGTTGTCCGTTCTTCGGCGTGGTCAGGTTCATACGGCTCAGCCTTTCTCTTTTAGGGTTGGCGAAACCCAAAAGTTAGAAGTCGTGACCGACCGGGTCAACGACGGGCTGAGATGTTACGGAGATGTCACGCTTTCAGACGTTCTAGAACGGGAGCTGGAATCCGGTGCCGAAGGTCGAAGCGTTCGCGGTGCCCATAACTTGCCACGCGCTTTGGTAGTGGTTGTACTCCACGTACGTGTTCAGCAATTCGGCGATCTTACGATCGTAGCCCAGCCGCAGGTTTCGGTTCCCCTTGAGGCCCGTCGTCGTGGGCGAAGGGGCCGCGACTTGCGCGCGGTCGATGACCGAGGCGAAGCCGATTCCGGCGTAGAGGCTTTGTCCGGGGCTAAAGCCCCACTTCGCCGAGAGCCAGCCCCCGGCTTCGCGCATCGCGCGGTCCGCGCGACTTTGCGAGAGGGTAAGGGCACCGATGTTCGCGAGGCCTTGGCCGGCGTAGATCTCGCCGCGCAGGTTCAACGCGCCGAGAGTGCTCTCGTGGTGGAGGGCGACACCATAAGCCGTCTGGGAAACGCTCCCCGGCGAGCCCAAGAGCAGGCGCGTTGCGACGGCCGAAAGACCGGAGCGGCTTCCTTCGCCGATCCAGCTCCAGCGAGCGGAAACGGTGGGGACGCGCGAGATCTCCAAGTTGCCGTCGCTCGCCGCGTTGTTCGTGCCGGGTAGCCCGAGCGAGACACCCGTCTCGCTCGCGGCCGTTTTGCGGAGCCAGCCGAACTGTTGACGTACGAAGCCCGAGTTGCCGGCTTGGAAGGAGCTCCCCACGAGGTTGTAAGTGTGGGGGTGAAGCGGCGAGAAAAGATCCCAGTCTTGGCCGAAGAAGAAGGTGTTCTCGGCGTCGGCCGCGTAGTCGATCTTGGCCAGGCGCAGGCGGGGCATCGAGCCGGTCGTCGTGGAAGCCTTGTTGAAGTCGGCGAAGTCGATCTCGAACTTGGCGGTGAGAACTTCGGAGGGGCGAATGAGTGTGCCAAGTCGGCTTTGGGCGGCGTGGAAGCTGCTTCGCGCGAGCGAGTCGCTCGGGGCCGCACGGGCGGCCGCCGCCGTCGGGGCCACGAGATTGGTCGAGCCGAAGGAGGCCACGCCCGCGTTCGCGAAGTCATAGCTCGTCAGGACGAACCCGTAGGGGGTGAAGAGGGGCTTGGATTCGGCGGAGACGCCGAAGGCGCCGAGTCCGAGCAAAGAGATCGCGGCCAGCCGGGTGAAGGGCTTCATGCGGCCTTCTTTTCCGACGAAACGACGCGATTGAGCGTGATCACGAGACCCTCCAGGGAATCGGATTTTTCGAGGACGGATTTGGCCTGCGACGAGGCTTCCGAGCTGATCGCGGCGCTCGTTCGGCTCGACTGCTCTAGGCTGTCCATGGCGCGCGTGATTTCGTCCATGCCTCGGCGTTGTTCCTCGGCGGCGGCCAGGATCTGCCGGGCCATTTCGGCGCTATGGCTCGACCGCTTGGACATCTGTTCGAGGGCTTCGGAGCATTCGCGGACGCGGTCGGCGCCGTCTTCAAGGCTCGCGCGCGAGCTGCCGACGATCTCGGTCACGTTACGGCGACTCGCTTCGGCGATCTGCGTGACTTGGGATTTGCTCGTCGAGATGATGTCCTGGATCTCAACCGCGGCGTCGCCGCTGCGCTTGGCGAGGATGCCGACTTCCTCGGCGACGACCGCGAAGCCTTTGCCGTGCTCGCCGGCGCGGGCCGCCTCGACGGATGCGTTGAAGGAAAGCAGCTTCGTCTGAAAAACGATCTCGTGGATGATCTGGGTCTTGGACTCGATGCTCTCCATGATTTTCTTGAGCGACTCGATGTCGCGTATGCTCGTCTCGAGCACGCCGATCGTCGATTCCGTTCCCTTCCCGATGCTGGCGAAGGCCTCCGAAGTTTTCCGCACGGACTCGCGGCCTTCCTCGGCGAGCGCGACGACCTGTCCGGCCAAATCCGCCGATCCGCGCGCGGAATCGAGGGTCTTCTCGAGCATCGAGTTGATCTCGACGATCGCGGCGGAAGTCTGCTCCATCGCGGAGGACTGGCTCTGGCCTTCGGCCGCGAGCTTGTCCGCGGCCGAAGTCATGTCGTTCGCCGTGATTTTCAGCTGGGAAGACTCGCGATGCAGGCGCGCGATGGCGTTCGTGATCGGGATGATGACCTGTTTGAGCTGCTTGAGACCGGCGCCGAGCGAGATGAGGAGCGCGACGAGCGTGGCCGCGGCGAAGGCGAGAATGTTCGCGTTGCGCGACTCCTTCACGAGGGCCTGCACGTCGTCCACGTAGACGCCGCTGCCCACGATCCATCCCCAGGGTTTGAACAGCTTGACGTAAGAAACCTTCGGAACGGCATCGCCGCCGCCCTGCTTGGGCCAATGGTAGTCGACGTAGCCTTCGCCGTTTTCGTTCGCGACTTTGACCATCTCGCGGAAAAGAAACTTGCCGTTCGGATCTCTGTTTTCGGCGAGGCTCTGGCCGTCGAGCTCGGGCTTGAAGGGGTGCATGACCATCCGGGGCTCGCGGTCGTTGATCCAGAAGTACTCGTTTCCGGAGTAGCGAAGAAGCTTGATTTGCTCGGCGGCGAGCCGCTTGGCTTCGTCTTCGCCGATTTCCCTGCGTCCCGCCTTCGCGTGGAAGAATTCGAGCGTTTTGAAGACGGACTCGACGCTGATCTTCGTTTGCTCGCGCTTGGCCGCGTGGATCTGGGCCTCCTGTTTCGGGAGCGTGAAGAAGAGGAAGACGAAAGTGAGGGGAAGGGCCGCGAAGACGGTGGATGCGATCGGGGTGGCGGCGGATTTCCAGTTCGTCGAAACGGATTCAAGCATGCGTCTTTATCGGTGGGGCGAGATTAAAGCTTAAAGGCTTCACGAGAACTTTACGGGGCGCGAGGAACCGCGGGATTTTCGCGTGAAGTTAACGGCGTGCGAGACGCAGAGTCTCCGCGACGAGCTTGCGAATACCCTCGAAAATGAGGTGGAGGGGGGCGTCGTCGTACATGTAGGCGGGACTCGAGACGACACGGTGGACTTCGTCCACGACGCAGGCCTGCGGCTCGCAAACTTCGTGTCGGTGCCCAAGTTTTTCGAGTTCCTGCGCGGCTTCGCCGGCGGCGCCGAGGGTGAGCTTGAGTCCTTGTCCTTTGAAGGTAAGCGCCAGGAGCGCCGGCGCGATGCAGACGGCGCCGATGGGTTTACGGGCCTTCGCGATGCTTTCGAGCGCGGCGCGCACGTCCGGGCGGACTTGTCCGTTCGATCCTTTGAAGGCGAAATCGCAGAGGTTTTTGGCTGCGCCGAATCCGCCCGGGAGAATGAGGGCGTCGACATCGGCGGCGTCGAAGCGAGAGAGGGGTTCGATCTGGCCGCGGGCGATGCGGGCGGCCTCGACGAGCATGTTGCGACTTTCGTTCGGCGTGGCGTCGCCCGTGAGACAATTCACGACGTCCGTTTGTGGAGCGTCGGGGGCGAAGCAGCGGACTTCGGCGCCGGACGCGCTCAGCGCCCAAAGCACCGCGACGGCCTCGCGGATCTCGCTGCCGTCTTTGTAACCCGATCCACAAAGAAGGACCCCGACGCGTGCTTTGTCCGCTTTCATGCGGCCAAGCATGCTCCCGGGCTCCCCCCTCGTCAAAGCGGGAAGGCGTCAGACGCTTTTTCGTGTCGCTTGCGCGTCAAATGACGCAAGTGCGACACGAAAAAGCGCCTGGCGCCCTTCGGCTAGTAGTCGACGAGCGTTTCGAAGCCGGCCACGGAGAGGCGCTTGACGTCGTAGGGCGATTTTTCGTTCTTCATCATCGCGTCGAGACGCGGGTCCTGCATGACCTTTTCGTTCACGCGGTCGCGTTGGGCGCGGGACTTGTACGTGATCCATGAGAAGATGACCGTCTCGGAAGACTTGAGCTTGAGCAGCTTCTTGAACGGCACGCCGACGTCGATCATGTCCTCGAGCACGCACTCGACGTATTGAAGGGCGCCGTGATCCATCCAGACCTTGCCGGCCTTCTTCGAGATGTCGCGGTAGTGGTTGAGTTTCTTCTTCGGGATCGCGATGACGAATCCGTCGACGTATTTTGCCATGAGGTGTCTCCTTGGGGGTTGAAATTGATGAGACGTCTAACCCGGACTCGCGGGAAGGTCCACCGTTCGCGGCGCGCGGGGCTTTGCGTAGCGTCAGCCCTTCACCGGACCCACGAGCGCGAGGTCGCCGTATTCGTGCGAGAAGTAGCCTCGCGCTTCGGCCTGCGCGTCGGCCGCGGCGGCGAGTTCCGGCGACACGATCGCGTGCACGATATCGCGGTGGCTCTCGCCGAGGTCATGCATGCCCGTGACGAGGTGGGTGACCGAGCGGATCGTATGCGCGGGGGAGATGCGAAGGGTCGTAAGTCCGGCGCGCGGCCTTAGCCCTTCGCCTGGCACCCAGGCCGACTCGAGCGCGCGGAGCACGGTCGTGCCGAGGGCGACGACCCGTCGACCCGCGCGTCGGGCCGCTTCGATGGCTTGGATCGTGACGTCCGGAACCTCGGACCATTCCGCGAGCGGCAGGCGTCGATCGAGTGCCGCGGAGCCTGTGCTTGAGAGGCCGGCGCCGTGCAGGACCGTGGCGAAGTTCACGCCCCGCGCCCTCAGCCGCCGCCAGAGCTCCCAGTCGAAGGCGAAGCCGGCGCTCGGCGCCTCGACCGAGATCGGCGCGCCCGAGAAGAGGGTTTGCTGATCCCAAACGGCGATTTCTTCCTCGAGGTAGGAGTACTGGATCGGACGCCCGGCGCGGTAGAGCGCTCCCACGCCGGGCGCTGCCACGCCGGACGAGGCCTCGGGTTTGCCGCTCGCCTCGAAGCGAACGCGCAGAAGGCGCTCGTCTTGGACCCCGAGAATCCGGGCGCTCAGCCCCCCGGCAAAATGGAGGACCTCGCCGACCTCGAGCCTTGGCGGGGGGCCCCGGTCTTCGGTCCTTCGTCGCCAATCGCCGGCGCCGAAGCTCACGGCGAGCCATTCGGTGAGATCGCCGGGATGGGGGCCTTGGAAGGCCGCGAGTCGGATCTCGATCTCCTCGCGACTTTTCTCGACGTGTCCCCGAAAGCTCGAGGGGAGGGTGCCGGAGCGGTTCACCACGACGAGGTCGCCGGGGTCGAGTCGCTCGGCGAGCTCACCGAAGCGGGCGTGCCGAACGGCGTCGTCGCCGAGCAAGAGTAGTTTGGTGTCGCCGAAGCGACGTCGGGATCTGACGGCGGGTTTCATAATATCCTCCGGACCTGGGAAAAGTCGTTGCGGGCGATGAGTTCGAGGAGCCGTTCCGCCGATTCCGCGGGATCGCGCAGGCGGGCGGGGTCGGCGTCGGGGACCGCGGCGAAGTGCATCGGCGTGCGCATGTCCCCGGGGTCGACCGAGAGGCAGCGCACCCCCGCTTCTTTGAGCTCTTCGTCGAGGACGCGGCTCAGGTGGTCGACCGCCGCTTTGGAAGCGCCGTAGGCGCCCCAACGGGGGTAGGCGTTCACCGCGGCGTCGCTCGACACGTTCACGACGAGTCCGCTTCCCCGCAGCAGCATCGGCGCGAGCAGCGCGCGGGTGAGGCGATGCGGCCCCAGCACGTTCGTCCGCAGGGCGCGTTCGAAGTCCTCGCATTCCGTGTCGGCGAGCAGGCGGAGCGGGACGGGGCCCAGGTCACTCGCGACGTTAAAGAGGATGTCGACGTCGCCGAGTTTGGCTTGGATCTCGCCCGCCAGCGGGTAGATCTCCTCGGCCCGCGAGACGTCGGCTTGGATCGTGAGCGCGCGGGGAGCCTCGTGGCGGAGCGAAGCCAGGCCGGCCGCCCCGCGGGCGACGCCCGCGACGTGGGCCCCAAGGTGGTGCAGACGAAGGGCGAGGGCGCGCCCAAGCCCCGAGGTGGCGCCCGTGATGACGATGTTTCGGTCTTGGTAGAAGTTTTTCATGGTCCCAGCGTGCCGGCGTCGAGACCGTCAATCGACCGATTGGACTTTATATTGACATAAGGTCCATCCCTAAGCCTGAATGGATCCATGGGATCCAAGCTCGCGGCCTATCTAGCCGCCAACATCCAAAAGCTCCGCGAGAAGCGGGGGCTCAGTCAGCTCCAGCTCGCCAAACAGGCCGGGATCCCCCGCACGACGCTCACGAACGTGGAATCGGGCGCGGGCAACCCTTCGCTCACGAACCTGGCGCGGATCTCGGAAGCCCTCGGGGTGGGCATCGAGGAGCTGCTCTCGCGACCGCGCTCGGACTGCGTGCTCATCCCGGCCGACAAGGTCGCGGCGCAGAGCCGGGCCCAAGGCCAGGCCCGCGTCTACAAGCTCTTGCCGGACCGGGTGAAGGGTATCGAGATGGACCGCGTGGAGTTCGCGCCCGGCGCCCTCATGGGCGGCCACCCCCACCTCGTCGGTACGAAGGAGTACCTGACCGTGCTGAAAGGGGAGCTCAGCGTGGTCGTGTCGGGGGATAGCTTCGTCGTGCGCGAGGGCGACGTGCTCGCGTTCCCCGGCAACCAGCCGCACGCCTACCGCAACCCCTCGCGTTCCACGACGATCGCGATGAGCGTGGTCATTCCGATCCCGGCGCTGGTCTAGGGCCGACTTTCCCCTGTTCCCGACCTCCGCCAAAGGGTATGGAATCCGGATGAAGAGCTTCGCGAGTTCCGGCCTCCTGGGTTCCCTCAAGACCACGCTTTCCGAGAAGGGACTCCAGACGCCGACCGAGATCCAGGCTCGTACCATTCCCGCCCTCCTGGACGGCCGTTCGGTCGTCGGCATTTCCGAGACGGGCAGCGGCAAGACCTTCGCGTACGCGCTGCCGACCCTGCACCGGCTCAAGTCGCTCGAGGACGCGGGCGATCCCGTGACGGTCGAGGGCTATCCGCGCGCGCTCGTGCTCGTGCCCTCGCGTGAGTTGGGCGAGCAGGTCGCGCGCGTCTTCAAGATTTTCACGCACGGCACGCGGCTGCGCGTGCGCAGCGTGCTGGGCGGCGCGGCGATGGACGTCGCCAAGAAAAACGTGGCGGGCGCCTTCGAGATCCTCGTCGCCACGCCGGGTCGGCTGCTTCAGTTCGTCGAGCGGGGGCTCGTGAACCTGAGCGACATCCGCACGCTCGTCTTCGACGAGGCCGATCAGATGCTCGACCAGGGTTTTCTGCCCGACCTTCTGAAGGTCGTCGAGGAATGTCCGTCGCGTCGGCAGATGGCGCTCTTCACGGCGACGGCCCCCGATCCGGTGCGGCACCTCGCGCTCAAGTACTTCGGGGGCGCCGAGATCATCGAGAGCGCGGGCAGCCGCAAGACGGTCGCGACCTTGCAGACGCGTAACCGCGGCATCAAGGACGGCAAGCGCTTCCCCGTGCTCGAGAAGATCCTGGCCGAAAAGAACGAGGGCGGTACGCTGCTCTTCGTGAACACGCGCGAGCAATGCGACAAGCTCGCGGCCGAGCTCAAGGCGGCGGGCCACGAATGCGCGATCTACCGCGGCGAGATGGACAAGAACGAGCGCCGCGCCAACCTGAAGGCCTTCCGTGAAGGCACGCTCAAGCTGCTCGTCGCCACGGACCTCGGCGCGCGCGGACTCGACGTCGAGCACGTCGAGCGGGTCATCAATTACCACCTGCCGCAGGAGATGGAGAACTACCTCCACCGCGCCGGCCGCACGGCGCGCGCGGGTCGCGAAGGCACGGTCATCAACTTCGTGACGGAGCGCGACCGTCCGCTCATGAACGCGCTCGAAAGCGGGGCGCCGCCGTCGGCCACGAGGCGGCCCACGCCGAGGGCCGGCGCGAACGCGAAGGCCGGCGGCAAGTCGCGTCCCAAGCCTAGACGCTAAGCCGTCGCTCGAGATCCGCGACGTCGGTGGCGTCGTGGTAAAGGCCGAAGCCCCACCTCAAGAAAGAACCGCGCTCGTTCTCGCGCGAGTCGCAGAGGATGCGACGCGCTTCGAGCTCGGCCTGGACCTTGCGCGCCTCGCCGGGCGCGAGCGGGAAGCCCAGGAAGTTTCCCCGCTCCGGCGCCGCGACGATCCGGGGGATCGCGTCGACGACGGGCGCGAGCCAATCCGGCGTCGCGCGCAGGGTCCGCAATCGCGCGAGGCTGGCTTCCTGCAGCGCGATCGAGTGGGCGTGGACGCGCTCCGCGGTGAGTCCCTGCTCATCGAGGAAGGCGAGCGTTCGGCGCAGACGGTAGAGTGCGGTCGGATCGAAGGTCGAACCCCAGAAGCGCCACGCGCCGTCTCCGTACTCGGTGCGGGTCGCGGGCCTGGCGCCGAGCGAGGCGAAGTGCGCGTACCATCCCGTGTTCGCGGGCCGCAGGGCATCCGCTTTGGGGGGCGCGTAAAGGAAACAGGCGCCTTCGCCCGCTTGGAGGTACTTGTAACCGCCTCCCACCACGAAAACGTCGTCGGCCAACGTGGCGAGCGAGAAGGGGCGGCTCAGGAAGGAATGGTAGACGTCGAGCACGAGCATCTTCGCGCGCGACTTGAGCTTGGCGAGCAGCCGATCGGCGTCGGGCAGCGCGCCGCCCGAATCGAAGAAAACGTGGCTCGTAAAGACGACGTCGAAGTCGCGGGATTCGGCCGCCGCCAGAAAGCGCGTCGCGAAGCTCTCGCGCGGAAACTGGGAAACCGTGACGAGCTCGATCCCGCCCGTCTCGGCAAGGCGCGCCGCCTGGCGACGGAAACTATGGAACTCGCCGTCCGTGCTGAGCACGCGCACGGGCCGGCCTTCGAAACAGGAGAGCAGGCGCACGAGCAGTTCGTGGGTATTCGAAGCGAAAGTGATGCGTTCGGAGTGGGGCACGCCGAGGCGCGAGGCGATCCCGCGTTGGACCTCGGGCAGTAGCTCGCCCAGCACTCGGTCCCACTTGCGGTCGCTCCGCCGGGCGGCGTCGTCCCACGCTTCGAGCTGGGCTTCGCGCGTGACGTCGGGCCAGTAGTGATGGCTGTGCGCGCACAGGTGGAGCCAGCCCTCGTGGCCGGCGCGGAAACGCGCGTAGTGGGACTTCCAGTCGCCGATCATCGCGCGTAGGCCAGCGAAAGCTCGGCCGCGATTTTCTCCGGAAGCTTGGGCAGCGCCGCGCGGGGGATGAAGAAAGTCGAGAGCTTCGTGAAGTCCTGGAAGATCTTATGCCGCTCCGTCGCCTGTTGCAGGTAGTCCGACCCCGAGGAACCGCCCGTGCCGATCTTCGTGCCGATCATCCGCTGCGCCATGAGCGCGTGGCGGTAGCGCCACTGCGTCCAAGCTTCGTCGATCTCGATGAGGCCCTGGAGAATGCGGTAGGGCCCCTGGAGCGCGGGGTAGTCCCGGTAGAGGAAAATAAAGAGCGCGGCCTGCGTGGCCGGAAAGGAGAGGCGCCACGCGCCCTGGCCCTTGAGTTCGGCGTGCTTCTTTTCGTCGAGGACGAGCTGGAAGGATCCGCGCGTGCGCTCGAGCATGTCGAGCTGCTGCTTTTGGAAGGCGGGATCGATGTCCTTGAAGCCCAGGATGAGCCCGCGATCTTTCTCGAGCATCGTTTCGACGGCGCGACGGTACTCCGCCCAGAAAGAGAAGCCTTCCGAGCTGAGGAAGGGCGTGCGCTCGAGCCAGGATTCGAGGCGCACGAAGAGCGAGGGGGTCTTTTCGCTCGCCTCGAGCTTGGTCCGGTCCTCGGGGCTCACGCGCGCGAGGTAGCTTTGGTTGCCGAAGCTCAGGCGCTTTTCCGGAAGCAGGCCCATGAGGTTCTCGATCTGGCGGAACTGCAGGCTCTGGAATCCCGAAGCCGGGATGAGTAGGTCGCGGAAGTCGAGGAAGTCCATCGGCGTCATGGTCTCAAGGACGTCGATCTGCTGGAGCAGGAGCTTCTGCGTCTTGTGGATGCGTTCGAGGCGCGACACGCAGGCCCCGACGCGGGAGTCCTCGACCCGTTCGCTCGAGAAGATGCGCAGGACGGAATTCAGGTCGTGCAGGATCTGCTTGAACCACAGCTCGTAGACCTGGTGGATGACGATAAAGAGCATTTCGTCGTGCGCTTCGACGCCGACGCGTTCGCTTTCCGGCTTCTGCAGCTCGAGGAGCTCGCGGATCTTGAGGTAGTCGCCGTAGTAGAGGGGCGCGGAAGCTTTCATGCGCCCAAGTTAGTCGCTACCCCCGAGGAAAGGCAAGCGAGCTCAGGGACTCGAGCGCGAAGCTCCCTCGAAGCGGCGGAGGCGCTCGCGGTAGCCTTCGAGGTTCTCGGGGCCGCTCCCCCGGGGGGCGCTCGGGGAGGATAAGCGCAGGATCTCGACTTGGCCGCCGAAGGCCGCGCGCAGGTCGCGCACGCGAAAGCGGCTACCGTCGACCGCGGCCGCGTTGAGGATCTGGATGCAGTTCACGTGCGAAACGAGGTCGTTCGGTTCGAAGCGAAGGGTCGCCGATCCGTAGCCGCCGTCGCCGCGGATCTCGCTGAGCGGAATCGAATGCCCGGCCGGCACCGTCACGGCGCGATCGAGGAGCACCGAGGCGGCGCGCGTGACCCCGCAGGCGAAGGTCGAGTAATCGAAGTGGGGCGCGTCGCGATCGGGGAAGGCGCGCCCGTTCTGCGCCCCCATCGTGGTGACCCGCGGTCGGATCGTGATCGCGGCGTGGAAATAGGCACGATCGCCGGCCCTCACGTCGAGGAGCGGCGTATCGTCGGGAAGCCTCGCCCAAGACTGCGCCGAAGCGTCGACCGAGAGAAGCGCCACAAGAACTCCGAGCTTTCCGGTGAGCGCCATGCCTCGATCTTACTTGGCTTCGAGGTGCGGGGCCGCGAGTTTTTTGGCGTGGTCGCGGACGTCGCGGGGCCAGAGCTCGACGATCGTGTCGAACTTCTTGCCGTCGCGCTTGTAGAAAGCGCGCAGGGCTTCTTCGTAGAGCGGCAAGTCGCCCGCCATCACGGAAAGAAAACGGTAGGCCGCTTCCTGCGCGAGTCGCGCCTCGTCCTGGGGGCGTCGCAGTTTGCTCGCTTCTTCGACGAGTTTTCGGAGCGTCGAAGAGGCGCCGCCCGGCTGCGTGGCGAGCCAATCCCAGTGCCGTGGGAGCAAGCCGACTTCCTTCGAGACGACCCCGAGCTTCGGGCGTCCCGGGCCGTTGCGCTCGGGGCTCGGCCCTTCGGGCGCTTCGATTCGGCCTCGGACCTCTTCCACGGATCCACGCAGGTCGACTTCGATCGTCATGCCGCTGCGATCATCGAAGATGAGCGGCGTCGCGGCCGCGTCCTGGTCAAGCCAACGCCGAACGGCACCGGCGACTTCGACGATCCCGCCGCTCGCGATTTTGTGGGGGCCCGCGAAGGCCGTGCAGATTTGGTTGGGAGAGGCTTTCATGAATCTAATTATGCCTGGGTTTAATTTTTTATCAATTAAAACCTGGTAAAAATAGAATTCAAAAAACACCGGATGAATTTAGGGCCTCCGCGCTGCTTTAACTGTGCGCCGTTAAGAGGGGACTGAAAGGCCGGGTTTCCGGGCGTACGCGGCCCTAAGAAAGCGCCGGAGTTCGGTGCTTTTACTAAGAGCTTGTTTTATTAGAGAAAAACCTCAAAAAACCCCTCTTAAGGGCGCACAGTTGGTCTAAGGTTGTGCCTTGAAGCGGACGCCTTGGGAGAGGGGCGAGTTTCCGAAGGCTTGAACCTCTCCTTCCGTGGGCATGGTGAAGTAGGGGCCGGACTCGCCGTCCGCGAAGTCGACGTCGAGCATGTAATCGTTGCCGTCACGTACGCCCGTGATGAAGAAAGTCTGCGGCTCGTCGTCCTCGACCGCGGGGTCTTCTTGCACGAACTTGAAGACGAGCACGTTGCCGAGGCTCTTCTCGTAGGTGATGACGAGGTTCACGCTTCCTTCCAGCGCCGGAGGATCGCTGCAGTCTTCGTCGAGGTAGAGCTTGAAGTCGTTCGTGCCGATGCCCTTCTCGTCGAAGCGCATCTCGGCCATCGTATAGACGGGAGCGCCGAAGCCCTCGCTCGCGGATTTGTTCAGGAAGCAACGCTGCCCGACGTAGTGCCCCGCGCGAAGGGGCGTGGCGGACGGCAGGGTGTCTTCGATGGGGCCCCCGGGTGGGTCTTCGACGGGGGGAGGCGTCTCGCCGATCGTCGTGGGCGGAACGATGTTGCGGATGTCTCCCGAGCAGGCCGCGAGACCGCTCAAGGTCAAAGCGAAGAAAATCGAGGGTTTCATTCGGGGTAGCCTCCTTGCTCTCCCTTCCGACACGGCGCACGCGCGCTCGGGTTAGCGTCGAGTGAAATTTTGGCCCGCGGCCCTGGATTTTTCGCGTGGGACGACGACGTCTATGCCGTCGCGGCCTAGGCTGGCGAAATGTCGGAAAAAGCGCCGCCCGTCGAGATTCCGCCCGAAGCCGTCAGCCCCGACGCGCTCGAAAGCATTCTGGAGTCTTTCGTGCTGCGCGAAGGGACGGACTACGGTGCCCGAGAAGTCACCTTCGAAAGCAAGGTCGAGTCGTTGCGCCGGCAACTCGCGGCGGGAGAGCTCAAGCTCGTCTACGATCCCGATTCGGAAAGCGTCACCCTGCTGACCGCGCAAGAGTGGCGTCGCCTTCGTTCTCCGCTTGAATGACATACGATCGTATGGCACCCTGTCTTTCGGGTGTCTACCGCGAGAAAAGTCATTCACGTCGATATGGACTGCTTCTACGCGGCCGTCGAAGTGAAGCATCACCCGGAACTTCGCGGGAAGCCGCTCGGGATCGGCGGACCGCCGGATTCCCGCAGCGTGCTTTGTACCGCGAGTTACGAGGCCCGCAAGTTCGGCGTGCGTTCGGCCATGCCTTCGTCGCAGGCCGTGAGGCTTTGCCCGCAGCTCATCCTCAAGCGCCCGAACTTCGAGCTCTACCGACGCGAGACCCAGGCGATTCGTGAGATATTCTCCCGTTTCACCTCACGCATCGAACCGCTTTCCTTGGACGAAGCTTACCTCGACGTGACGGACGCTCCGCATTTCGACGGAAGCGCGACGCGCATCGCCGCCGAGATCCGCCGGCTCATTCGCGCGGAGTGCGGGCTGACGGCCTCGGCGGGCGTGGCGCCGAACAAGTTTCTCGCCAAGGTCGCGAGCGATTGGCGCAAGCCCGACGGTCTCTTTGTGGTGAGGCCCGAGGAAGTCGCGGCTTTCGTGAAGACGCTGCCCGTCGAGAAAATCTTCGGCGTGGGGAGAGTCACGGCCGAGCGCTTGCACCGTTTGGGCTGGCGGACTTGCGGAGATCTGCAGTTGGCTTCGAGGGAGCATCTCGCGGAAGAGTTCGGTTCGCGCGGAGAGTCGCTTTACGGATTGGCCCGGGGCGAGGATCGTCGCGAGGTCGAGGCCCGTTCGGAACGGAAATCCTTGAGCGTGGAAGAAACCTTCGAGCGCGATTTGCCGACGCTCGAAGAGGGCTTGCGCGCACTGCCCGAGCTCTACGCGGATTGGGAGCGGCGAATGACGCGCGCGAAGGCCTTCGATCGGCTGCGCGGCTTCGTCGTGAAGATCAAATTCTTCGATTTCCGCACGACGACCTGCGAAGTCGCGTGCGCCATGCGTCCACGCGCGCGGGACTTCGTCGAGCTCCTGCGGGAAGCTTGGGGCCGGCGTCCCGTTCCTTTTCGTTTGATCGGGATCGGCGCGCGTCTCGGCGGCGACGAGACTTCGGACGAAGCCCCCCTTCAGCTCTCCTTCGCTTGGTAGGGAGAGGCTCTAGAGGGCCTCTTCGAAGAAAGCGTGGAGCGCCTTGAAGGAGCGAGCTTCGGCGACGGGATCGTAAGCGGAGCCCTTCGATACGTCCTTGCCGGCCTCGGGGTTCGTGAAGCTATGCACGGCGCCCGAATAGGCGATGAATTGGTAGTCGACCTTGGCTTCGGCCATTTCCTTTTGGAAGGCCGAGATGTCTTCGGGCTTCACGAAAGGATCGATCGCGCCGTGCAAGACGAGAAGCTTGGCTTTGATCTGCTTGGCGTCTTCGGGCGTCGGCGAATCCAGGTTGCCGTGAAAGCTCGCGGCCGCCCGGATCTCCGCGCCCCCGCGGGCGAGTTCGAGCGCCGTCGTGCCGCCGAAGCAGAATCCGATCGCGGCGATGCGCTTGGGGTCGACGTTCTTTTCTTGCCGGAGGCGAAGAAGCGCCGCCTCGGCGCGCTTGCGTAATTTCTTGCGATCCGCCTTGTATTCGCCGGCCAGCTTTCCGGCGGCCTTCGCGTCGGCGGGCCGCACGCCCTTACCGTAGATATCCGCCGCGAACGCGACGTAGCCCTTGCCGGCGAGTTCCCGCGCGCGGCGCTCGACGTACGGGCCCACGCCCATCCAGTCGTGCACGACGAGAACGCCCGGCGAGGGCAGGGTTTTCGCGTCGTCGTAGGCGAGGTAGCCTTCGAGCGTGACGTTCCCGTCACGATACTCCACCCGACGCGTCCGAACTTCGCCATGGCTAGGCGAGCTCAGGGCGCCGACGAGGGCGAGAGCGACGATCCCGACCCGTCTCATTAAGGACGCCTCGGGTCGGCGAACTGCTCGCGTCGGTATCCTTTGGACTCGGCCAAAGCGAGGATCTCGTCGAGAGTCGCTTCGGCGAGCTGCGGCTCACGCGACAAGATCCATCCGAAGTTCAGGCGAGGGGATCCGACGAGGGCCCAAGCGTAGAGGCCGTTCTTATTCGTCGGGCCCAAGCCCAGGATCCAGTAGTCGCCGTCGCCGATGCCGAGCGTGCGCAGAAGCCCGACGCCCGTGAAGTTCACCTTGAGTTTGGCGCCGCCGCTTTTGTCGACGATGCGCGCGATCGCGATGGCCACGTCTTTGACGACTTCGCCGTTCGGCTTCTCGCGGTAGCAGGTGTTCTTGACGTCGACCTTGCCGTCGCCGCGGAGGGCGTACTCGGCGGTCGTGTTGAAGCAGGCGCTCGCCTCTTCGGGGTGATCGTCCTGGAACGAGTTCGGCAGCCGACGCAGCTCGTGCCAAGTTCCCAGGTAACGGTCGAGTTCGACTTGGGAAACGGTCGGGGGCGCGGGGCGTCCCGAAGCGGCGGCTTCCGCGCGGTCCGGCGCGACGAGGGCGCATCCGAGGAAGAGCAAAACGAAAAAGTTCTTCATGGGGTCTCCTTAGGTTACGGGGTCACGCTAATCCGGCGCCTGGGCGTTTTTCGAATGGAGATTCGGTAATATCTCGGCGCCGACCGGAGGGGCTTCCGAGCGCTGCTTTTCCTCGAGCGCCCGGGCGCGTCGGGCCTTGCGCGCGGCGTAGCCGCCGGCGTGGCGCGAAGGGCCGGGTCGGGAACGGTGCTCGAGCTGACGGGCGACCATCGCGTCGAAGACGTCGAGCAGGTGCCGGATCGGCGCGGGCTTCGACGTTTTCGCTTCGAGCAGGCGCAGGATCTCGTGCACGGCTTCGAGACTCGAAAGGCAGTGCGCCTGCGGCTGCTTACGGACGATGAAGCGCGAAGTCTGTTGTGTCGTGAAAGAAACGCGCGGCAACTTCTGAAGGCGCGGCGAATAGAGAAGCATCTTGCGGGCGTTGTGCCAGGTCGCGTCCAGCACGATCACGGCCAGCTCCCGCCCGGGCGGCGCCAGCTCAAAGCGTTCCCGCTCCGTCATCGTCGTCAAGTTCCGGCTCTTGGGGCCGGGGTACAGGAGCACGGGGTAAAGCTTGGGGTCCGCGAGCAGCTCGCCGAGCTCATCGTGCCGCTCGAAGTCCGCGCTGACCCACAGCTTCGAGTTCGACAGGCAGAGGTGCGCCATGCGTCCGGTCCCGATCGGGTGCTTGGCTTCGAGGGGGTGCATGAGGATAACGATGCGGGGCGAACTGTCGAAGGGGCGGAGCGTCGCACAGTAGCAGCTGACCGGAGGCTTTCGGCAAGCGACGCAGGGAATTCGCTGGCGCTCGGCGCTCGTCGGCGCGGCCTTGCGTTCGAGGTAGCGCGCCAGGGTCATCTTCATCGACGACGAATATAGCCAGAAAGGCGAGCCGCGCAACGCTCCCGTGCGGCGGGACCCGTGGTAGAACGGAAACATGCTTTCTTTGTGGTCGGTCCTCGGGGCCCGGGCGACCGGCGCGCGTCGCGAGCGCATGCGCCGTTCGGCCCAGTATCGCGACGGCGTCTTCGTGAACGCGGAGCCGACGCCCATGATGCGTCCGGGCGTTTCGATTTTCGCGCTTCTCTTTAGGGCGCTCTTCCGGCGCTCGCCGGCGCGCCGGCCGAGTTCGCCGTTGCCCTTCGTGCGGACGAATTTGCGGACGCTGCCCGACCTCTCGCCCTCGCTCGTCTGGTTCGGCCATTCTTCTTATCTGCTGCGGTACCGGGGTCGGACCTTGCTCGTGGATCCCGTTTTCAGCGGTTACGCCGCGCCCGTCCCCTTCGCCGTGCGGGCCTTCGCGGGAACGGACGCCTACGGCCCCGCCGAGATGCCCGCGCGCATCGATGCCTTGCTCGTCACGCATGACCACTACGATCACCTGGATTACGGCAGCATCCGGGCCTTGAAAGACCGGGTGGGGCGCTTCGTCGTTCCCTTGGGGGTCGGCGCCCATCTCGAAGCCTGGGGGATCGAGGCGGAGCGGATCGTGGAACTCGATTGGTGGGAATCCTCGCGTCTCTTCGACGACGTCGAGATCACCGCGACGCCGGCCCGTCATTTTTCGGGTCGAGGCCTTCGCCGTTGCGCGACGCTTTGGTGCTCCTTCGCGTTGCGGGTGGGGGAATTTCGGGTCTTCGTCGGTGGCGACTCGGGTTACGATCCGGGCCTGCGCCAAGTGGGCGATCGCTTGGGCCCCTTCGATCTCGCGCTGCTGGAATGCGGCCAGTACAACGAGGATTGGCCCTACGTGCACCAGTTCCCGGAGCAGACGGTCCTCGCGGCGGCCCACCTTCGGGCCCGCGCTTTGCTTCCCGTTCATTGGGGTAAGTTCGTCCTGAGCCTGCACGATTGGCGCGAGCCGATCCGTCGCGTTTCGCGGTCCGCCGCCGACGCGGGGCTCGAGCTCGTGACGCCTCGTATCGGCGAAGTCGTGGGCTTGGGCGGCGGCGCTTGGCCGCGCACGCCGTGGTGGGAGTCCGTCGAATGAGCCGCTTTCCCCGTCTCGATCAACTCATCGCTTCGCTCGGCTACGGCAGTCGTCGCGAGGCGACGCGCTGGATTCAGGAAGGCCGCGTGGAATGCGAAGGCGCGGAAGTCACCCCGGAGTCACGCCTCGATCCTTCGCGGGTGCGTTTCGACGGCGAAGCGCTCGACCATCCGCAGGGCTTGCTCGTTCTGCTGCACAAGCCGGTCGGTTACGCCTGTACCCACGACGAGTCCGAGGGACCGACGGTCTACGATTTGCTGCCGGCGCGTTGGAATCTGCGTTCGCCCCAGGTCGTGAGCGTGGGGCGACTCGACAAGGACACGAGCGGCTTGCTGCTCCTGACGGATCGGCACGAGCTCGTGCACCGCTGGACTTCGCCCAAGCGGCACGTCGAGAAGATCTACGAAGTCGGTTTGGCCCGACCGGTCGAAGCGACGGCGATCGCCGCCTTCGCTTCGGGAGAGCTGAAGCTTCGCGGCGAGCCGAAGCCCTGTTTGCCGGCGAAGTTGGAGATCCTGGAGCCGCTCCGCGCCCGCGTGACGCTGCGGGAAGGGCGTTACCACCAGGTCCGGCGCATGTTCGCGGCCGTGGGATCGAGCGTCGAGACCTTGCACCGGAGCCGCTTCGGCGAGTGGACCCTCGAGGGGGTCGCTACGGGGGCCCACCGCCTCCTGCCGATCGAGACGATCCCGATCGGGGGCTGAAGCTTACTTGCGGCAGCTGACGCTCGAGCCGCCGCGGACTTGGCAGAGGTAGCCGACGCGCTCGTTCGTGACGGAGAGCAGCTCGACGGCGATTGCCGTGGCGGCTTCGTTGTACTGCGCGCTTGCCTTGACGAAGTCGACGGCGCGGGCCGCGCGTTCGGCGCGCAGCGAATGCTCGATCGCTTCGCCGAGCTGGTCGGCGCGGGTGCCGCGCGGGCGGTCGCGGCCGCTGCGGTCGGGAGCGCCTTCGCAACGGACGTCCTTCTTGAGGACGCTGCCGCCGCGGGAACTTTCGTCGATCATGTTGCAAAGCGCCTGACGGGGACCGGCGTCCGCGAAGCTCAGGTCGACCTGCGTTTGGGCGGGGGAGAGGAGCGAGACCTGCACCTGGCTCAGCGTCTGGGCGCGCGTCGCGTTGGTGGCTTCTTCGTCGCGGAGCAAGTGCTCGGCCGATTCCTGCAAGAACCAGTTCTGGGTGCCGCGAACGAGGTCCACGCGACCCGGGGCGGATCCGCCGCGATCGTTGCGCGAGTCGTCGCGTCCGCCGCCGCGTCGCGCGTCGGCGGGCAGCGAGGCGAGGGCGCCGAGGAGGAGAGTGATTCCGAAGATGGACTTGGTCATGGTGAACTCCTTTTTGTGTGTCGACGGTCCGTGTTTGGCCCGTCTGGGATCACCTTGAACCCCTTCGACGTTTTCCGCGACGAGCTTCGAGGGTGCTTAAAATGTTACGATTTGTTCGGATCTCGCCCCCGACGGAACGAAAGGTCAAAGGGCCGTCTTTCGCCTTTTCGGGGCTCTGCTAACCTGCTCGCATGACGAAAACCCAAGGCTTGTTTTTGATCGCTTCCCTTTCGATGTCCTCCGCTTTCGGGTGGGGAGACATCGGTCACGGCGCCGTCGGCTACATCGCGCAGGGGCGCTTGAGCCCGGCCGCCAAGCGCCTCGTCTACGACATCATCGGTCCCGAGCCGCTCGCGGTTTCCTCGGTGTACCCCGACCAAGTCCGTTCGGATAAGCGTTACGCGGCTTTCTCGCCTTTTCACTTCGTCGAGATTCCTTACGATCAGACGGGCCTCGATCCGGCCAAGCGCGTCGATCACGACTCGGACACGATCATCCAACAGGCTCCCGCCTTGCTCACGGGCGACAAGCTAAGCCGTACGCAAAAGATGGTGCTGATCCGCTACCTCGCCCACGTCGTGGGCGACGTCCACCAACCCCTCCACGTCGGGAACGGCCAGGACCGCGGCGGGAATCTTTGCGACGTCGATTGGATGGATCCGGACGTTCGCTTCGACCGCGGCGCGCACGAGATGACGTACCGTCGCACGAACCTCCACACGGTTTGGGACGAAGACCTCATCCGTTACGTCCAGCATGAGTTCCAGCGCGCGACGGGTGGCGGCGCGAACGGTCAGAAGCGCTGGTTCGGCTACCTCGAGATGGGCGATCTCGCGCTCAAGGAAAACGCGGCGATCGACTTCGAAAAGGTCACGAAGGATCCCCCGACGGTCTGGTACCAGGAAAGCCGCGACCTCCACAAGATCGCCTACCCGAACGTCGCTCCCTACGGCATGGAGAACCCTCCGTACTGCAAGCGCGTCGATCCCCGGACGGGCAAGGTCGTCAACGGTTCTTACCGCAAGGAGCTTGTTCCGAAGATCGAGATGGCGTACATCCAGCGCGCTTTGCCCGTGCTCCGCAAGCAGGTCGTGCTCGCGGGCTATCGCCTTGCGGGCATGCTGAACGCGATGGCCGAGAAGGCGAGGATCGCCCCCGCCGACGAAGCCGCGCAGAAGCTCGAGCTCGACGCGCTTCTCCTCAAGAACCCGAAGCCGTAGGCAAAGGGGGCGGCCACGTCTCGCGACGGTAGGCCGCGTCCCAAAACATCCACTCGAATCGGCACGACGTCTCGAAGCCCGCGCGCATCTCGGCGCGCTCGGACTCCGACGCGAGCGCGGCCATCGTGTCCGTGAGCGCGATCGCCTCGTCGACGGTCGCCGCGTACGCCGTGCCCCCGTAAGTCTCGATCCAACGTCGATAAGGATTCGACGGGCTTGACCGCTTGAGGATGGCGTCGCCGACCTCGCGGTAGACCCAGAAGCAGGGCAGCAGCGCGGCCAGGCTCGCGGCCGGCCCGCGCTCGTAGGCGGTGGCGACGAGAAACTTCGTGTAGAGCAGGCAAGTCGGCGTCGGGACGCCGAGCGACGCCACGCCGTAAAGCGCGAAGTAGTCCCGGTGCATCGCGTGCTCGGCCGCGAGGCAGCCTTGGGCGAAGCTTAGAAGGCGAGCCGCGTCGCCGGCCCGCTCCGTCTTGGCGGCGGTCAAGGCGAGCGCGCGGCCGAAGTCCACGAGGTAAAGCGAGTCTTGCCGGAGGTAGTCGCGGAAGCGATCGGCGTCGAGCGCGCCCCGCGCCAGCTCTTCGTTGAAGGGGTGCGCGATCGTGAGACGTAGCCACGTCTGGATTTCGGGCGAGGCGGTCAGCGAGGCGACGAAGCTCACGGCCAGACTCCCGCGAAATGGTGGACGGGGCCGTGGCCGGCGCCGAGCCGGTAGCGCGCCCCTTCGGTCACGGCGCGGGCCAAGTAAGCGTGCGCGGATCGCGCGGCGCCTTCGACGTCGTATCCGCGCGCGAGAAACGCCGCGATCGCCGAAGCCAGGCTGCAGCCCGTCCCGTGCACGTTCGGCGTTTCGACGCGCTCCGAGCGAAGCCAGAAGCCCCCTTCGTCGTGTCCCGCTCGGCGCCGGAAGTAGTCGGCCACGACGGGGCCTTCGCGGTGCCCGCCCTTGAGGTAGACGGCCTGGCATCCAAGATCGAGGAAGTCCCGCGCGGCGTCTTCGAAGTCGGCGTCGCTCTCGATGCGGCGCCCGAGAAGCGCTTCCGCCTCCGGTAGGTTCGGCGTCAAGACGGCCGCCCGAGGGAGGAGCTTGCGTCGCAGGCTCTCGACGGCTTCGGGACGTAGCAAGAAGGCACCGCCCTTGGCGACCATGACGGGGTCCAGCACGATCGGGAGCCCGGGGTGACTCGCGAGGGCTTCCGCCACCGCTTCGATGATCTCGGCGCGTTCGAGCATGCCGATCTTCACGGCGTCGGCGCCGATATCGCCCAAGACGGAGTGGATCTGGGCGCGCACGAAGTCCGCGGGCAGCGCTTGGATGGATTGAACGCCGAGCGTGTTCTGCGCCGTGAGCGCCGTGATCGCGCTCGCGCCGTAAACGCCGAGCGCGGCGAAGACTTTGAGGTCCGCCTGGATCCCGGCGCCTCCGCCGCTGTCGGATCCGGCGATCGTCAGCGCGCGACGGTAGCGGAGCGCGCTCAAGCGACGCCTCCGTTCCGGCTCGCAAATCCGCGCACGATGAGGCGACGCAGGTTTTCGCCCTTGGATCGCGGATCGGGCGCCCGCGCGAAGGCCGAGACGAAAGCCAATCCGTCCGCGCCGCTCCGCGCGACCTCGAAAGCGTTCGATTCGTCGAGGCCGCCGATCGCGACGAGACGGTGCGAGGACTCGGCGCGCAGGCGCCGCAGCCCCTCGAGGCCCCACAGCGTGCGCAGGTCGCCCTTCGTGGGCGTCGGGAAGATCGCGCTGACCCCCAGATAGTCGATGTCGGCTTCTTCGAGGGCGCGGGCTTCGTCGAGGCTCTCGACCGAAACGCCGATGAGCGCGCGCGCGCCGAGCCTTTGCCGCGCGCTCGTCCAGGCCTCGTCTCCCGCGCCAAGGTGGACGCCGTCGGCTTCGGCGCGGCGCGCGACCTCGACGCGGTCGTTGACGAGCACGCGCACGCCGCGCGGGCGAAGGCTCGCGACGGCGAGTTTCGTCAAAGCGAGCAGCGCTTCGTCGTCCAAGGCTTTGCCGCGGATCTGCACGACGCGCGCGCCCGCGTCGGCCGCGGCGTCGAAGAGACGCTCGGGGCCGTGCGGAGAATCCGTAGCTGCGTCGAAAACGAGGTAAAGGCCGAGATCGGGCGTCCCGCGGGCGGCGAGCGTTTCGGCGCTGAGCGCATGGAGCGCGTCGAGGTAAAGGGGGGCAAAGCGGCCGGGGCCCGCCGCGCCGGCAGCCGCGATCGACCCGGCCACCGAATTCACTTCGAGCGCCGCGACGCCGGCGCCGAAGGGATCGAGTCCCGCGCCGAGGAAGGCGCCGACGAGGGCGCTCGCCGAGCAGCCGAGCCCCGTGACCTTGGTCATGAGCGGGTCGCCGCCGCGCAGCCGCGCGCGTCGGCTTCCCGAGACGACCTGGTCGACCGGGCCGCTGACGGCGACGACGCAACGGTAGGCGTCCGAGAGTCGCCGCGCGGCGCGAACGGCGTCCGCGACCGCGTCGCCGCTGTCCACGCCCTTCGCGCGCGAAGTTTCCCCGCCGAGCGCGAGGATTTCGGAGGCGTTGCCGCGTAGCACGCGCACGGCTCCCGTGGTGAGCAGACGCTCGACGCTGCGGCGCCGGAAGGGGGTCGCGCCGACCCCGACGGGATCCAGCACGAGCGGTCGCCCGAGCGCCGCGGCTCGCTTCGCGGCGATCTCCATGGCGTGGAGTTGGGGCCCGTCGAGCGTACCGATGTTCAGCACGACGGCGCCCGCGATGGCCACGAGGTCCTCGATCTCTTCGGGCGCGCCGGCCATAAGCGGCGAGGCTCCGAGCGAGAGAAGCGCGTTCGCGGTGAAGTTCGTGACGACGGCGTTCGTGAGATTCAGCACGAGCGGGTTGCGCTCGCGCAATCGGGACAGGGGAGGGGGGGCAATGGCTTCGTTCGCCATGGGTCTCCTTTCGCCGGCATTATCCGGATCAAGTTTTGCGGGTCGTCAGGAGAACCTGACCTCTCAGCCGCCTCGATTGGCAGCTCCCCGTTTGGGTTTTCGCCGTCCACGCTTCGCGGACGGACGCTCTTCGTTAACGCCCCTTTCCTCGCTCCGTCAAATCTGTTTTCCTAAGGCGCTTCACACCATGAGTTATTCGCCGAGCGTCGTCGCCGATCTTTTCAAAGCCGTTCAAGAGAACGCGTCGCCCCGCGCTTGGTCGCAAGGCGTGACGCTGACGCGGGGATCGACCGCGTTCTGGGTCCTTTCGCAAGACGACGACGAATGCGTCGTGAGTCTCAAGATCCCCGGCTTGCTCATGAGCCCCAAGGTCACGCTCTGGCCTTCGCAATCGGAGTGGGACTGCGACTGCGAAGGCGCCGAGAACCCCTGCGCGCACGTCGCCGCGACCGTCATCGCCCTGAAGAAAGGGGACCTGAAGGAAGGCGCGGAGGCTCCCGCCCCGGGCGCGCCCGCGGGCGCTTCGGGATCGGCCTCGCTCGCGCGTTTCCATTACCGCTTCTTGCGCTCCCCGGAAGGACTGCGCTTCGAGCGCTCGGTGGCGCTCGAGGGTGGAACCCGCAAGCCCTTCGCGGGGCAACTCATGTCCTACCTTTCGGGCGTGCGCGCGGGCCGCGTTTCGGGTCCCGAGATCATGGCGGCCAAAGAAGACTTCGCGGCCGACCAGGCGCTCGCGGCCTACCGGGGTGAGCCGCTCGACCGCAAACGCTTGGAAGCCCTTTTCTCCGCGCTCAGTTCCGACCAAGCGATTTACCTGGACGAAAAAGCCGTCACCATTTCGAGCGCGCGCCTGCTGCTCCAGCACGAGTGCGCCGACGAGGGCGAAGGCTACCGGCTCCGCCGCATCCGCAATCCCCAAGTCACCGAAGCCTTTCCGCACGGGGTCGTGCTCTGCGGGGACACGCTGCAGCTCGTGCAGCCGGTCTTCTTGACGCCCGAGGAAAGATCCTGGATCGAGGGAGCGACTTCGTATTTTCCGCCGTCGAAAGAAGGACTCCTCGCCGGCACGATCCTCCCGCGCTTGCGCAAGAAAATCTCGATCCGGGTGACGAGCTTGCGTCTGCCGCAGGCGATCGAAATCCCGCCGCGCGTGGAGTTGCGCTTGGAGCGCGATCAGGGGCCGCAAGGCCAAGCGTGCCTCTCGGTCCTGGCCAACGTCGTCTACGGCGATCCGCCGCTCTGGCAGCTCAACTACGACACGATGGAACTCAACCTCACGCGCGAAAGCGTCGCGAGCGGACGCAAGCCGCCCTCGGTGCAGCGAAATCCCGAGCTCGAGCGGCAGCTCATGCGCAAGCTCTCGACGGAACTCCAGCTTCAGCCGGGCCGCCGCGTGCGCTACGTCGGCGCGGAAGCCGTGGACTTCGTGCGTAAGGTCGAAGGCCAATGGGACGCCGCGGGCGACGGGCTCGACGCCTACCGCGCGGAATCCCGTGAGCTCGAAGCCGTCGTCGAAGTCGGCGAGCGGGACGGCTATTCTTTCGGCGTGCACTTCCGCGTGCCGGGGGAGAAGGGCGGCGAGGGCAAGACCGCGAGCTTCGAGGCCGTCTTCCGCGCTTGGCAGCAGAACTCGAACGAGGTCCCGCTCCTCGATGGCAGCTGGGCCAAGCTGCCATCGGATTGGGTCGCGCGCCACGGCAAGAAGGTCCGCGACTTTCTCGCGGCGCGTGAAGCGAGCGAGGGCGACAAGGTGCCCCCGCACCGCGTTCCCGAGCTCGCGACCCTTTGCGCGGAGCTTTCCGAGGGCGGAGCCGGCGCGAGCTTCCCCGACTCCCTGGCGAAATTGCGGACTCGCTTCGAGGACTTCCGCCGCATCGAGGACGCGGAATTGCCGCGGGACCTCACCGCGCAGCTCCGCGTCTACCAGCGTCAGGGCGTCAGCTGGCTTTCCTTCCTGCGGGATTCGGGACT
>DDRA01000151.1:31173-31443 GCA_002343545.1 Bacteriovoracaceae bacterium UBA2428
CGACGACATGGGTCTCGGCAAGACTCTGCAGATGCTTTGCGCGATCAAGGGGCGCACGCTCGTGGTCGCCCCGACGAGCGTCATCTTCAATTGGGCGCAGGAAATCCGGAAGTTCCGACCTTCGCTCAAGGTCACGATGTACTACGGCGCGAAGCGTGAACTCGATCCGCGGGCCGACGTCGTCCTGACGAGCTACGGCGTCCTGCGCCTCGACCAGGAGCGTTTGCGCGCCGAGGAGTGGGACACGATCGTGCTCGACGAGGCGCAGAC
>DDRA01000151.1:31662-35300 GCA_002343545.1 Bacteriovoracaceae bacterium UBA2428
GAGCGGCACGCCGGTCGAGAACCGTCTCGACGACCTTTGGAGCCAGTTCCACTTCTTGCAGCCGGGCTTGCTCGGCACGCGCGACGACTTCTTGGAGCGTTACGCGCGGCCGATCGGTCGGGGCGAGGTCGAGATCGCTTCGCGCCTCAAGCGTAAGGTCAAACCCTTCATCCTGCGCCGGCTCAAGCGAGAGGTCGCGCCCGAGCTCCCGCCGCGCACCGAACTCGTTTTGCATTGCGAGCTGACGACCGAGGAGCGCGCGACCTACGACGCCATCCTGGCCTCGACGAAGGCCGAGGTCATTCGGAATCTCGAGGGCGGCGGCAGCGTGCTCGAGGCCCTCGAGATCATCTTGCGTCTGCGGCAGGCGGCCTGCCACCCGGCGCTCATTCCCGGCCAGAAGGCGGACACGTCGTCGAAGCTCGAGCTCTTGGCCGAGACGATCGAGGAGTCCATCGCGGAAGGTCACAAAAGCCTCATCTTCTCGCAGTGGACCTCCTTCCTCGATCTCATCGGGGCCGAGCTCGGGTGTCGCGGCGTTCGCTTCTCGCGCATCGACGGATCGACGCGCGACCGCCAGGGACTCGTCAACGAGTTCCAGGGCGACGGCGGACCTCCCGTCATGCTCATCTCGCTCAAGGCCGGCGGCGTGGGCCTCACGCTCACCGCGGCCGATCACGTTTTCATCCTGGATCCCTGGTGGAACCCGGCCGTCGAAGATCAGGCGGCCGACCGGGCGCATCGCATCGGGCAGCCCAACCCGGTCTTCATCCATCGCCTCGTGGCGCGCGATACGGTCGAGGAAAAGATCCTCGCGCTGCAGGAGAATAAGAAGGATTTGGCGCGCGCGGTGCTCGACGAGGGTGGCGCCGCGCTTCAGCTAACCCGCCAAGATCTCATGGATCTGTTGACTTAGCGCGCGTGATGCCGCAAGAGCGTCGACGTTACGTCGAGGCCGGTTTCGATGAGCCCTTGCCCAAGCCGCTCCAGCTCCTTCGGCTTATCCAGTCGATCGATCGCCTCGTGCGTTCTCGGCCCGATGAATCCGTTCGTTGAGCAAGAGCAGATCGCGCGTGGATTGCGCGATCGGGTAGGGTGCGTCGCTGCGTTGGGCGAGGCGTCTGAGTCGGGCCGCCTCGCGCCGCCAGAATTTCTCGAGCGTCTCGATATCCGCGCTGACCTGTTCGCGCCGCTGCCTCGCGCCGGACTTTTCGACGAGCGCCAAGCAGAGTTCCGAGAGCAGCTCGGGCGAGCGGCCCGAAAAGAACGCTTCGACCCGCGGGATCCATTCGCCCTCGAGCCGCTTGATGCGAATTTGCCGGGTCAACAGGCGCCGATGCAGGGGTTCGTGCTTGACGTCGCCGACGTAGTCGAAGAGCCGCGCGAGCGCGCCGAAGGCCAGGCTCGAGAGCTTGCGCGATCGGTAGCACCCGTGCAGCTCGTAGCCCGCGAAAAGGTCGGGTTGGCTCGTCATGAGCATGCGGGTCTCGGCGCCGTCGCGACGGATCCCGACGAAGGGGTAAAGGAACGAGAAGGCGTTCGAGACGTTGAGCTTCGGCCTTAGCGTCTGGATGAGGTGAAGCTCGAGCCGCAGCGCGCTCGCTTCGTCGGCGCAGGCCTCGATCTCGATACGCCGTCCCGTCTTCACGATGAGCGCCATCTTCCGGTGGGCCTTACGCCGTTTCGCGTTGCGGTACTGCGCGAGGCGTCGTCGGAGGTTCTTGGCCTTCCCGACGTAGACGATCGTGCCGGTTTCGTCGAAGACGCGGTAGATCCCCGGGCACGCGGGCAAGCCCTCGAAGAAGGCGGGGCCGAAAGCGGTGTCGAAGGCGCGGCGGGACATGTCTCCCCATCCTAGCCTATCGGGAAGCCTCCGGAGTGTCGTATACTCGTCCGAGGTGGAGAATGTCGGGGTCGAGGTCGTCCTGGGCGTAAGCCCCGTCGCGGGGCTCAAGAATTTCGTCCTTTTGGATTCCCCCGCGTTCGGCGCGCTGGATTTTGGCGCGGTCTCGCACGTCGCGGTTCTGGGCGACGCCGCGACTTTTTCGCTCGCCCTGAACGCGCTCGCGCTTCGCTACGGCCACGAGCGTCTCGGGACTTGGATCTTCCGCCGCATCGATCCGAAGGGGGGGCTCATGGACCTGCCGCGCGCCGAGACCTACGAGTACGCCGATCTCGGCGAGATCCTCGTCCGTTCCGCTTTGGGCGCGCCGCTCTCGACCTATTTCCTGTCGCGAGTTTCGTTGGGCTTTGGGGCCGACCTCGGGCGCCTCAAACGATCGGGCTCCGTTTTGGGACGCCTCGGCGCGAGCCTCGCGTTGCTCACCCGGCAAACGCCGCGGCGTCTCGACGTCGAGCTGGCCGACGCCCGCTCGACGGTGGACGTGACGGACTTCCATGTCGTCGTGTCGCCGCGTCCCTCGCGGGCCGATCCCGCGGACCCGCGTATCGCGCCGGGCGATTTCGGCGTCTTCCTGCATCCGGTCGAGTCCAAGCCAGCCCTCGTCCTCACGCATTTTCTCGGCGGCGGCCGAAGGGCCTTCGGATTCGCCTACCGCGAAGAAGCCAGGTCGCCTTGGATACGCCTCCAATCGAGCGAGGAGCTCGTCCTGCTCGCCGACGGGCTCGAGCTCAAAGGTCGTCAGTTCGAGCTTCGTTGTTGGCGGAGTTGCCTGCGCGTCGCCGGCGTTTGAGGGACGCTTTCGCGCGGAAGCATTTCCGCGAAGGCGCTCCAGCGTTTCAGGCGGAGCTTCTGCTCGTCCAGGCGTTGTTCGAGGTCGCGGACGGAGTTCTGCAGCTCCGGCTTGTTCGGCTCCGTCGGGCTCTCGAAGCGCGCGCGCGCGGCTTCGAGTCTTGCCGAGATCTGCTCGTGGTCCTTGGCGAGGCGCGTCTCGTTGCGTTTGATCTTCGACGAGATGGCGTCGACGGGCAGGGTCTCGCGCGCGTTGAAAGGAGAGCTCAAGTAGACCTTTCGGAAGGCCTTGGCGAGTTCAGCGTCGTCGAGCGCCAAGACGGCGTCGAGCGGAGAAGGCAGGAACTCGAGCCCGATCCGCTCCGGAGGCCGGTCGAGGTCGAGGCGGGCGGCCAGGAGCTCGAGCTCTTCCGTACCCGCCTGGGCGAGGTCGTTCGAGAGCGCGCGTCGGCGACGCACGAGCGTCAGGGCTTGGCCGAAGAGGTAGTAGTCCGACGGGCAGCGGCCTTCGTCCATCGATGCGCGGGGCGAAAACGCGCTTTGCAACTCGGTGCGTAGCTTTTCGAGTTTCTCGCGGGCGATCCGGAAGTCGCGTAGGAAGGCGCCGCGCGCGGCGATACCCGCGAGATCCCGGCAGGCGGCGTCGATCGCCTGCTCGCTCGCCGAGAGCCTTTCGGCCGTCTCGCGGAACTCTTTCACGAGGGGGTCTTCCGCGTGCCGGCCTCTCGTCGTTGGCGGGGCGACGGACGGGGGCGTCGGCGCTTCGGGATCGAGCGCGACTCGGGCGTGCAGCGTCGTCGGAAAGAAACTCGCCGATACGAGGAAGGCCGAAAGGAAGGCGCGCATCCGCCTAGTCTAGCATCGGTGGCGAGCCAAACGGGCGTCGGAATTTCGCGGGGATCCGTGCCCCGCGCCGCCCTAGCGGCTCGTCGCGGCCTTCTTCGAC
>DDRA01000151.1:35438-35633 GCA_002343545.1 Bacteriovoracaceae bacterium UBA2428
GCCTTCTTCGACAGGTAGTAGTCGTAGTTGCCTTCGTAATTCATCATGCGCCCGCGATCGATTTCGAAGACGCGGTTGGTGACCGAGCGCAGAAAGTGCCGGTCGTGGCTTACGATCATGACGGTGCCGTCAAAATCCTGAAGCGCCTTGAGCAGGACTTCGCGCGAAGCGATGTCGAGGTGGTTCGTGGGTTCG
>DDRA01000151.1:35792-42075 GCA_002343545.1 Bacteriovoracaceae bacterium UBA2428
GGTGGTTCGTGGGTTCGTCCAGCACGAGGAAATTGACGGGCTTGGCCAGGATCGAGGCGAGCACGACGCGGCTCTTCTCGCCGCCCGAGAGGATCGAGACCTTCTTGTGGACGTCGTCGCCGCTGAAGAGGAAGGCGCCCAGGAGACCGCGGATCGCGGTGATGCTCGCCGTCGGCGCGTGCGAGTAGACCTCTTCCATGACCGTCGCGTTCGGGTTCAGCACGTCGAGCGCGTGCTGGCTGAAGTAACCCACGCGTACGCCGGCGCCGAGCGCGAGCGTGCCCGAGGTCGCGTCGGCCTGGCCCGTGATGCATTTGAGCAGCGTGGACTTGCCGGCGCCGTTCACGCCGACGACCGCGATCTTCTGGAGACGTTGAACGACGGCCGTCACGCCGCCGAACACGGGTCGGCTCGTGCCGTCGTCGCGGTCCCAGACCTTCGCGAGGTCCTTCAGGATGACGACGTCGTTGCCGCTGCGCGGGATCTCCATGAACTGGATGTTCATGACCTTCTCGTCGGGCGGGATCTCGACACGATCGATCTTCTCGAGCTTCTTGACGCGCGATTGGACCTGCGCGGCGTGCGAGGCCCGCGCCGCGAAGCGAGCGATGAACTCTTCTTCCTTCGCGAGCATCTCTTGCTGCTTTTTGTGCGCCGAGAGGAGCTGTTCGCGACGAATCTCGCGCTCGCGAACGTAGAAATCGTAGTTACCCGAGTAGCTCGTAATGGCTTTGCCGGCGACTTCAACGATGCGCGTGACGAGACGGTTCATGAAATCGCGGTCGTGGCTTGTCATGACGACCGAGCCTTCGAAGGCGGCGAGCCACTCCTCGAGCCAGAGGATGCTTTCGATGTCCAAGTGGTTCGTCGGATCGTCCATGAGCAGGACGTGCGGCTGCAAAGCCAGGATCTTGGCGAGGGCGATCCGCATCTTCCAACCGCCGCTGAAGCTCTCCACCGGTCGTTCGTAGTCGCCGGGACCGATGCCGAGGCCCGTCAGGATGGCCTTCGCGCGCGAATCGAGGTCGTAGCCGCCGCGCGACTGGAAGTCGGATTGCGCCTCGCCGTAGCGCTCGAGGAGCTTGGCCATCTCGTCGTCGTCGAGCGGTTCCACGGCGGAAGCCTCGAGGCGACGCTCCATCGCCTCGATCTCGGCCTGGAGCTCGGAGACCTTGCCCGCGCCCGACATGACTTCGGCGAGCGCGCTACGGCCGCTCATCTCGCCCACGTCCTGCGAAAAATAGCCGACGATGACTTTGTCGGGGATGTTGATCTCGCCCACGTCGGGTGCTTCTTCGCCCGTGATGAGACGGAAGATCGTGGACTTGCCGGCGCCGTTGGGACCGACGAGGCCGATTTTCTCACCGGGCTTCACTTGGAAGCTCGCGCCCTGGAAGAGGACCTTCTGGCCGTACTGCTTGGAGAGGTTGTTGAGGTGGATCATCTTGGCATTCCTAAAGGGCGTAAGCGTTGGCGGGGGCTCGTTCGCGGAACGTTAGAGCAGTTGCCGGCCCCTTTCGCAAAGGCCTTCCACGATCGAGGTGAAGTTCCGGAAGTTGTCGAGGCGATCTTCGGCGAAACGGCTCTTGAGTCCTTTGCGGACGACCGAAGCTTTCGCGGTGCCGCCCGTGCAGCAGATGCGGTGAATCTGCTCCGCCTTCAGGCCCGCGCGCGCCAGGGTCGCGTCGAGCGCGGAAAAGATGCGTTCGGTCTCGGCGCGCGTGTCGCTTTCGAAGTGCTTTTGCTTGAGGGGTTCCCGGATGTCGATGTCGGGATACTCGAAGCGGATCTCCGCCGTGTCGCCCGTCGAGAGTTTTCGCTTCGCCGCTTCGATGGCTTCGAAAATCGAGAAGCCGAGCTGGTTTTCGAGCAGGGTGCGCAGCTGGTCCATGACCCGTCGATCTTCGTCGCCGAGCGACCAGGCCCGCACCTGGTTCAAGAAGGCGCGGTTTTCCGGCGCGTTGAGGAACTGGATGTGCGCGGTCGAACAAAGGTAAGAGAGCACGCCCCGGGGCATCGTGAGCACCTGCGAGCCGAAGGGCGCCCGGTAGTTGACCTCGGAGCCGAAGTGCTTGGCGACCCGGTGTTTCATCACCGCGCCGTCGAGCGCGTCGCCGGCCACGGGCGCGCCGCCGATCGCGAGAACGTCTTCGGGGCGGAACTCGCGATCGGAGAGCTTGATGATCGTGTAGTCCGAAGTCCCGCCGCCGAAGTCGGCGACGAGCACGATCTCCTCGCGCTTCATCTCGTGCCGGTAGCGGTAAGCGGCCGCCACGGGTTCGGGCAAAAAGTCGATGTGCTTGAAGCCGGCGAGCCGCGCCGCTTCTTCCAGGCGCGTCTGCGCGAGCCGCTCCGACTCGGCGTCTTCGGAGAAAAGGGCGGGGCGCCCGAAGACGGCCGCCTCGACGTCGCGTCCGTAGTGCGCGTTTGCGCGCTCGCGCATCTCGCGCAGGAAGCGCGCGACGAGCTCCTCGAGACGCCAGTGTTTCGCGCCGATCGTGGTGCCTTCGAAAGCCTTCGAAGGAAGGAAGCGTTTGAAGGAACGCAGAAAACGTCCGTTCAGGGAGTTCTCGACGTAACGCTGCATCGCGTGAGTGCCGAAGCTCGGTTCCTGACCGGGCTCAAAATAGAGCAGGCTTCGCAAGACGTGGGGATCGCTCGCTTGCGGATCGAGGGGGGCCAAAGGCTCCACCCCGCCGGCATGGGCGCCCCCCAACAAGGAGTTGGAAGTCCCAAAATCGATCGCGTAAATGAAATCGGACCCCCGCATAACGCGAATGATGGCAGAGTCGCTTAAAATTATCCATTCAATTCATGGGTTTGGGGTGACGAAGGACAGGTCGGAAGAACGGGCCGATGTGAATACTTCAAATTGACGTGCCATGCCAAAGCCGCTATTTTCGATCCGATGTTACCCCTCTTATCGACGAGTGAACCGGTCGGCTGGAGTTGGGAAGAACGTTTCCGTGTTCAACTTGAGACTTTTTGCACCTTAGCGGCCTCGGAAGGCATTCGTCTCACTCCTTACCATCCCCAGCGTCCTTTCGCGGATTTTCGCCTGCTTCCGCAAGAAGCCCAGGCCGCCATCGTTCAGAATTTTCAAGTCTATTTGAACGCTTGCCTCCGGGCGAAGGCCGACGGCGAGTCGATTCGCGACGACAGCCGCGTCGTGCTTTGGGGTATTCTGCGCCACCTCGGTTTGCGGCCGAGCTCGGATCTTTTCGAGCGCCTTCAGACGGACGACGTGATCGAAGTCTATGGCTCGGATTTAATTCAGATTTACCGAAACCTCCGTTTCCTCGAGCTTTGCACCTATCCGCTCGATCAGATTTTCTCTTGCGCTTGGCCGGATCTTTTTCAACGGCCGAGCGAGTTCACGGAATCGGTCCTCAAAGACATCGGTCAGATCCTCGGCGGTAAGGTGCGCCACACGATCGACTTGGATTCCCGTGAACATGTCGTCCAGGAAACTTGTTCCGAGGAACGTCGGAAGTTCGGCGTTCGGCACGGAATCATGTCCCCCTTGTTCGGTCGATCCGGCGCCATCGAAGGCTTCGTGGCGACCCTCCGGGCGGGAATCGTTGTTAATGGGTAGCGTTAGGAAAGTGATAGTGCAGCATGATGAGTCCCAGCGGTCGTAAAGCTATCGGCAAGTACCTTCAGGAAAAGCGCACCGACGCCGGCCTTACCCAGGCCGAAGTCGCGTCGCGCCTGAAGTTGAAGTCGGCGCAGTCGATTTCGAACATCGAGCGAGGCTTGGCGCCGCCTCCCTCCAACGTGCTCCGCAACATGATCGTGTATTACAAGATCAGCGAAAAAGAGATCATGGACTTCCTGACCCAGATCCAAGTCCAGGAATGGCGTTCGCGCCTCTTCGGCAAGACCCGTCGCGCTTAGACCGATTCCGCGACGGAGCGGAGTCGTTTCCGTTCCGTCGCGGCACTCAATAATGTTTATTGAAATCCCGTTAAGTATTTCGCCCCGACGCCGAAAGGGGGAGGTGGAGGACTTACGGGATGACTTCGACTCCGTCCGAGCTCAGCCGCTTTCGTTTGGTTTCGGTTCCCGGGCGCCCCGGCCGCGACTTCGCATGGGCCTCCCTTTACGATAACGCCTACGAGTTCTGGAAGGCGTTCTGGTCCGAGGTGTACGGGCAAGCCGGAAGCCCGCAGTCCTTCGTGAAGGAAGACTTCATGCGCCAGGACGAGATCCGTTGTCTGCTGCGCGACGACGAGATCGTCGGCATGCAAACGCATACGGCTTTCGATTTGGAACGTCCGGCGACCCGCGATCACCGCTACTTCGCCTTCTACACCCCCGAGTTCTACGCGGCGCTCGCCGCGCGCGGGGTGCGGCACGTCTCGTCCACGGAGTTCCTGGCCGTCGCCCCGAAATGGCGTCGCGCGAGCGCGGAAGTTCCGGCGCTCTTCGAGATCCTGATCGGTTGCAGTGCCAAGGACTTCCTGGCGCGCGGCATGGACGCGGGCATCGGGTGCGGCCGCCGCGACGTGAAAGTTTCCGAGGCCACGACGCGCTGGGGTTTCCAGAAGATCCAGGAGCACGTCGTGCGCCGGAACTTCGAATGCGATCTCGTGGCGTGTTTCCCGGAGACGATCCGTCGCCATCCGGATTTCGAGATCAACCGTTGGACCGAAGAACTGTGGAATCGTCGGCTCGACGCGAGCGTTCCGGCCGTGGCCGCTCGTCGCGCCGCCTAGATGAAGTTGGGGGAGCACATGAAAATCCGGGAAAAATTCGAAGCGCGTCTGAAGAAGGCGGGAGCCGCCATGGAAGCCTTTCCGTGGTCCGATCGCGCGGCCTACGCGAATTGGTTGGCGCAGACTTTTCACTACGTTTCGCACTCGACGCGCCTGCTCGCGCTCGGGGCTTCCCGCTTCGACGTCGCCGCGGACGCGCTTCACCAGCGCTTCCTGAAGCACGCGAGCGAAGAGAAGCACCACGAGTTTCTCGCGATGCGCGACGTGACGTCGCTGGGGTATACGCTTTCCGATTTGCCGGCGTTGCCGGAGACGAAGGCTTTCTACCAGTGCCAATACTACTGGATTCAGAACGTCGATCCGCGCGCCTTCTTCGGCTACATCGTCGCCCTCGAGGGACTCGCGGTCCTCAAGGGAAGCTTCATCCACGCCCAGGCCAAAGCGGCCCACGGCGGGAAGGGGCTTAGCTTCGTGAAAACGCACGCCGAAGACGACCCCGAGCACCTCGAGGCGGCCTACGCCTTCGTCGACAAGTTCCCCGAGGAAACCCAGCGTCTCATCTACGAAACTTTCGAACAGAGCTGCTCGCTCTACGAGCACATGCTCGGCGCGATCGCGCGCGAAGCCGGCGTCTCGACGCCGCTGTCTCGCGCGGCCTAAACATTAGGAGCCGCGGCGGGGACCGCCGGGGCCGCGTCCGCCGCCACCGCCCCGGCCTTTGCCGGGCGCGCCTTTCCGCTTGGGCGGATGGCCCAGGAAGCGCGTGGGCGCGCCTTCGCCTTGCCCTTCGGCGCGTCCGGATCCGCGCTTCTGCCATCGCGACGCCGGCTTGGGGCGGGGACCGACGCCCGCGCGGCCGCGGCCTTGGCGGGGACCGCTCGGCGGACGAGATCCGCCGCCGCCGCTTCCACCCGCGCTCGCGCCGCCTTCGCCCTGGGCGAGGTGGCGCTCGATGTCGCGCCAGAGGCCGGCCTCCTCGGGCGTCAGGAACGAAAGCGCTTGGCCTTCGCGTCCCGCGCGTCCCGTGCGGCCGATGCGGTGGACGAAGTCCTCGGGCACCATCGGTAGGTCGTAGTTGATGACGTGCGCGACGTGGTCGATGTCGAGTCCGCGCGCGGCGATGTCCGTGGCGACGAGGATCGGCGAGCGTTCCGCGCGAAAGGCTTCGAGCGCCCGTTTGCGTTGCGCCTGGTTGCGCCCGCCGTGCAGGATCTCGATGCGGTAACCCGCCTGCTGGAGCGCGCGGCCCAGCCGGTCCGTGCGGGATTGCGTGCGCGCGAAAATGACGATTGAGCCCTTACGCACCTTCAGCACCTCGAGCAGGGCGCTCGTTTTGGAGTGCGTCGTCGTGCGCAGGGTCTCGTGGTGGATCTTGGGCTTATCGGCTTTCGGGCCCTCCACCGTCACGCGCGCGGGATCGCGGAGGAACTGGCGCGAGAGCTCGAGGATGTTGGGCGGCAGCGTGGCCGAGAAGAGCGCCGTCTGGCGCTCTTTCGGGAGGTAGCGCAAGATCTCGCGCAGTTGGGGCGCGAAACCCATATCGAGCATGCGGTCGGCCTCGTCGA
>DDRA01000151.1:42237-42470 GCA_002343545.1 Bacteriovoracaceae bacterium UBA2428
GGTCGGCCTCGTCGAGCACGAGGAACTTGAGCGTCTTCAGGTCGACCGATTTACGCTCCAGGTGGTCGATGAGGCGGCCGGGCGTCGCCACGATGAGGCGGGGCTTGCGCGAGAGCGTGCGGAGTTGGGGCAGCATCGACGTGCCGCCGATGAGCAGCGAGGGGCGCAGGCCGGGGATGAACTTAGAGAGCGAGCCCAAGACTTCGAGCACCTGGGCGGCGAGTTCGCGCGTC
>DDRA01000151.1:42669-43034 GCA_002343545.1 Bacteriovoracaceae bacterium UBA2428
GAAGGCGGCCGTCTTGCCCGTGCCGGTTGCGGCTTGTCCGATGAGGTCGCGTCCTTCGAGAAGAACGGGGATCGATCGGGCCTGGATCGGGGTGGCTTCCTTGAACGAGAGATCGTTCAGGGCTTGCCGGAGCGGGGCGGGAAGGGAAAGATTTTCGAATTCAAAGATGTATCCTTATGGGCATCGCGAGAAAAATTTGGGCGACGCGAACTGAGACGGTCCGAAGACCTCGAAGGGCGAGAGAGCGGAGAACTAAAAAAAAAGCCTCGCCGGCCAGAAGCCAGCGAGGCTTGTCGGATCAACTTCGCTAGCGATTAGCGACGGCCGTAGCCGCCACCGCCGCCGCCGTAGCCGCCGCCACCGCC
>DDRA01000151.1:43186-45380 GCA_002343545.1 Bacteriovoracaceae bacterium UBA2428
GCTTCGGAAACCGTCAACGGGCGACCTTCGAAGTCGGCGCCGTTGAGGCTGGAGATTGCGGATTGTGCGTCGGAGTCGGTCGCCATTTCGACGAAACCGAAACCTTTGCTGCGGCCCGTGTCACGGTCCGTGATGACTTTGACGGACTCAACGGTGCCGTGTTCGGCGAAGACCGCTTGGAGAGCCGTTTCGCTCGTGCTGAACGGGAGATTGCCGACGTAGATTCTTTTGCCCATAGTTCCTCCTTAAGGACGGGGCCGTAAGGACGACTCAGGCCGGAATGGCTAAAGACTCCAAAACGACTAACAGAAACCCCACTGCTCTTAGCAGGGGCGTTGTAGGGGCGTCCACTGAATATGACGAGGCAATCGAGGCCTTTTGCGCCGGCTTTGGAGATGCGGCGATCGGGGCTTGGGAGATGCATTTGTTAATTAAATGAGTTGTTTAGCTGGCTTGAGCGGGGCCTTTGGGCCCCCTTGGCATCCGATTTTGGGGATCATTGCGGCTCGTCGCAACCTTTCCTAGGGTGGCGCCAAGGGTGGGGATGTCATCGCGTGAACTCGAGTCCGTGGCGGAACTGGGGCCGGCTTTGCTCCGATATTTTTCGGCCGCCGGGCCTCGTGAAGTCGCGGCCGACCTCACGCAGGAATGTCTCGTGCGGCTCCTCGACAAGCTCCAGGCGGGTGCCTTCGATCCCGCGCGTGGACACCTTCGGATGTATGCGTACGGAATCGCGCGCCGGGTCCGGCTTGAAGCCGCCAAGCGGCACTTTCGAAGTGGAAACGAAACGCTCGGCGAGTCCGACTGGGAAAGCTTGCCCGATCCGCAGCCGGGGGCGGAGGCGCGCTTGGCCGAGCACGAGAGGAGTCGCGCCCTGCGCCGCGCGCTCGCTCGACTCCCCGACCCCGAAGGCGAAATCCTGCGATTGCATTTGGATCGCGAGCTCGGCTTAACCGAGATCGCGGGGATCTTGGAGCTCAATCTCAACACCGTGAAAAGCCATATTTACCGGGCGAAGGCGCGCTTGCGCGAGGCCCTCGTCGGGGAAAACGCGAAGGAGAATCCTCTATGAAAGACCGTGACGACGAACTCGAAGCGCTGCTCGCTCCCTTGGCCGATGTCGAGGCGACCCCGCTCGAGCGGGCGCGTTGGCGTCGCGCGCTCGCGGCGCGGGAGCGGTCCGCGTGGAATCCCCGCTCGCTGGCTTGGGGAGCGGTCGCCGGCCTCGTGGTCGGGATTGTTTCGACTTGGATCGCTCTCAACCTGGGCTCCGCGCCCGCGGAAAATTTCGCGGATTCGGCAACCATCGTACACGTCTACGCCAAGGCTGATTGAAGGCGCGATGGACGCGCCCCCGATCCGCGTCTTCGTGCGGACTGACAAAGGAGACATCATGAAACTCGTTTCTTTCGGCCCCGTGGCCACTTTGATCTTCGCCGCTTCCGTCGCTTCGGCGGCGCCCCGTAATGAGCTCAGCGTGGGGCAGCTCCGTGAGCGCTTCGCCGTTCGTTCCGAGGTGTTCGTGCTCGACGTCGAGGGCAAGCGGCTGCTCGTACCCGCGGGAGAAGAACGCGTCTACCGCGCCTCCGATAAAACGGGAATAATCGATTTTGGGTCGGGGATCGGCAGCGATCAGCACGCGCCGATTTATCTCGAAGGCACTTGGCGGGTCCTCGACGACGGTTCGATCGAGGGCGTCGTCGCCCAGTTCAAGGAACAGAAGGTCGTCGCGGGTGGACGTCCTAGGCACGAGGGACTCTTGAAACGCGAGACGTTCCGGGTGCGCGACATGGCGAGCGTCCTCTGGAAGTCGTCGCTCGATACGACCAAGGCGGTCGTCGTGCGCTTCACCCCGAGCTTCGACGCGAGCGACGGCGACCCGTTGGAACTCGGCACCCTGCCGATCGCGCTGAGCGAGGCGTCGATTTCGGACAGCAAAGCGCAGCTCTGGGCGGATCGCTTTAGCAACGTTTCTCGGTTCGTGGCCGTGACGACGCACCGGGGGCGCCTCGCGATGAGTTTCTCGCCGTTCAAGGGCGCCAAAGCCTTGGGCGAGGCGAAGGGGCATCGGATCGAGTTGACCCTGGAAGACGGTCGTCGCGTTTCGGTCCAAAGCGAGAGCCCGATCTTGCCGTCGGGTTTGCGCGCGAGGGTCTACGGGATCTACAACCCGAACAAGAAGACGGGTGGCTTG
>DDRA01000083.1 GCA_002343545.1 Bacteriovoracaceae bacterium UBA2428
CGGCGCGGGCGGCGGCGGCGGTGGACTCGGGTCTCCGATCCCTCCGCAGCCCGAAGCGGAAACCTACGCGAATACGGACGGCGGCGGCTTCTCGGGCGGCAGCGGCGGTGGCGGCTTTGACGAAGGCGCCGTTCCGACGGACGAAGGATTCTTCGGCGGCGGCGAGGCCTACGCCCAAGGCGGCGCCACGGGACTCGGCGACGGCGGCATCAACATCATGCTCGGTCGGCTACGCCAGCGCCTCATCGCGCACAGCCCGGACCTCGTGCGCTCGGTCGACCTTCAGCAGATGGCCAAGGCTCCCGCGCCCAAGCCCGAAGCCGGCCGCGAGCCCCAGAGCCTGAAGGGCGCGAACTACTGATCGGCGTCTAATCCTGCTAGAGTCCGGGGCATGCGTTCGTCGCCCCGCGCCCTTCTCTGGTTGTCCATGGTGTGCTCGAGCTCGGCCCACGGAGCCGCGCCGCTCTTGGTGCAGCCCTCCTTCCCGAGTTCGGGATTTTCGGCGGCGGGCGAATCCGTGCTCTCCGCCGGCCGCGCGGGAATTTCAATCCACGCCCTCGCGGGCAGCGCGCGTAACGGCGGATCGCGCGTCGCGGCGACGGGAATTCTGCCGCTCGGCACTTCGACGGACGCCCGGAGCTCGGGGTGGTTCGTGTCCGCGGGGGTCGGCTACCGGCCACAGCTGTGGCGCGACGATTTTATCGTGCCGAGCGCCGCGACGTGGGAAGTTTCCGCGGGTCGCGCCATCTCCTTCCTCGAAGGCGCCGGGGAAACGGGGTTACGCGGTTATCTGGACCTCGGCGTGCGCGAAGACCAACTTCTGCTTTCGGACGAGATTCGCGCCTTCTACCAAGCCCATCAGTACGACCCGAAGACGCGTATCCCGCTTATCGGGCTTCGCGTGGGAGCGTCGAACGATCCGGCGGGCAGCGGGCTCGTCGCGCAGAGCGCGCCGAAGTTCGCGGTCCTTATCCAGAGCGCCGCTTACTACCCCGTCGTGGGCCAAGGGATCGTTCTCTTCGGATCGGCCCGCGGGCTTTGGCCGATGGGATGGCCTTGGCTTCGGGTCGGGGGCTTCGTCAACGCGACGAAGTACCTGCGCCCGGATTCGTACCCTGACTTCGAAACGCTCTCTTCGGCCTTCAACTACGGCGGCGAGGCTCACTTTCGCCTGGCTTCCGACTACCTCGTGCAAACGCAAGTCGGCTGGACCCTTGCCCTCACCGAAGGACACGCCCGGGCCGCCGCGCTTCCCTTTTTCAAGACGACCTTGAGCTACCTTTTTTGAGGGACGAAGCTAGGGAAGCTGCTTCTCAAACTCTTCGACGACCGCCGTGGGGAAGACCCGCGCCAATTCGTCTTTCGTTCGATCGGACGGGAGCCCCTGACGCAGGTCAAGATAGTGCTGCCCGAGTTCGCCGGGATCCGTCGAGTTATAGACCACCAAACGGATCCCCAACTGCAAGCTTTCGAGGCGCGCCGGCGAAGGGTCCTCGGATTCTCCGAGGCTGATCTGCGTTTGAAGTTCGCGGGCGCCGAGCTGCACGAGCTCCGGCGCAACGTCGTGACCGAGCCCGAGCGCCAAGTTCAAGACGTAAGCGCGCTCTTCGTGCTGCGCGGGACCGAGGCGATCGAAGATGACCGTGAGCTGGCCCACGGAGCCTTTGAGGTCTTCGCGCAAATGCTTCTCGATCTCTTCCATCCCATCGGGCAAGCCGGCCGGCATCGCCCGGCGAGGCGGCGGAGCTTCGCCCACGACGACGGGAGCGACCGAAGCCGGCGCACGCGCCTTGGGAAGCTGCGGATCGACGGCGCGCTCAAAATCCCGCGCGAGGGCCGCCTTCAGATCCGAGCGGCTGGGCGAAGAGACTTCGGCCAGCTGCTCGTCACGCAAAGGCTCCACGTCGGGCAGACGCGTCTTGTGCCACAAGAAAAGGGCGGCACTCGCCAATACGAAGAGAAATGCGCGAAACATCCGAGTTTCTTATCGGCAGGGGAGGCCCGAAAATTCAGTCGCGGACGGGCCTTTTTGACCCGGATCGAAGACCTAAGACACCGAAAAGACTAGATGCCCGACTCCAGCGGCCCCGGCACCCGAAGTCTTAACGCCAAAGGAAGGGCCCGCTCGATCTGGGCTTCCGTGAGCTGGCGATCGACCTGTCGACGAAGATCGAAGAGAACGCGGCGCAAGGATTCCGGCGAACGACGCTCGTCCTGCAGCAGCGCTTCGAGATCCGCCCGTTCGGTCGTGAGCCCGGTCGAGCGCAGGGAGTTCAAGAAGAAGTCCGCGAAGGGCGAGCGCGCGCCCTCCATCTGTACGACGCGGGTCAAGCCATCGAGCGCGGTCAGCAAAGTCGCCCGTTCCGCGGCGTCCATCAGCAAAGCGGGCTGAAACTCATCGAGACTTTCGATCGCGACGGCCGACAGGAGGACGAGGCACACGCGCTTGCGGTCCCACTTGCGGTCCTCCCCCACCCCGTCGCACTCTCGCACGACCCGTTGCCATTGTCGGTCGAAGATCGCCTTGTACGCGAGTCCGCTCCCCTTCAGGATTTCGCGACGGTCGCGCAACCACGTCCCCTGCGCCACGAGCTCCGGCGACGAGAAGCTCGAAGCCTCGCGCTCCATCGGAAGGGTCGCGCGGAAAGAAAGGGCCGTCGGCAGAAACGAAAAAAAGCCGGTCCCCATCGTCCAAAGGACGGGCCAACACCAGGCGAAGCCGACGATCGCGATCCGGAGGGGCCAACGCGCCCGCCACGGATCCGCGATGCGGCGGTCCCACGTCAGGAAAAAAGCGAGCAGCGCGAGCGCGAGCAGCGTCAGAGCGGCCCACGCCTGCACGCTGCCGTCGACCCAAAGGATCACGAAGTCTTTGGCCGCACCTTCGCGCAAGACGAGGCGCGGGGCGCTCCAGAAGGTCTCGAAGCCGAAGCGCCAAGCCAATCCGGCCGCCGCGAACGCCACCACGAGGGGCGCCACGAAGGCCGCGGCGAAGGCTTGCCAGCGAAAGGCGCCACGCGCGGGCGTTCCGAAGGAGGGAGCTTCCGCCTCCACGAGGAGCGGCGGCGGCAAGGGAGGCTCTTCGATCGGCATCGACGAAGCCTCCGCGGCTCCCGGCGTCGAAACGGGCTCGGGCTCGCGGGCGGGTTCCGGCGGCACTTCGGCCTCGGCCTTCGCGCTGGCCCGGGTCAACTCGGTCAAGCGAGTTCGCGCTTGGGTCACCTCGATGACGGCCGTACGAGCCATGGTTTTTTCGTCGCCCGTCGACCAAAGCAGCGTGAGGGATTCGGTGCCGAGACGGAGGTCCAGCGGCTGATAGGCCAACGGGAAACGCGCCTCGACGAAAGGGCTGTCTTGCGGCATGCGGAAGGTTCCGTTCGAGGAACCCATATCTCGGATCGAGACCTCGCCGCCGTCCCAGGCGATCTCGAGATGCTCAAGGCTGATCGACTTGTTCGGCACGACGAGGGTGCTTTGGCCTCCGCGACCGATCACGACCTTCTCTCCCGCCTTGAGGGTGAGGGAGCGGCGCCCTTGCCCGCCCATGATTTCGAGGTACAAAGTCGATGCGGAAGCGCCCATTTCGATCAGTGTAACAGGCCGAGACGCCAAAGGAATCCCGGCCCGCCGTCTCCGCGGCCGCCCCGGCCTAGATCGAAGGCAAAGGCTCCGGCGGACCGATGTTTTCGCCGTCGGATTTGCCCTTCGGGCGTTGAACCATGCCCTTCAGCTCCGTCACGACGGAACGAATCATATCGGCCAGGCTCCGCCCGCGACGGAAGACCCGCAACGGTCCGCCGGGACGCCCCCATTCGAAGGCGGCCACAAATTCGCCGGACGGAGTCCGGCCAATATGACCGTCCCCCTCTCCCAAGGAGCAAGGCAAAATTTCCTCGAGGCTTTCGAAGCGATTCATCAGCACGCCGACTTCGCTGTAGCTGGGCTGAAAGCCCGAATATCGCAGTTTCATAAGAACTCCTTTCGGTTCCGTCCCCTCGGAACCCTTTGACCGCTAAGCGATCCCGACCGACTCCGCACTCCACTCGTCGTCCGGAGCCAGCTTCAAATGATTGAGCGAGCGTTTGAAGAGATGACTCAGCTCGCTGCCGTAGGCCCGAACGCTTCCGTACTGAAGACCTTCCCGGGCTTCGATCGAAACCTGGAAGGCGTGCCCGTAGAGGGCCACGAAACTGGCCTTCATATGAAGGCCCCAGGGATGGGTCTTGAGAAAACGACGGATGGCCGACTTCAAAGACCGCAGAGTCGTCACGGAGGGGCGAAAACCGACAAATTCAAAGCGCACCCACGGTCCACCCGGAATCAACTGCAACGGGACCTCAAATAGCGCATTCGCGGCGACCTTCGAAGCGACCGAGCTCATAGCAGATGCTCGCCGAAGATACCGGCCAGAAAGACGAGAGCCGCAATGACGCCGAGGTAAACCTCGTCCCATTGGTGTCGCCCGACGAACGAGTCCTCGGACAACGTTTGCAACAGATTCCAATCCAGTGTGGGACCTTGTCCCTTCGTGACGCCCTTCATAAACACCCCCTTCGTGTCGACTTTAGAATCTTCGAAGCGGGTGGCGACGGAATGGAGCCGGAGTGAAGTTTTTGTCACGAAAGGGGACGTGAATCGCGCCCAAAGGGCCGCTACGCGCGCTCAGGATCGCCAGAATCGCTCAAAAACGACTCTGGCGCGAAAAGAGACCTAGTGCGCGCGAGGCGCCGTATCCGAGCTTTTAGAAAGCAAGGAGCCCTTCGGCGCGGGAGCCTTGGCTTGCGTGAGGCGATAACCTTCGCCCGCCACGGACTCAATCACGAGGCCCGTCAAACCGAGCTTGCGGCGAAGACGCGACAAATGGGTATCGACCGTGCGGTCCAAGACGTAAGCCGAGCCCCGCCAGACCTCGTCGAGCAGACGATCGCGGCTCAGAACGTGGTCGAAGCGTTGGGCGAGCGCCACCAGCAAACGGAACTCTTTGACGGTCAAGTCGACGTTACGGGAGCCCGAGCCTTCCTGGATCCAAACGCGCTGGGCACTCGGATCGATGCGGAGTTCGCCGAAAGACATGACCTTCGGCGGCGTCGCTTCCGCGCGACGGATTTTGGCCGTCACGCGCGCGCGCAGCTCGAGCGGCTCGAAAGGCTTGGCCACGAAGTCTTCGCTGCCGAGCGAAAAGGCCATGAGCTTGTTTTGGAGGTCGTCATGGGCCGTGAGAAAAATGCACGGCGGAAGCTCCAATCCGGGACGCGAACGGAGTTCGGAATAAAGCGCGAGGCCGTTGCCGTCGGGGAGCTCGATATCGATGATCGCGAGCGCGTGCTTCTGCTCCAAAACCTTGCGAGCCGCGGCAAGAGAAGTCGCGACCGTGACGAGGTAATCGGGAAATACGGAGCGTACAATTTCGTGCACGTCTTCAGAGTCTTCGATCAGTAACAGAGAATCCACGAAACCCCCTAAACAGCGTTTCCTTCCCCCACCACCGCCCTGCGGCCTAACCCGACCGGAAAGCTACACTACCTCGAAGTTGAATCACAAGACCCAAGATCGGGCTCCCTTAATGGGACAAGCGTCCAAAACTTCTACAGTCTCTCCGGTGAGCGTTCAGACGAGCGGAAGGAAAGATCCGAAGCCCAAACTTTCGGCTTCCCATTGCGGGGCGAACCGATTTAAACCTCGTTGGCTCGCTTAAGCGAGCTAACGACAGCGATGATGGACACGAAGAAAATCGTTTTTTTGGTCGAGGATGACCAAGATATCCGCGAAGTGGTTCAGGAAATCCTGACCTTGCGGGGATATTCCGTAGTTTCGGCACGCGATGGGCAAGACGCCATCGAACGCCTTCGCGCCGGCCTACGTCCGAACCTCATCCTCCTCGATCTCATGATGCCGAAGATGGACGGTTTCGAGTTCCGCAAGAAACAAGCCGAAGAGTTCCCCGAAACCCTGCGAACTCCAGCCGTCCTTATGTCGGCCGACCGCCGTTTCGAGAAGCGGTTGTCGGAGGTTTCGGCGCAGGCTTTTCTGGCCAAGCCCATGGATCTTTCGCTCTTGCTTCGTATCGTCGAAGACCATCTGAACGCCCCGACCGTCTGACTTGCGCTTCGCGCGACCTCGCTCCATCGGGCCTCGATATACATGAAAAGCATTTATACGACGATAAAAAAAGCGGCGCGTTCCCGAAGGAGCGCGCCGCCCGAAAAACACCGGCAGCTCGCCGGCCGCAACAAGCTTACTTGTTCTCGGCCGCGCGCTGTTCCTTGTACTTCTTGACCATTTCTTCCTGGACGTTGCGCGGGACGGGCTCGTACTTGGCGAATTCCATCGAGAACTCACCCTTACCTTGCGTCGCCGAGCGGAGCGTCGTCGAGTAGCCGAACATTTCCGAGAAGGGAACGTTGGCCGAGACCGTGAAGTACTTGTCGTTCGTGCCCGACTCCAAGATCACGCCGCGGCGCTGGTTCAGCTGACCGACGACCGAGCCTTGGAACTCTTCGGGGGCCGAGACTTCGACCTTCATGATCGGCTCGAGAATGACGGGCTGAGCGCTCGAGTAGGCTTCGCGGATGGCCGTCATCGCGCAAACGCGGAACGCCATTTCCGAGGAGTCGACCGGGTGGCTCGCGCCATCGTTCACGACGCAACGAACGTTCACGACCGGGGCGCCGATGAGCTGGCCCTTCTTGAGCTGTTCTTGGAAGCCCTTGTCGCAGGCCGGGATGAATTCGCGCGGGATCGATCCGCCGACGACTTCGTCGACGAACTCGTAGTTCTTGTTCTCTTCGGCCGGGATCGGCTCCATGAAGCCGCCGATCTTAGCGAATTGACCCGAACCGCCCGTTTGCTTCTTGTGCGTGTAAGCGAGTTCGGCGCGCTTCATGAAGGTCTCGCGGTACGCGACTTGCGGCTTACCGACCGTCACTTCGCAGTTGTACTCGCGCTTCATGCGCTCGACGTAAATTTCGAGGTGGAGCTCGCCCATACCCGAGATGAGGGTCTCGCCCGATTCTTCGTCGCGGTGAACGCGGAAGGTCGGGTCTTCCTTCGAGAAGCGGTTGAGCGCCTTCGAGAAGTTGACTTGCGCGTCGCGCGACTTCGGCGCGACGGCGAGCGAGATCACGGCCGCGGGGACGTGCATGGACGTCATCGAGTACTCGATCGAGCCGTCCGTGAAGGTATCACCCGAAGCGCACTCGACGCCGAAGAGAGCGACGATGTCGCCCGCCACGGCCGTTTCAACGTCGTGCATGTCGGCGGCGTGCATGCGCACGATCCGCGGGATCTTGACCTTCTTGCCGCTGTTCACGTTGTAGATAAAGTCGCCCTTGGCGATCTTACCTTGGTAAACGCGCATGTAGGTCAGCTGGCCGTAGCGGCCGTCTTCGAGCTTGAACGCGAGACCGACGAAGGGGGCGTCCTGGTCGGACTTGAGCTCGATCTTGGCTTCGTTGTTCTTTTGGTCGAGAGCGATGTTCGTCTTCTCGGACGGGTTGTTGAGGTAGCGGATAACGCCGTCGAGGAGCGTTTGTACGCCCTTGTTCTTGACGGCCGAGCCGCAGAATACGGGGACGACTTTGTGGGACTTCGTCACGCGCGCGATCGCCGGGATGAGCTGCGCTTCCGTCGGTTCTTTACCTTCGAGGTAAAGGTTCGCGATCTCGTCGTCGTGGTCGGCAATAGCCGCGACGAGGTTATCGCGCGCCTCTTCGACCTTCGCTTTGAGTTCGGCCGGGCAGTCTTCGACGCGGATGTTCTCGCCGTTTTCGCCGTCGTAGTAGTAGGCCTTGCGGTTGAGAAGGTCGACGACGCCGTTGAACTGGTCTTCGGCACCGATCGGGAAGTTGATGAGGTGGGCATTGATGCCCAGCTTGTCGCGAAGCATGTCGATGCCGCGGAAGGGGTTCGCGCCGGCGCGGTCCATCTTGTTGATAAAGACGAGGCGGGGAACGCCGTAACGACGCATTTGGCGGTCGACCGTGATCGTTTGCGACTGCACGCCCGCGACCGAGCACATAACCAGAACCGCGCCGTCGAGGACGCGAAGCGCGCGCTCCACTTCGACCGTGAAGTCGACGTGTCCGGGGGTATCGATGAGGTTGATGTTGTAGTCGCCCCAGTTCAGGTACGTGGCGGCCGACTGGATCGTGATGCCTTTTTCGCGTTCGAGATCCATGGAGTCCATGGTCGCGCCGACGCCGTCCTTGCCCTTCACTTCGTGAATGGCGTGAATCTTGCCGCCGTAGAAAAGGATCCGCTCCGAAAGCGTCGTCTTGCCCGAGTCGATGTGGGCCGAGATGCCGATGTTACGGATCTTGTTAATGTCTGAAACTTTGAAGGGTTTTGCGTCTGCCATTTCGGGACCGGGCTTAGCTCGATTTAACGCCCTTGGCTAGGGTCTGTTTCGGTCCTCAAAAACGAAGCCGAGGCGGTCTCGAGCTGTCCGAAGAGCCAGGGCTGAACGGGAAAGCGTTCGCGAAGCGCCTCGAGCTGACGACGCGCCTGGCCATTTGTTCCTTGGACCTTCTCCGCCAGGATGAGCTCGTTCTTGAGGGAATGCTCCCAACCGACGAGCTCAGTGACCCGGACCCGATAGCCATGGGCTTCCAAAACGAGGGCCCGCAGGACATTCGTGAGCTGGGCCCCGAAATCGCGGCGCTGGATGGGATGGCGAAAGAGGGGCTTGAGGGAGGGATCGACGGGCGCCGTCTCGAGAAGCCGGGCGACCTCGGCCTGGCAGCACGGCACGAGGGCCACGAAGCGCGCGCCCTTGCGGAGGGCGAAGACGAGGGCCTCGTCCGTCGCCGTGTCGCAGGCGTGGAGAGCCGTCACGACGTGGACGGGGCCCTCGACCTTGGCTTCGGCCTCTTGGATGCGGGCTTCCACGAAGTCCATGCGCTCGAAGCCGACCCGGGAGGCCAGCTCGCGCGACGACGCCACGAGCTCCGGGCGGGACTCCACGCAGAGCATGCGGGCCTCGGGCGCGGATTTCAGGTGCAGGTGATAAAGAAGAAGCCAAGGTAGGACTTGCCGGCCCCCATGTCGCAGACGCGCAGGGCCGCTTCGGCCGCCAAGGCCGCCTGGAGCCCGGGACCGAGCAGCTGACCGAAGTGACGAATTTGCTTGAGCTTGCGGCGGGCATCCTGATTGAGGGCGCCGTCGCGAGTCAAAAGGTGGAGCTCCTGCAGAACGGGGATCGGAAGCCCGAGGTCCTCGGCCTCGCCCGCGGAGGCGGCTTTGCCCGGCTTCATCGCTTGAGCCCCACCGCGAGCCCCTCGCCCGTCGGCAAGATGATCGAGGCCATCTCCGGGTGGAAGGCCAAGCGATCCCAAGCCGCGCTCATGCCGCGAAACTCGTTCGTGCCGAAGTGGTCGGGACGACCGCGAGGCGGGAACGGGATCGACGCGCTTTCGCGGCCCCAGTAGTTCATGCCGCCCCAGATGTAGGCGTTGTCGACGAGGCAAAAGCCGCCGGGACGCAGGCGAGCGAGCGCCCATTCGACGTAGTCCCCGCTCGAAGCCTTGTCCGCGTCGATGAAGACGAAATCGAGGGAGTCCCAAGCTCCGCCCTTTTCGAGGGACGCGAGACTCTCGAGCGCCCGGCCGGCACGGATCTCGACTTTGGCGCCGAAGCCGGCTTCGTCGAGATGGCGGCGCGCGAGCTCCGCGCGTTCGGGCTGCAGCTCGAAGCTCAGGACGCGGCCGTCCTCGGGCAGGGCGCGCGCAAGCCAGCTCGTGCTGTAACCGCCCAGGGTACCGATCTCGACGCCGCGACGGGCGCTAATCGCGCGGAGCAAAATCTCGATGAGGCGACCTTCGAAGGGAGCGATCTGGATGGCGGGGAGTCCCGCGGCCAGGCTGCGTTCGCGGATGCGGGCCTGCTCGGGGCTCTCGATCGCGAAGCGCCCTTCCACGACGAGATCGAGGTGCGCGGAGCGGTAATCGCTCCGGCCGCCCGGCACCTCGTCAAGGAGCACGTCGTAGCCGCGAAACTCCGGCGGACCGAGGTAGGCCTCGCGCGGAACGCTCGACGCGGCGTGGACGGCGCGGGAGTTGTCGCCCGTCATCCAGGCCAGGAAAGAAGCCTCGTCCAGCCACTGCGAGGACGACACGAACTCGACGCTTTCGACGGGCGCCTCGGCCCGGGGGCCGCCCGAGCGCACGGCCTTCAGAAATTGGAAGCGCAGGAAACCCGGCTGACTCGCGAGCCGCGACTCGCGCTCGCGCCAGACCTTCTCGAAGGCGGGCGCGTGCGCGGACGCGATGCGGAAGCGGTTCTGCGCGACGAACATCGGGTCGGGATCAGCGGCGGCGCAGGGCGATGCGGTGGAAGCCCGGGGTCATCGTCGCCTGGTAGTTGAGCGCGAAGGAATCCACTTCGAAGGAGTCGTCGTGGATATTCTTCGGGACCATCGCCTCGACCGCGAAGGTCAGGCCAAGCGCGGCTTGGTCCATCGCGACGTCCTTGAGGCTGAACCAGAAGGTGAGCTGGTCGCGGTCGCGGCGGTAGTTGGATTGGGCGCCGAAGGTCTCGTCGAACGCGACGTAGGCGTCGTTCGTGAAGATGTCGACGAGGTTGCCCGACGAAGCGACGATCTCGATGCGACCGTTCTCGCCCTTGCCGAAGCGAAGGATCTCGACGTAGGCCGTCGACCACTTTTGCGCGATCTCGAGCGACGCGAGGGTCTCGTTCTTGGCGACGAGCTTGGCGTAGCAATGGTTCGAGCGCTCGAACTCGGTCTCGAAGCAAACGCGGCCGGTCTGCGAAGCCCCAAAGGTGCCGATGACGCGACCCGAAGCGTTCTCGGTGACGAGCTGCACGAGGTTGTTTTCGTACTTCTCGAGCGTCGCGACAGCGTAGGTTTCGTCCTTCTCGAAGCGGTCGAAGTCGATCTTGGCGGAAGCCCAGCGATCGAAGCCCCACCCCAAACGGTAGGTCGTCGAGGACGCTTCGTCGCTCTCCAAGAGGTAGTAGCGGATCTGGGTCTCGGGATCGACGCGGCTTTCGGGGGCGGCTTGCGCGAGCGAGGGGAGCGCGAAGGCGGCCAAGGCGAGAAAACGGGAAGTGAAGCTCATGGTATCGAAACCTCCATGTTTCGTGGTTGGGGCGCGGCCCTCCTTGAAGCACAGGTCGAGATTTAACGCAACGCACAAACAGCCTTCGCTTCGCCTTTGTGATAGTCCTGAAAGAATGATCCTCGTGACGGGCGCCGCCGGCTTCATCGGTTCCTACTTGGCCCGGGAAATCCTGGCCGAAGCGGGCCCGGATTCCCTTCTCCTTTGTGACACCCAAGAAGCCTGGGATGCCGATCGTCGCTGCGCCCGGGTCCTCCGCCAAGCCGGGATTCGCTTTCGCCCTTTTGAGTCGCTGGAAGCGGATTCCGACCGCGATTTCGAAGGGATAACGGGAATCTTCCACATGGGCGCCTCTTCGCGCACGGACGAGATGCGCGAAGACTACCTGGCGCGCATGAACGTGGGCTTCACCCAGCTCCTTTGGCGCCGGGCGACCCGCCTTGCCGTGCCCTTCGTTTACGCGAGCTCGGCCTCGACCTACGGAGCCGGCGAAGAAGGCTACTCGGACGATCCCGCACGGGTCCCCCGGCTTTCGCCCCTCAACCCTTACGGCTGGAGCAAACAACGTTTCGACCTTTGGGCGCTCGCCGAAGTCGCGGCCGGACGCCATCCTCCGCGTTGGGCCGGACTGAAATTCTTCAACGTCTACGGCCCCGGCGAGGACCACAAAGGCAGCCAGGGCAGCGTCGTCCACCACGCCCGCCGCCAGCTCGAGACTTTGGGCCTCGTGAAACTTTTCCGTTCGGAGCGGCCCGAGTACGCCGACGGCGAGCAGAAGCGCGACTTCGTTTACGTGGGCGACTGCGTCCGCGTGGCCCGCGCCGTCGCGGACGGGCGCGTGAACTCGGGTCTCTACAACGTCGGCACGGGACGGGCGCGCACTTGGATCGATCTCGTCGAGGCCGTGGGGCTCGCGATCGGTCGGGAGGCTCGCATCGAATTCATCGATATTCCGGCTTCGCTCCGGGCCCATTACCAGTATTTCACCGAGGCGGACCTCGCGCGGCTGCGCGGGGCCGGCTACGGCGCGCCGTTCACGGATCTCGTTGAGGGCGTACGCCGGACCTTCGAGGAAGAAGCCCGCCTCTGAGCGGACAGGAGTTTTGAAGATGAGCGCGAAGAAGATTCTCGTCACGGGGGCCTCGAGCGGGATCGGTCGCGCGACCGCCCTCCATCTGGCCCGGCAAGGTCACCACGTCTTGATGGCGGCCCGCCGCACGGAGGTCCTGCGGGAGATCGCGGCGACCGAGGCCACCGTCGTCGGGGAGCTGCACGTGGGGGAACTCGACGTGGGGCGCGTGGAATCGGTCGACGCCTTCTTCGCGAAGCACGGGGATTGGCTTGGGAACCTGGACGTCGTGGTGAACAACGCCGGGCTCGCGCTCGGGCGCGAAGGGTTTCAGGATAGCTCGGAAGCGGAAACGGAACGCGTCTTCGAGACGAACGTGCTGGGACTCCTGCGCGTGACGAAGCGGGCGCTCGCGCCCATGCTCAAACGCCGCGCGGGGCAGATCGTGAATTTGGGATCGGTGGCCGCGCACGAGGCCTACGCGGGCGGCACGGTTTACTGCGCGAGCAAGGCCGCCGTACATATGATCACGGACGCGCTCCGGCACGACCTCGGGGGCACGGGCATCCGGGTTTGCACGGTGGCGCCGGGACGCGTCGCCGAGACGCAGTTTTCGAACGTACGCTTTCGCGGCGACGCGGAAAAGGCGCAGAAGGTTTACGAGGGTTACCGCATCCTGACGGCCGACGACGTCGCGTCGATCATCGCGTGGATCGTGGCGCAGCCCGCGCACATCAACGTGCAGGAGCTCATCGTGCTACCGACGGATCAACCGTCGGCGACCACGCTCGCGCCCCTCCGACCTTAGACGGCAACCGGACACACGGGCTCCCACCTTTTATCAACGCCCGTTCGGCTCGTTTTGTCGACTAGCGGAGTTTTTCGATTTCTTTTTCGATGTCGCCGAGAACGCGTTCCATCATGCCCGGCAGGAAGCCTTCGATGGCGCCGCGGAAGAGCGAGCGGGTTCCGGCCCAAGCGGGCTTCTGAACGCGAACCTGGACATTGGCGTCGACCCGCAGGGCCGAGCCCATCGTGCCATTCAGATCGACCTGCATGTTCTTGAGGTTCGCGAGGAGTCCCTTGCCGCGAAGTTCGATCGAGCGGATGCGCCCTTGCACGAACCCTTTGCCGTCTTCCAGAATGATGAGCTCGTAGGTGCCCGGCACTTCGTCTTGGCGGCCAAGATCGAGGTACTCAAAAACGTAGCGTTCACCGCGAAGGCCGGCCGATTGCACGGAGGTGGGGCCTTCGTGGATTTTCGCGTCCGCGGAGATCTGCTTTTGGATGAGGCCTTTGAGCTCACCGAGGGTGATGTTCTGCGCGTTCGGAACGAGGCAACGACCCGGGATCGAGACGGGAACGACCCGACCCTGGAACTCGCCGATTTCGGCTTCTTCGGCGCGGCAGTAGCGGGCCGCCTGGGAGGAAAGGGGAGCGAGAGCGAGGAGAAGCATCCACATTTTCGTTTTCATTGATGCGGTGTGTTATATTGAGTCCAAAAGCCTCGCAACGAAATTCCGCGAACAAATCCAGGCCGAACTGTCAGACGGAAGTGGCGGGCTTTTTGTAGACCCAAATACTTGAAAACCAAGCTCTTTCTTGGCCGACTAGCTCAAGCCCCAAGGGCGCCACGAGCTCAGGCAAAGGAGTCTCAACGTAGGTCCGGTAATAAGGCTCGTGGTAGTTCACCGGGAAGTAATCGAGCGCCCCGTCGAAGGGAGGATGGTCTCCCTTCTGGAGGGAATCCTCGATGACGAGCAGGCCACCGGGTTTGAGGACCCGGGTCATCTCGCGCAGGCTCTCGCGGCGTGCGCGCTCCGGCAATTCGTGAAAAAGGTAAATCGAAGTCACGA
>DDRA01000018.1:0-2209 GCA_002343545.1 Bacteriovoracaceae bacterium UBA2428
GCTGCCGTCTCGCGCGCAGACGCCCCGGTCCGCCCAGACGGGCTGGACGCTCGAGGCTTTCCTCGAGAAGGTGGGGGAATCGAACGCCCTCGTGAAGGCCGCGCGCCTCGAAAAGGAAGCCGCCGCGCTCAAGCGGCGTTCGGGGGATCTCATGGAGCTCGCGCCCTTCCTGCAGGGCGAGCTGAGTTACGTCGATGATCGCCGCGAGACCGTTTTGCCGGCGCAGCAGGGCAATCGCACCCAGGTCGGTCTCTATTCCGTTGGCTTCGCCAAGAAGTTCGTCACGGGCACGCAAGTCTCCGCCAAGTGGGGTCAGACCCGCAGCGCGCTCGAGGGCCTCGCGTTCCCGATGCCCTCGTCGTGGGAGAGCTCCTTTCTCGCTTCGGTCTCGCAGCCGCTCTGGAAGGATGGCTTCGGACGGGGCGTGAGACTGCGCCACTCGCGCGAAGACGCGCAGGAAAAGGTCGCGCGCCTGAGCGCCGAGATGGCCGAGCGCCGCGCCCTCATCGCGGCCGAGGAAGTCTTCTGGGACTTCGCGGTGCACTCGCTCGATCGCCAGGAAAAGCAGGACTCGCTCGCCCGCGCGCAGCGCATCCGCGATTGGACGTCGCGCCGGATCGGCAACGGCATCGGCGATCGCGCCGATCTCCTGCAGATCGAGTCGCTGGTGGCTTCGCGTCGCCTCGCGCAGATCGGCACGGAAGATAACCTCGAGGCTTCGCGCCGCGCCTTCCTCGATGCCCTCGGGCTGCCGTCGGACGAGACCGTGAGCATCTCGGCCGCGACGCTCGCGGAGCCGCGCGCGCTGCCCGCCGACAAGGAAGCCCGTCGTCTCGATATCTGGCTTCAGCAGTACGCCTCCGAGATCAATAAGAACGTCGCCCTCGAGACCGAGGATCGCCTGCGCCCGGACCTGAGTCTCGTCGGCGCGGTCGGTCTGAACGGCCGCGACGCCGCGATCGGCGCCTCGACGAGCGAGACCTTGGGCGCGAACCACCCCATGTTCCAGGTCGGATTGAAGCTCTCGATGAACTTGGACTTCTCTCTCTCCGAGAACGCCCGCGCGGCGGCCCGCGCCGAAGCCGAGGCCGCGCGCCTGCGCATGGAGAAGGGCAACCGCGACGCGGCCAGCTCGTGGTCCGAGCTCGCGCGTCGCCACGCCGAGCTCACCGCGCGCGTCCGCGCGATGGAGGCGCTCGTGAAGACGCAGGAATCGCGTCTCGCCCGCGAACAGGAGCGTCTCTCGCTCGGCCGCACCGTGACGGCCCAGGTCGTGACCTTCGAGCAGGAGGTCGCCGACACCCGCTTCGGGCTGCTGCAGCTCCGCGCCCAGCAACGCAAGCTTGAGGCGGCCACCCGCCTTTACATGACCCAAGAAGCCGTGGAGGCCCTGTGAACTTAGCCGACATCAGCATCAAACGCCCGGTCTTCATCACGAGCATCATCCTCGTGATGCTCACCGTGGGTCTGCTCAGCGTGCGGAAGCTGGGCGTGGATCTCTTTCCCGACGTCTCGATCCCGGTCCTCACGATCCAGACGGTCTACCCGGGCGCCTCGCCCTACGACGTGGAGTCGCTCGTCTCCAAGCCGATCGAGGACGAGATGGGCTCGCTGCCGGGTTTGAACCAACTTTCGTCGACGAACCTCGAGAGCGTCTCGATCGTCGTGATCGAGTTCAAGTTCGGCACCGACATCAAGGACGCCGAACAACAGGTCCGCGGGCGATTGCAGGCCGCGCGCAATAACCTGCCCAAGGAGATCCAGGAGCCGCTCATCCGGCGTATCGACCCCGCCGACCAGCCGATCGTGCGGCTCGCGCTCACGGCGCAGGCCTCGCCGACCGAGCTCTTCGACATGGCCGATCTCGTCGTGAAGCCGCAGCTCGAGCGTCTCGCGGGCGTCGGGCTCGTCGAAGTCGTCGGGGGCCGCAAGCGCGAGATCCAGGTCCTCGTCGACAAGAAAAAGCTCGACCGCTTTGAGGTCAGCATGCAGCAGATCGCCGCCCGCGTGGCGTCGAGCTCGATGAACGTGCCCATGGGCAAGGTCTCCGAGGGCGGGGTCGAGACGATCTTCCGCACGCTCGGCGAATTCAACACGCCGGAATCCGTTTCGGAAGTCGCGGTGAACTTCTTCGGCTCGGACCGCGCCGTGCGCGTGCGCGACATCGGCAAGGTCGTCGACGGCCTCGAGCGCGAGAAGACCCGCGGCG
>DDRA01000018.1:2291-19860 GCA_002343545.1 Bacteriovoracaceae bacterium UBA2428
TCGAGCGCGAGAAGACCCGCGGCGCCGTGAACGGCGCTCCGGCGCTCTTCCTAGACGTCTACCGCCAGTCCGGCACGAACACCGTGGCCGTGTCCGACTCCGTCAAGGCGAGCCTCGTGAAGATCGAGGACGTGCTGAAGGCTCGCGGCAAGGAAGCCAAGATGACGCTCGTGCGTGACGGCGCCGTCGAGATCCGCGCCAACGTGGCCGACGTCTACGAAACGATCATCATCGGTATCATCCTTTGTATCGTCGTCGTCTTCTTCTTCCTGGGTAGCGCCAAGTCCACCATGATCACGGGCCTCGCGCTCCCGAACTCGCTGCTCGGCGCCTTCGTGCTCATGTACATCATGGGCTTCACGATCAATACGATGACCCTGCTCGCGATGACCCTCGCCGTGGGCCTGCTCATCGACGACGCGATCGTCGTGCGCGAAAACATCTTCCGCCACGTCGCCATGGGCAAGGATCCGCACAAGGCCGCGGCCGACGGCACCAACGAAGTCGCGATGGCCGTCGTGGCCGTCACCATCGTCATCATGGCCGTTTTCGGCCCGATCTCCTTCTTGAGCGGGGTCGTGGGTCAGTTTTTCCGGCAGTTCGGCCTGACGGTCGTCTTCGCCATGGCCATCTCGCTCTTCGACGCCATGACGGTCGCGCCCATGCTCTCGGCCCACTGGGGCGGCGGTCACCACGGCCCGGGCGACGGTCCCGTGGGCAAGGTCCTCAAGGCCTTCGATCGCTTCCAGGCGTGGCTCGAAGACATCTACGAGCGCGTGCTGGCCTTCACGCTCCGTCGTCCCAAGACGGTTCTTTTCGCCTCGATCATGACTTTCGTCGGATCGATCGCGCTCATGGGCGCGCTGCCCAAGGGCTTCCTGCCGGCGAACGAAAGCGGCATCTTCCAGGTCAACCTGGAAGCCCCGCCCGGCACCTCGCTCGACAAGATGGCCGAGATCGCCGCCCGCGTGGACGAAAACGTGCGAAAGCACGATTCGGTCAAGCTCACGGCGCTCACCGTGGGCACGCGTAACGGCGAGGCCAACCACGCCGCCATCTTCGTGCAGCTCAAGCCCTTCCGGGAGCGCAAGGGCAGCACCTCGCAAGCCAAGAACGACCTGCGGGCCGCGCTCGCGCCGTTCCGCCCGGAGGCGAACGTGAAGATCGCCGACTACGACGCCTTCGGCGGCGGTCAGCGTCCGTTCATGATGAACATCTCGGGCGACAACCTCGACGAGCTCTCGGCCTACGTCGAGAAGGTCATGCCCGAGTTCCGCAAGATCCCGGGCTTCATCGAGATCGACACGAACTACCGCACGGGCAAGCCCGAGTTCCAGGTCGCCTTCAACCGCGAGCGGGCCGAGGAGCTCGGCGTCTCGACGGTCACGGCCGGCGCGGAGCTGCGCGCCCGGGTGGAAGGCATCGTGCCCGCGGTCCTGCGCGACCAGGGCAACGAGTACGACATTCGCGTCATGTTCCCCGACGCCGAACAGGACGTGCGCAAGGAATTCGCGCAGACCCGCGTGCCGAACGTGAACTACAACCTCGTGTACCTCTCGCGCGTGGCGGAAGGCCGCGAGGTGAAGGGCTACTCGCAGATCAACCGCGTGAACAAGGCGCGGAACATCATGGTGACGGGCGATATCGGCCCCGGCGGGGCGCTCGGCAATATCATGGACGAAGTCCGCAAGATCATGGAGCGCGAGAAGGCCCCGGCTGGCGTGACCTACCGCTTCATCGGTCAGGCCGAGAACTTCCAGGAGCTCATGGAGAGCATGATCATCGCGATCGGATTGGGCGTCTTGCTCATCTACCTCGTCATCGCCTCGCTCTACGAGAGCTTCGTGACGCCGTTCACGATTCTGCTCGCGCTGCCCATGGCGGTGTCGGGCGCGATCGTGGGTCTGCTCGCGGGGGGCAAGGGCATCGACATCTACTCGATGATCGGCTTCGTCATGCTGATGGGGGTGGCCGCCAAAAACTCGATTCTGCTCGTGGACTACACGTTGCAGCTCGAGCGCGACGGCCTCAAGCGCTACGAGGCGCTCATGAAGGCGTGCAAGACGCGTCTGCGCCCGATTCTCATGACGAGCCTCGCGCTCGTCGCGGGTACGGTGCCGCTCGCGATCGGTCTGAACGAGGCCTCGTCCTCGCGGACCTCGATGGGCGTGGCGATCATCGGCGGCGTCGTGAGCTCGACGCTCCTCACTTTGATCGTCGTGCCGGCCGCTTACGGGTACATCGACGACTTCCGTCTCTGGGCCCTCAAGTGGGCACGTAAACTCGCCGGTTAGGTCGAAATACGAAAGGGCGCGAGGCTCCCGCTCGGGAACCTCGCGCCCTTTTTATTTTGGCGAAGTCCGATGCCGAAGCTGTCCCAGAACGACTTTCCAATATTTGAGAGGCTGCTTTTTCGGAGGGCGTTGGTCGCGTTGACCCTAAAGGACCTCTAAAAACATTGGAAAGTCGTTCCGGGACAAAGCTTGAGGCGGTGGCCGTCGGCCGCCTCAAGCACTTGCGTGGAGGCTCTCAGAGGCACTTCAGGATGGCGTCGATCTTCTCGGGATAATCGATGCCGCTCGTGCACGTGACCGTGGCGCGTCGCGAGTCGACTTGCCAAGCGCAGAGGGCTTCGCCCGTCGTGCGGTAGGAGGCGACCTGCTGGCCGTTCGGGCAGCGCAGGGTCTCGCTCACGATGCGCCCGGGCGTGCGGAAGTTCATCTCCTTCACGACGCGCGTCGCGTAGGTCATGCGACCCACGGGCGGGAGCACGGCCGTCTCGGTCGGGCCGCCGGGCAGCACGAGAAAGGTCGCGCGGCAGTCGCCGAGCGTCCACACGCCCCAGGCGTCGTAGCCCCAGCTCGTGCCCAGATCGCAGATGCCCGAGCTCGCCTGGCCTTCGTGCAGGCGCGCGCCGACCATCGGCATACCGACGTCGCAGCGCTTAAACTCGCCGTTCGTGGAGCCGCAGCGCACGTTCTCGGCCGCGGCCGGAAGGGCGCCCAGAGCGAGGGTCGCCAGCAAGCTCGTCGTCAATCGTCCCATGGGGTCTCCTTCTCTTCTTCTTCGGCCAGGGTGTAGGCGCGGCGGAGCTCGAGGAAGATGCGTTCGTTCATCTTCCCCTTGCGGCTGCACATGAGATCGTTCAAATCGATCTGGTAGTTCACCATGAGATTGCGCTCGGTCTCGAAGAACTCGGCGTAGCAATCCGGCAAACCCAAGACGTGGCCGAACTCGTGGCGGAAGATCCACTGCGCTTCGGGTTCGTCGAGGTCCTGGTTGGCGTCCATGACGATGCGGTTGCCGCCAAGCGACTCGACGTGGGGCGTGACGCCCGGCACGAGATCGACGTAGGGGCTCGAGGGGCGACGCCCGCCGAAGTCGAGGCGCAGGCCCCATCCCTGCCAGCGATACTCGCCTTCGATCTGCGCGACGACGAAGTCGCGCAGCGCGCCCGTCAGGTCACGGTCCAGGCTCAGGCGGCTTTCCGTCGCCGTCCAGCGAAGATCGCGGCGCCGGGCCGCGGCGGGAATGCGAAAGTACGCGTCGTAGACGCGCGCGCCGTCGGCGCGGTAACGCGCGAAGAAGCGCGGGGCTTCGCCGCGCGCGAAGGCCTCGGATTGGCGCTCGCAGTTTTCTTTCGAGGTGCCCGAGTTCAGGCAAAGTCCCAGGAGCCAGCCGCGCAGCTTGAGGCGCAGGCCGGGATCGAGCTCGTTCCAGCCCGCGAGCTTCGCGTCGAGGTCGGGCTCGCGCGCGAGAAAATAGTAGCCCCGCACGTCGAGGCGGCGGCGTTCGGCGAGAAGGTCGTGGTAGGGCTCGAGCAGTCGCCAGCGGGCGGCGAGTTGGTAGTGGGTGTCGATACGTCGGCCGAAGAGTCGGTAGGCCTCGACTTCGATCGGCGGCCGACGCGTGAAGGCCGCGCCCCTCAGCAGGACGGCGGCCATGGCCGGTGGCATCTCGCCTTCGAGCGCGGCGAGGTCCGTGACGAAGGTCGAGGGGCCGTAGATACGCGGGCTCTCGATGGGGATACCGCGGGCTTCGTCGAAGCGGGTAAAGCGGATGCGCTGCTCGGGGGGGAGGTCGGCGTTGATGTGCGCCAGCCATTCCAGGTTGCGCGTTCCGATCGCGATGAGACGGTCGATGGCCGTGGCCGCCGCGATGGGGTCGAGCTCGACTTCGAGACCCCGGCGGAGCAGGACGCCCCGGTACTCGGCGCCCTCCATTTCCAAGTCCAAGTGCGGCAGCCCGGGCGGAGGGGGCGCAAAGCCGCACGCCGTGAGCGAAAGGGCCGCAAAAAAACCGGGAAGCAAGCGCATGGGCATTCTTCTAGCACCCTTCCGCTTGATTCGCAGATGCGGTGGGCTAAGTCCGAGGCATGTTCAAAGAATTCCTGAATTTCCTGAAACTTTACGGCGTGATCGGACTCGCGATCGCGGTTCTCATCGGCGGCAAGGCCAATGAGCTCGTGAACGCGATCGTGAAGGAGCTCGTCATGCCCTTCGTGGGCATCGTTTTGCCGAGCGGCGACTGGCGCACCCTGGGCTTCGAGATCGCGGGCGCGAAGTTCGGCGTTGGCGCGGTCATGGCGGCGAGCTTGGACTTCCTGATCGTCGGCTTCCTCGTCTTCCTCTTCTCGAAGAAGGTTCTGCGCGAAGAGGTCGTCCTGAAGAAATAAGCCTTCCGCCGCTCAGGCGCGCGGATGGCCGTGGCGGCGGATGTCCCGTCGGTAGGCGAGCCGCGCGATGAGGTGTCCCGAGAGCGGGATCGTGAGGAACTGGAGCGCGAGCGCGAGCGTCGCCTTGAATCCGGCCTCGACCGTCCCCAGGGCGAAAGCCATCGCCCCGAGCAGGCACGCGAGCCCCAACGTCGCGGCCTTCGTGAGCGCGTGCGCGCGGCAGAGCACGTCGGGAAGCCGCGCGATCCCGAAAGCCGCGAGCCCCAGCAAGAGCGCCCCCAAGAGATTCAGGCCGAGGATGAGAAGATCGCTCACGGCGCGTCCTCCGTCGGGGTTGGGCGGGGATGGTGCCACAGGTAGAGCACGAGCCAGGTCGTGCCGAGGAATCCGAAGAGCGTGAAGAGCAGAATGAGCTCGAAGAAGTCGCTTCGGCGCAGGCGAATCGACTCGGATGTCATGTAGCCGACGAGCGCGAGGGCCGCGGCGTCAAAGCCCAGGATGCGGTCGAGCGGAGAGGGACCCCGCAGGAGACGCCACGTTCCCGCGGCGAAGAGCGCCGCGAGGGCCGCGCCCACGAGCATGTGCGAAAGGTTCAGGAGCGTGTCCATCGCAGGAGCGGTCCTTTCAGGTGCCTTTGGATGTCGGCGCGCACGGCTTCGACGCTGTCGATGTCGATGGCGTGGACGACGAGGGTCGTCGCGTCGTCGGAAAGCTCGGCCGAGGTCGTGCCCGGCGTGAGCGTGATGAGGTGCGAAAGCATGAGCGTTTCGAAACGCGAAAGATCCGAGACGTCCAGGTCGAAGAAGTTCGGGCGCAGCTTCGAGTTGGGCACGAACAAGATGACCTTGGCCAGCGCGACGTTCGCCTTGACGAGTTCGAAGACGTAGAGCGGGACCCAAGCCAGAAAGGCAAAAATTCGGCGCAGCATCAGGGTCGTCCTTTCTCGCCCACGCTTTCGCCGCGGACGCGCAGTTCGTCGTGGTTCTGCGCCTGGTCGACGGTCGTCTCGGCCACGCCCACGAAGTCACCCAGTCCGAGTCCGAGCAGGACGCTCAGCCCCGCGAGGAGCATCGGCACGACGAGCGTGCGCCGAGAAATCCGGTGGCGCAGCTCGGGCGTCGCATCCCCGTGCGGCCAAAAGACGCCGGCCCAGATCTTGATCATGCTGAGTAAGGTCAGGAGGCCGCCGAGCAGCAGAAAGGCGAACTCGGTCAGCGTCCCTTGCGCGAGCGCGCCGTTGAGCAGCACGTACTTGGACCAAAAACCGCTGAGCGGGGGAAAGCCGCTCAGCGAGAGGGCGAGCACGAGGAAGATGCCGGCGAGCGAGGGCGCCACCGCGAGCAGGCCGCCGCTGCGCGCGAGCTCGTCGCTGCCTTGCGCGTCGAGCGCGACGCCGCCCACGAGGAAGAGTCCGGGTTTGACGATCATATTGTGGAGGGCGAAGAGCACGACGCCCGTCAGCGCGAGCGGTCCGCCGAGTCCCAGCCCGAGCAGCATGTAACCGACCTGGGCCACGATGTGGAAGGCCAGGATGCCGCGCACGTTCGAGCGCGACAAGGCGCCCAGGCCGCCGAAGACGAGCGTCAAGACGCCGCCCACGACGAGGACCCGATCGATGCCGAGCGTTTCGAAATTCGCGACGTTCGTGCCGATCCTCAGAAGGGCGTAGACGCCGACCTTCGTGAGGATGGCCGCGAAGAGGGCCGCCACGGTCGGGCGCAGGATCGGGTAAGCGCGCGGCAACCAGAAGTGGAGCGGAACGAGGCCGGCCTTGAGGCCGAACACGGTTAGGCAGAGCGCGCCGAAAAGTCGCTTGCGGTCTTCGTCGGCCGACAGCGAAATTCGCGTGCCGAGGTCGACGAAGTTGAGCGTGCCGTAGGTCGAGTAGGCGAAGGCCGCCGCCACCAAAAAGAGCGCGCTCCCGAAGATGTTGAGCAGGAGATAGGGGAAGGCCTCGCGCGCGCGACGGCCCGCGGGCTCGAGCCCGAGGAGGGCGTAGGACGAGACGAGCAGGATCTCGAAGGCGACGAAGAGGTTGAAGAAGTCTCCCGTCAGAAAGGCGAGGCTCGCGCCCATCGTCATGAAGTGCAGCAGCGGAAAGAGCGCGCGGGGTTCGGCGTGGTGCGAGCGGACGAGGCACTCCTGGAGCAGGATCCCGAAGGCGACGACGTGGGCCGTCGCGACGAAGGCGACGCCAAGGGCGTCGGCCGTGAGCGAAATCCCGAAGGGCAGGATCCAATTGCCGACCGCGAGCACGATCGGCCCGTGCAGCAGGACCTCGCGCAACGTGAAGACGGAAAGCGCCACGACGAGTCCCTGCACGAGCAGCGAAAGAACGCGCCGGAAGCGCGACGGCTCGCCCAGGCCCATCGTCAAAATGGCGCCGAAGAGGGGCATCAGCACGAAAAGCGAAAGGATGTTAGCCGCCATGCGAAGACTCCGGAGGGTGACGCTCGTCCTCGACGTTGCGGGCCAGCAATACGACGAGAAAGGCCAGGACGCCGAAGCCGATCACGATGGCCGTCAGGATGAGGGCCTGCGGCAACGGATCGACCGGATCGACGTTCGCCGGACCGAGGATCGGCGGCGCGCGGCCGCTCGGGTCGCCCGAGCTCATGAGCAAAAAGAGATTCGTCGCGTTCGAAAGCAGGATGACGCCGATCACGGCGCGCAGCGCGCGCCCGTCGAGCAGGAACCAGAGCCCGGCGCCGAAAAGGGCGCCCACGGCGAGCACCGACTCAAACTGATCCATCTTCGGCCTCCTCGCTCGGATTCAGGAGGGCCCAGCCGATGCGCGTGCCGAGTCCCACGACGACGCAGAAGACGCCGGTGTCGAAGGCGAGCGCCGTGCCCAGACCGTAGGGGCCCATGAAATGTTCGAAGAAAGCCGCGCCGAAGATGAGCGGAGCGGCCGCCGTCAACCAGGCGAGCGCGAGGCCGACCACGCAAAGGACTTCGGGCGGAATCGAGAAGAAGCGGCGCGCGGCCGGAACCCCACGGGCCGCGGCGTAGAGCACGAGCCCCAGGGCGGCCACGAGCCCCGCGATGAAGCCGCCGCCCGGGTCGTTGTGCCCGCGCCAATGCAAGAAGGCCGCGATGAGGAAGGTCACGGCCACCGCGAGGCCGGCGACCCCGCGCAAGAGGGCGGACTCGCTGAGACGCCGACGGATCGGCGCGGCCAACGAGCGATTCCAGAGCGCGAAGATACCGAGCCCGGCGATGGCGAGAACCGAAATCTCGCCGAGCGTATCGAAGCCGCGGTAGTCCACGAGGATCGTATTGACGGCGTTAGCGCCGTGGGCGTCCGGGAGCGAGCTCGCGAGGAAGAAACGCCCGAGCCGCTCCGGCGTCTGGCCGTTCACCATGACGAGCGACAGGAAGGCCATGACGAGACCGAAGGCCGCGGCGAGTCCGGCCCGCGCCGCGCGCCCCACGCGTCCGATCGCCTCGAAGCCGGGAATCCGGGGATCGCGTTCTCCGAGCCGACCCAGCAGATAAAGCACGAGCAGAAAACTCACCGCTTCGATGAGCAGTTGGGTCATGGCGAGATCCGGCGCCCGGTAAACCACGAAGTAGGTCACGAGGAGAAAGCCGCTGATCGACAAAACGACGATCCGCGCGAGGTTGCCGCGCGCAAAAAGGGGCGCGAAGGCCGAAGCCGCGAGCAGCAGCGCGATCGCGATACGGTCCGCCGATCCCCAGGCGATGCCCGGTACGAAGCTCGAATCGACGAAGGGGAGCAGGCGCCAGAGCAAGAAGGCCACGAAGCTCGTCGCGACGAGGGGGAGAAAGAGCTGGGGACGGTCGTTCTGCGCCCAGGCGACGAGGCGCGCGCAGAACTTGGGAAAAGCGTCGAGCGCGGCGTCGACCGGCCGCGCGAGATCGAGCGACGCGGGGGCGTGCCAGCGGTGAAAGCCGCGGGCGCCGCCCGCCAAGCGGTAGAGGATCGCGCCCACGACGAAAATCCCGAGCGTCGTCTGCCAGCCCGCGAAGGGGGAGGGAGCTTGCGGCGTGAGCAGCCCGTAGGCGAGACCGGCGAGCGCGATCGCCAAGGCCGGGAGCAGGCCCGTCGCCGAGGCGTGGGTCGGGTCAGCCGGATCGCGCTCCTCGCCGCCGAAGATTCCGCCCAGGAGACGTCCGGCGAGGGCGACCTTGAGCGCGCCCGCGACGAGAAGGGCGACGAGCAGGGCCGAGGCCCAAGGTGCCGGCCAAAGTCCTTTGAGGGGCGTCGTCAAGAGCTCCTTGGCGACGAAGCCCAAGCTACCGGGCAGCGCCACGAGCGAGGCGCAAGCGATGAGCGTGATGAGGGCGGCCAGGGGCGCCTTGGGCAAGAGTCCACCGAGTCGTCGGAGATCCCGCGTGCCGGTGAGATGCTCGAGGTAGCCCGCGACCATGAAGAGGGGGGCCTTGTAGAGGACGTGCGCCAGGAGTTGAACGTCGTCGGCGTGGGCCCCGATCGAGGGAGCGATGCCGTAGTAGGCGACGAGCCATCCCAGGTGCGAGATCGTCGAGTAAGCGAGGATGGCCTTAAGGTCCTGCGCGAAGAGCGCCGCGATCGCGCCGAGCAGGAGCGTCGAGCCTCCGATCGTCACGAGGATCGGCGTGAAATCCGGCGCGCCCGCGAGCACGGGGGAGAGGCGGGCCAAAAGAAAGATGCCGAGCTTCACCATCGTAGCCGAGTGGAGGTAGGCGCTTACGGGAGTCGGCGCTGACATCGCGCGGGGCAACCAGAAGAAGAAGGGAATCTGCGCGGACTTGCCGAAGGCCCCGATCAGGAGCAGCGCGAGCGTCGCGGTCGGGTAAGGCAAGCCGTTCCAAACTTGCGGGCCCATGTCGAGGAGCTCGCCGATCTCGAAGCTGCCGACCCCGAGGCCGAGCAAGAGGATGCCCGCGAGCAGGCAGAGCCCGGTCACCGAAGTCACGACGAAGGCGAGCCGGGCGCCGCGGCGCGCCTCGGCCCGTCGGAAATCGAAGCCGATCAGCAGGAAGGAAGCGACGCTCGTGAGCTCCCAGAAGAGAAAAAGCTGCAGCAGGTTCCCCGCGAGGACGGTGCCCAGCATGGCCCCCATGAAAGCGATGAGCGAGAGGCTGAAAGTCTTGAGCGGTCGTTTGTCGTGGGCGAAGTAGTCGATCGCGTAGAGCGCGATCGCGAACCCGACGCCCGAGACCGTGAGTCCGTAAAGGATCGAAAGTGGGTCGATCGTGACGACGAAGTCGAGCCCGAGCGACTCGATCCAGGGCAGGCGCCAGGCATGGGCCGCGGCCTGAGCCTCGGCGCGCAAGCGCCAAAGCGCGACGAAGGAGGCTCCGGCGGCGGCGGCCAGGGCCCAAAGAAGCCGGCGGCCCCAGCGGGCCGGGGCCATGAGCACGGCCACGAAGGCCGCGAGGGGAGCAAGCAAGGCGCCGTAAGCTTCGATCACGCGAACGTTCTAGGACGCGTCGCCTTTTCTCGCAACCGGCGCGAAGCTTCGCGCGACGTCGCGCGCAAACCAAAGCGTCATCAGCGCCACGGCCAGATTCCGCACGACGAAGATTCCCGTCGTGAAGAGATCGCCGTTGATGAATTGGGCGTAACGCAAATCGAAGCCCCAATACGTCGTGCCGTAGGCCAGCAGCGCGAAGCTCGCGAGCCAAAGGGAGCGACGCCGCGCCACGAAAAGCGCGAGCAGGGGAGCGATCCAAAGCAAAAATTGGGGAGAGAAAACTCGCTGGCCCGTCACGAGCCAGAGCAAGATCAGCAAAATCCCTTTGGCGTGAAGCTCCGCGCGCTCGCGGGCCGGCATCGACTCGAGACGTCGAAATCCTTTGAGGTGGAGCCAGGCGAAGGCGGCGCCGAGCGCGATCCAGCCGAGCCAGCGCGAGAGAAAATCGACGACTCCGGGGATGGAGTGCGGGGCGATGTGCAGCGCGCCCCATTTGTGGATGATCTCGACGCCCGGTGCGCCGAAGAGCTTGGGCAGGAAGAGGAGCGAGGCCCAAGTCGCTTCGATTTGGATGCTTCGCTCGCCGTGATCCCCGAGGCTCGACACGAGGGCGCCGCCCGAAAGCAAAACGAAAAACAGCAAGATCACGACGGAAGGCACGAAGGCGAGCACGACCTTCGCGGCGCGCTCAAAGACGGCGGGCAGTCGCGAACCCTTCGGCCCGGGCTCGTCGAAGGCCACGCTCCACGGCGCCCAGAAGAGCGGGAGCAGCTTGACGAGAAAGAAGAAGTTCCATGTGAAGAGACGAAGCTTCCCGCGGCCCGCGCGAAAGGCCTCGACGGAAAGGAGCGCGCCGAGCGCCATGAGCAAATCGAGGCGGTCGTAGAGCAGGTGCCCCTGGAGAAGTCCGAACGCGGCGTAGAGTCCCCAGGCGACGGCTCGGCCGCGCGCCGCGAGGCCGAGGTCGAGCCGGGCGACGCGGGCCATGAGCCAAAGGATGAGCCCGTCCACCGCGAGAAAAAGAACGTGGTAGGCGACGCGGTAACTTTCGAAGGAGGGGTCGCCCCAGGCCGGCGGCGAGGTGAAGAGCAGCGCGGCCGGGGGGTAAGGAAAGAAATAGTCGCGGTACGCGAAGCGACCGACTTCCAAGCCCTGGATGGCGGAGTGGTGGTAGATGAGCAAATCCGAAATGTAGGGGCCCCAACCGAAGGCGATCCAGAGGCGGCTGAGCACGAGCAGGGCGAAGACGACGACTTCGATCCGCGCCCAAGCGGACGTCGAGATTTTCAAGGGGTCGCTCCCTTCCGGCCGTGTTGGCGCGTGTACTCGAACATGACGACGGAGGCGGCGACGCTCACGTTCAAGCTCTGCACGGCTCCGAACATGGGGATGGCGAGCGGACGCACGTCGGGAAAATCCTCGGGACGGAAGCTCACGCCGTGCTCCTCGTGGCCGAGCACGAAGGCGGACTTCTCCGGCAGCTCGAGCACGCCCAGGTCGGTCGCGCCGGCTTGGCCCGGGCCCGGAGGCAAAAGGGCGAAGATCGTAAAGCCTTCGGTGGTGAGCGCGGCGTGGGCCTCTTCGAAGCTCGCGAGAAAACGCGCCGGGACGTAACGAAAGGCGCCCTGCGCGGGGTAGGGATTGAACTGCGAGATCCCGATCAGATCCACGCCGGCGGCTCCGAAGGCCTGCGCCGAACGGAAGATCTTGCCGACGTTGTAAGTCGCCTTGAGCCCGTCCAGGACGATGCGGAAGGGAAAGCGCCCCGCCTTCGCGAAGAGACGGTTGTACCGTTTCTCTTCCTCAAACTTGCGGCGAGTTTTTCCCGGCGAAACGCTCATAGCTCGATCCGAGAACCATGACACAAAGGATCCAGACTAGAAAGGCCGCGCCGGGCTTCGAGAGATATTCTGTTTGCCAGGCGAAGCGGAAGGCCTTCGGCCAAAGGTCGGTGTAGACCACGGTGCCAAAAAAAGCGGCCAAGAGGCCACCCCAACGGAGCCAACGCTCGGGACGCGCCAAGAGGACGGCGTAGGCCGGGGCGAGTAGCACGAAGGTCGGCGATTCCGAGCCGCTGCTCAAAAGCAGCAGGGCCGCGGCGCCGAGCGCCCAAAGTTCCGGTCGCGGCGCCCGGTGCCCGCGCGCGGCCGCGCGGGTCTCCCCCACGAAGGCGAGAGCCGTGACGAGCGCGATCCCGAGCTGAGCGGCGCGCGCGAGGGTCGGGTGGCCGGCTTTGCGCAGCAGGGTGTAGGCGTCCAGGAGCTCGCTGCGTCCGAGGTCGCGCGCGAGGGCCTGGCCCCATTCCAGGTGGAGATCCGCCACGCCGCGAAACCCCGTCGGCACGAACGGAACGACGACGAAGAAAAGCACGGCCGCCGTCGCGAAGAAGACCGTCCAGGTCCGCGGGCGAAAAGGCCAGAGCGCCGCGCCCAAGAAGGCCGCCGGCAAAACTTTCACGGCGAAGCCCAAGCTCCACCAAGCCCCCGCGCGTTCCCCGCGACGCGCGTGGAACGCGAGCGCGCCCAGCCAAAGGAAGCCGGCCAAAAGCCCGTTGCATTGTTGGTAACGGAGCGAGATGTCGAGCTCGAGCAGGGCGAGCGCGATCGCGGCGACGCTCCAAGCTCCGCCGAGGCCGAGCGCGCTGACCCAAAACACGAGCGCCGCGCAGAGGGCGAAGGCGTTGAACGCCGTCCAAATCGAAAGCCGTAGCGCGGTCGGCTCCGGCAGGAAGTCGTAGGCGAGCGCGAAGGCGGGGGCGTACTTGAAGCGATCCGCGCCCGCGGGCGGTTCGGCGTAGGGATTCTCGCCCATGCGCAGACGCTCGGCCGCGACTTCGTAGGTTCGCGTGACGACGTTCGGTCCGCGGCGGAGGATCTGTGGCAACGTCGCGAGGCAGGCCAACAAGGTCACGCCCGCGATCGTCAAAAGAAGATTTCGTCTCAGATCCAGGAAGCGATGCCGCATAGCTTTGCGACGACTAGGGTGGTGGATGCGGGATAAGTCTGTCAACATGGGGGCCAGCAGAAGGAGTCGCCATGAGCAAAAGCAAAAACAACAAGGTCCTCTTGGAGCGAATGAACGAAATCCTCGAGAGCGAGCTCTCCGGGGTCGTGCGCTACCTGCATTATTCCTTCATGGTGCGCGGCACGGGCCGCATCCCGATCGTGAAGTGGTTCCGCGACCAAGCCAACGAGAGCATGGATCACGCCGTGCAGATCGGCGAGAAGATGTCGTCGCTCGGCGGCCACCCTTCGCTCAAGGTCCGCACGGTTCCCGAGACGAAGACCCACAACGTCGTCGAGATCCTCAAGGAGAGCCTCGAATTCGAGCGCAAGGCCCTCGCGATGTACGTCGAACTACTGCCGAACTGCGAAGGCGACATCGCCCTCGAGGAACTCGTCCGTTCCCTCGTGCGCGAAGAGCAAGAGCACATCGAAGAAGTCGAGAAGATGCTCCTCGAGCCCAAGTAAGCTGCCCGCTTTAAGGCCGTTTTGGTCATTTTAATGGCCAACGCCCAATCGGATGCCCCGCGAATCGGCCGGAAGGCCGCTCGCGGGGTTTCTTCGTTCCGGGGCCGGTGCTACGCTGTGGGGCGATGCGAGGCCGGCCGAAGGTCGGAAGCTCGCGCGCTTAAAATTGAGTTTCAGGAGGTTTAGTGATGTTTGACCTGTTTGCCGACGAGACGCTCTACCGTCTCCTCCACATTTGGTTCGGGGTCGTTTGGATCGGAACCCTTTACTACTTCAACTTCATGCAGACGCCCTTCATGGCCGAAGCGGCCGCCACGGCGAAGCCCGAAATTCTTACCAAGCTCCTGCCCCGCGCGATGTGGTGGTTCCGCTGGGCCGCCAAGGCCACCTTCATCTCGGGTCTGGCCCTCTTCTGGTACAAGTATGCCGACTCCATGCGTGGCGGCGACTTTATGGGCACGGGCGGCGGCATGCTCATTACGCTCGGCATGCTCCTGGGCTTCACGATGTACATGAACGTCTGGTGCATCATCTGGCCCGCGCAGAAGGTCGTCATCAAGAACGCGAAGGACGTCGCCGAAGGCAAGCCGGCCAACCCGGAAGCCGCGAACAAAGCCGCGCGCGCCGCGGCCGCTTCGCGCACGAACACGCTCTTCTCGATCCCGATGCTCTTCTTCATGGTCTGGGCGGCGCACCGTCCTTCCGGCCATGACTCGACCTCGGCGCTCTTCTGGCCGCTCTTCGGCCTCGCGATCCTCGTATACGCGTTCTTCCAGTTCCAAGCGATCCGCGGCAAGCTGCTCGGCATCCTGAAGACGGTCAAGAGCACGATCGTCTCGGGCCTCGTTCTCTGGGCCTTCTTCTACGTCATCGTGGAAGTGCTCAAAGTCCGCGTCTAAGCTCCGGTTTCGTTTTTTTTGAAGCCCCGAAGGCCTCGTCGGCATCGCGCCGGCGGGGCCTTTGCTTTTTGAAAGACCTCGGGCCGGGCCGGACTTCCTGTCCGACCCGGCCGCGGAGGCGGGGGCTGCCCCGCTTTCGCGGGGGTGGTTTTGGGGAAGAGTGTCAGCCCCCCTTCGAGAATTTCGTTCGTCCTTGGGAAGGACGAAGCGCTTGGTCGAGACGCTAATCCTTGCGTCGCCGCGCCCGGGGGTTTTCGGAAACCCCGCGTTCGTCGGCTTAAGAGGCCATCCGGACCTGGTTGCGACCTTGCTTCTTGGCTTCGTACAGCGCGAGATCCGCCGTGATCGAAGCCTCCCGCAGCGGTCGGTCGCTGTTCCATGCGACCGCGCCGAAGCTCGCGGTGATCTGAATCATCTGACCTTCCGGGGTCAGGATGTTCATGCCCTGAAGGTGCCGGCGGAGCTTCTCGAGTTCGGCTTGCGCCTCCTCGGGCTTCATCATCATCACGATGACGAACTCTTCGCCGCCCATGCGACAGATGAGGGACCCCTCGGGAGCGTGATCACCCAAGGCCCGCGACACCTGGACCAGAACCTGGTCCCCGGCCGCGTGGCCGTAGGTGTCGTTGACCCGTTTGAAGTGATCGATGTCGACGACGGCGAGCGTGGTGGTTTTGGGGAGAAATCCGAAGCTTCGCCGACGTTCAAGAAGGGTAAGAAACGCGTCTCGCCGCAGACACCCGGTCAAATCATCCCGCTCGGTCAACTTCCGCAACTTCTCGACTTCCGCTTCCAGTTCCACGATCCGAGCTTGAAGATCCTGCGGGCCTTGGGTCGTCTTCACGATCCTCATAGGGGTCCCTCCTTTTCGGTCCCGTTTACGTTCCACACCCTACGTATTCCAAGGCGCGTGCCACTCGTGCTTCCGCGGAGTTAAGCGGTTTTCTTGGGGTGCGCGGACCCCGACGCTCGGGCGGGGCGACCACACCCCGAAGGTCTTTGTGAAGCTTGGGTTAAAGCGGGGGGAATGTACCGGAATCTACGTAACGCCCGAGATTCATAGAGTCGTCTGAAAGTTCGTCGCTCCGAGCCTGGGACGTGGCCGAGGTTTCGAGGGCTTGGCGCGAAGCAAAGCGGGTACGTGAGTTGCAACACGACTCTTCAAGAAGAGTTTCTAGGGGATGGGACTCGTGGGAGAACTTAGATGATCAAATTCAATCAAGCGTTTTGGCTCGGTCTTGGCTTCTTCTCGATGGGCGTCGCGCAAGCCGCGCCGAAGGATTGGAGCTTCGGTTATAGCGGCAAACTCGAGCTCGAACTTCACCGCAAGGGCGTCGTCGCCAAAGAGGAGGCGAGCGATCCTCGTACGGGACGCTACGAGGCTTCCGCGCTGAAGTTCTCCGTACAGCGGGCACGATCGCTATGGCCCCGGCTTCGAGCACCACGGCATCGAGCTGAATGTGACCCAAGCCGACGGCCAAACGCTTCAGCTCTTTAACCCCATCAGCCCCCAGTTCGACGTGACGCTCGTGCAAGCTTATCTGCGTGAACTGCAGGACTCGATTCAAGATTGCGCCGACCGGGGCAACCTGGTGGCGGTCAGGCGTGTTTCGGTTCACGAAAAACAGGGGACGTTGTATACGCCCGCCGACCGTGTCTACAGCCAAAGACTGGGTTCCGACATCGAAGGCTTCGATAAAGACGGCTTCCTCTGGGATTGCTCGCTGACTTTGAGCTCCAACCCGAACCCGAAGGCGCTCGAGGCGATGCGTCGCGCGGAAGCGGCCGCCGCGGAAGAAGCTCGGCGAGCCGAGGAAGCTCAGAAAGTTGCGGCGGAGAAGGCGCAAGCGGCGAAGGATGAAGCGTCTCGTCGACGCCAAGAGGGGCTTCAGAGGCTGCAGGGTTTCAAAGTCGAAGCTAACCGAATGATCGTGGATTCCATGCAGCAACGGGCCAAGTTGCTGTCCAGCCAAGCGGAAATCGCGGGCGAGCTCGCGCAGTTGGCCGCCGCTCTCGAGTCCGAAGAAGCTCGGGTCCTTCGTGAGCAAGAAGGCGTCGTCAAGGCCGGTATCGACCGCATCGACGGCGAGGTTTCGCGGCTCCAGCTCAAGCTGAAGGAATACGAGCGTAACATCGACGCGATCCACGAAGAAGAAGGCAAGGCGGCGAAGGCCGTGGCCGCCGAGTAAGGTCGCCGAGGATAGAAAAACTTCCGTGCGGAGTCCGCCGACTAAGGATCGGTGGGCTCCGTTTGCTCGTTCTCGGAGTCGACGATTCTTTGGCGGCGCCGTCGCCGCCTTCCCGCTAAAATGAGTCCATGACGATGTCGCGGCGAAGTTGGCGTTGGGCCGTCGCGATGCCCATACTCGTTTCGTGCGGTCAAGATCCGGGTCCCATCGAGACTCGTCCCCATCCCGAGACGGGTTGGGAAGCCGCCTACGAATCCCACGTGCGGGAATCCCTCGCCGACTATCCGGAGCTTCTCAAGATCGACGCCGACCGGACGTCGGACATTTGTTCAAATTTCGCTTCGCTTGGCGCGGATAAACGACGCGATTTTTTCGTGGCCGTCGTCTACGCGCTTGCGGGGGCCGAGACGGACTTCCGTCGGACGGTTAGTTACTCCGAACCTAGCTTGGGAACCGACCCGGTGACGGGAAGGGGCGTGCGTTCCGAGGGACTGCTGCAGCTGAGTTACCAGGACCGCGCGAGTTTTTCGAAGCTGGACGATCGCGCGGATCGCGCGTGTGCCTTCGACTTCGAAGCGGATCGCTCGCTTTTTCAGTCGGACCTCGTGCGGAACGCGACGAAGGTCGCGCGCGGGAGTTTTTTGGGGTCGAGCGAGCGGAGCATTCTGAACGCCTACCGAAACTTGAGTTGCGGGGTGTTCATCGTGAACCTCCAGGTCACTCGGTTGAACAAGTCGCGAAGTTTCCTCGAGGCCCTGGGCCGCTATTGGGCCGTGGCGCGCCCCCAATCGGCGCGCCACGAGATTTTTCTCAAGCACCTCCGCGAAAAATCTCCGTGTGAATAGGCGTCAGGTTCCTTTTGGTTCAGCGGCTGCGTCATTTGACGCGCCTGCTGAACCAAAAGGAACCTGAC
>DDRA01000018.1:19992-20328 GCA_002343545.1 Bacteriovoracaceae bacterium UBA2428
CCAAAAGGAACCTGACGCCTTCTCGCTAGCGAGTGAAAGCTAGCGTAACCAGCCGCCTTGGCCATCCGTTTTGAGCCAACGGGAGCAGTAAGCGCTCGCCTTTTGGGCTTGCGAGGTCAGAAATTCAAGGGATACGGCGCCGAGCAAATTGTTATGGAAGTAGCGCACGTAAGGCTTCCCGCCATTGTCGATGAACACCAAGGCCGCCGCCCCGCTCAACTCGAGGTAGGCCCGGGTTAGCTTCTCGACCGACCGGTATCCTCCGTTGACGGCGCGATCTGAGTCACCTTCGAAGTAGCTTCTCAGCTGGGCTTGGGCTTCGAGTTCCGCTCGGAA
>DDRA01000079.1:0-22183 GCA_002343545.1 Bacteriovoracaceae bacterium UBA2428
TCCGGATCGGAAATCCGCTCTTGGCCTGGTGGTGCGCGATGCTGATGCAAGGGCGCGACCCCTGGTAAAGTTTAGCGAGTTCCTCTCTCTTACCGATGGGCGCGAGACGAAAGCGCGACATCAAGCGGGGACTAAAGACCGGGGCCAGATTCATCCAACTCCAACGGGTCCCGTGGATACGAAGGTCGAGATCCGACAGCGCGGACAAAACCTCGAGACGCTTGCGCGTCGAAAGAAAGTCATCGATCGCGTTCAAAATTTCACGGGGGTCAAGCACGGGCCCAAAGCGGCTTCCGACATCGGCCACGACATCCCGCATGTCATCTTGTTCGTAGGCTTCCACGATATTCAGGAAAGCGACGAGATCTTGATCGTTCTTCGCGACCTGGCGGAGCAAACTCTGAAAGCCCGACGGTTCCCACAGCGTCCCCACGAAGGAAACGTCGCAAACCTTAAGGGGAGCCGGCGTGGGACATTCGAACAAAGCGGGATCACAACAAAAGGGAAGGTAATGAAGTTGGCCGGCGCCCAAATCAGGGTGGAGCGCGCAAACCTGCTCGATCATGAAGCGCGTCGCGCAGAAGATCCGGTCCGTCGACTTGAACTGACGGAGCGAAGCCGGAAAGCGGCCCGGATTGTCGATGTACCAATAATGGACTTGGACGTTCGTCGAGAACTCGCTTCGCACGGCCCCTACGAGTCCGGCCCCATTGAGCGAAACGACGGCTTCCGGCGCGAAATCCCGGATCGCGGCCAACACGCGGCCTTTATCCTGGGGCGATCGGAACTCGCCCTCCCAGTTCATGAAGTCCGTCGTCTGGACGAAGAGAAATTCTTCGCTTCGACGCGCCAGTTCCGAAAGAAGTTCCTGTCGGAAAGGATCCAACCGCGAGTTGGATTCCATGTAGTTATCCGAAAGGAACAACAGCCTCATCGCGCCAAAGACCCTACGGTCTCCTGAAGGGCTGCGGCAACGACGCGCGCGTCCGCTTCCGAAAGGTGCGGTCCGATCGGCAGACTCAAAAGCGTCGCGGCCGACTCTTCCGTCACCGGAAAGCTTCCTTGACGATAGCCAAGATCTTCGTAGGCTTTCGCAAGGTGGCAGGGGATCGGATAGTGGATTAGCGTCTGGATGCCACGCTTGGCCAGCTCAGCTTGGACTTCGTCTCGACGCGGAACCTGGACGGTAAAGAGGTGCCAAGAGCTCTGAACGCCCGGGCGCAGCTTCACGCAGCGGATAACGGGGTTTCCGGCGAAAGCCTTCGAATAGAGATCCGCCAAGCGCTGACGGCGCAGGTTCCACTCATCCAAGTGCTTGAGCTTGACCCTCAGGAAAGCCGCTTGGAACTCATCGAGCCTCGAATTGAAGCCCTTCAAATCGTGGTGGTACTTTTTCGAGGATCCGTAGTTACGCAGCTTCTGGATGCGTTCGAAAACCTCGCGGTCATTCGTGCAAATCGCTCCGCCATCCCCGAAAGCGCCCAGGTTCTTGCCCGGATAGAAGCTGAAGGCGGCGCAATCGCCGAAGGCGCCCGCGCGTTTCCCGTCCACGGCCGAGCCGTGCGCTTGGGCGGCGTCTTCGATGACCTTGATTCCGTGCTTACGAGCGACCTGAACGAGGGCCGGCAAGTCTCCCATGTGACCGTACAAGTGAACCGGGATGACGGCCCGGGTCTTGGGCGTGATTGCCGCCTCAAAACCGGCCGCCGACATCTGAAGATCCTGGGGATCCACGTCGACCGCGACCGGGATCGCGCCCACGTCCGAAACGGCCAACCAGGTGGCGATAAAGGTATTGGCCGGCACGATGACCTCGTCGCCTCTGCCCACGCCGAGCGCCAAGAGCGCCATTTTCAGGGCATCCAGGCCATTCGCCACGCCGAGACAGTGAGTCGTCCCGCAATACTGCGCGAACTCCGCCTCGAAGGCTTCGAGCTCGCGACCCATGATGTACCAACCGCCCCCCAGGACTCGGAGAGAAGCTTCGTCGCACTCTCCTTTCAGTTCCGTGTAGGTACTGAGCAAATCGAGGAAAGGCACTTTCGTAAGCACAGGTTCTCCTATTTTTTCGAAGCCACGACGCCGCGGAAATCATCGTAGTTCCGATAATAGTCGCTTTCGTCGTAGTGCTCCGATGCGAGGACCAGACAGACCGAGCCCGAGGAAAAATTCACGAGCTCCCGCCAAACCATCGTCGACACGAGGAGACCTTCGTAGCTCTTATTAAGCGTCACCGTTTTACGTTGAAAACCGTCGTCCAACACGACGTCGAAGCTGCCATTGGCGGCGATGATGAGCTGTTGAAGTTTTCTATGGGCGTGGCCACCACGGGCTTCCCCGCCCGGGACGTCGTAGAGGTAATAAACCCGGCGGATATCGAAGGGGATCGGGGATTGACCGCTTTCGATGAAAGTCAGATTCCCGCGCGGGTCCGAAATCTTCGGCAGGCGAACGACTTCACAAGCCTCAATTCCCATAGGGCTTCTCTACTCAAGCCCCCCTCGTTTATCAAACCCCCGTCTATTGTCACTGCGAACGCCGCCGTCTAAATCCTCTTCGGTGAAGCTCCAAAGATTCCGGGAATCCAAAGTCCGCGTCCAAGCCCGTTTTCGGATCCTGAAGGCCTTCATCCACGTGAACCTCGCCTACCTCAAACGGATCATCCTGCGGCTCTTCCGAGGCATCCGCGAACGGCAGTTCATGAGCTACATGAAGATCTTCATCATGTGCTTTCAAAAGCACGCCGCCAAGTTCATCGAAAACTTCACCGACATGACCGAAGGCATGGGCGACCTGCAGCACCCACGCCTGCGTAAGCTGCGCGCCATTTCCCTCGGCCTGCACGCCAACATGGCCCGGGACGACCGCTTCGGCTTTTCGATTCTGGTGCCCGTCTACAAGCCCCGCCCGGACTTCTTCCGCAAAGCCCTCGAGTCCATGCTCGACCAGACCTCGCCCCGCTTCGAGATCCTCGTGGGCTTCGACGGGCCGCAACCCGAAGCCGTGGTCGAAGTCGTGGCCGAGCTCCGACGCGCCCGGCCGCAGGAAGCCGAACGCATCCGCGTCATAGAATGTGACCGTTCCCAAGGGGGCGGGATTTCGCGCAAGACGAACCGCCTGGCCGCCGAGGCCCGCCACGAATTCTTGCTCCTCATGGATCACGACGATTGGATCCGGCCGGACCTTCTCTTTCGCTACGAGCAAACGCTCCGAAGCGCCGCGAGCCCCGAAACCACCGTCCTCTACTGCGACGAATTCAAGATCAACGAACGCGACCAAACGATCATCACGAGCTCGCTACGCAAGCCCGACGCACCGGTTTTCCCCTACATCTTCATCAACTGGATCTGCCACGCCCTCCTCGTCCACCGATCGCTGTGGCAGAAGACCGCGGGTCTGCGTCCGGATTTCGATGGCGCGCAGGACTACGACCTTTGCCTCCGGCTTGATCTCGCCGGCGCCCGCTTCGTGAACGTGCCCGTTTTGCTCTACGCCTGGCGTGCCCACTCCGGCAGCACGGCCGGATCGATCAACCAGAAAGACTACGCCTCGGAGCGCGGACTCAACGCCCTTACGGACTACGTGCGGGCCAAGGGACTAGACTGGGACACGGCGCCCGGAAAGTTCCCCACTTCCTACCGCGGCATCCCGCGCCGCAAGGATCGACCCAAAGTGCTGGCCGTCGTTCCCTTCCGAAACCAGGGGGACATGACGGTCGCCGCGGTTCGCAAGGCCCTCGCTTCGACCGACGTCGAAGTCCAGGTCTGCTGCATCGACAACGGCAGCACGGACAAGGGCATCGCGCCCCGGCTGGAAGCCCTCGGCGCCGAAGTTCTGCATTCCGACGAGCCCTTCAACTTTTCGCGACTCAACAACATCGCGATCGAGCGTTCCCGCTACCGCGAGGCACCGTACGTGCTCTTCCTCAACAACGACGTCGAGCTCGAGCCCAATGCCCTTCACGAAATGACCCGTTGGATCGACCAACCCGGCATCGGGATGGTCGGCTGCCAACTTTTCTATCCCAAGGACTACGATAAAGAACCCATCCTTCAGCACGGCGGCGTCGAGCTCGACCCGAACGGCCGACACTTCACGATGCAGTGGGCCCACGTCGACAAGATGTCCTTCGAGGTCTTCTCGGGCTTTTCGCGGGTCCCCCAAGTCGTCGACGCCGTCACGGCGGCCTGCGCCCTCGTCCGCCGCTCGGATTTCCTCGCGGTTGGCGGCTTCGACGAGATTTACTACCCCATCGCCTTCAGCGACACGGACCTCGCCGTGAAGCTACGGCGAAAGGGCTTGCTTTGTTTCCAGACGCCCTACGCTCGCGGCATCCACCACGAAAGCATTTCGCGCGACTACGGCAACATCGAGGATTTCGAGGCGAGCCGCTGGCTTTATCAGCGACTCCGCACCTCGATCGCCGACGATCCGCTCCACGCCATCCGCGGCGTGCCGAAGGTTGAGTGAGCAAGCCATGCTGCGCACCGTCGTCCAGAAAACTCGCGATTTCCTGAAACGCATTTCCCGCCATTCGCGTTCCCAGGCCTATTGGAAGAAGGCGACAACGACTTTTCTCGCGCCGCCCGAATACTATGATCGTCAGGAAGCCATTATGCGGGAAAGCCTTTTCCCGCGTTTGCCCGACGGGGGCGCCGTACTGGACATCGGCTGCGGTAATGGGCGTTTTACCTTGCTCTTCGCCGAACGCGCGCGCAGCGTCCTGGGCATCGATATTTCGCCTTCGCTCGTCGCCGAAGCGACGAAGATCGCCGCCGAGCGCAACCGCGCGAACGTCGAGTACAAGACCATCGATCTCCTGAAAGAAGAGATCCATGGCGTTTTCGACGTCGTCTCTTGCCTCGGCGTGACGTCTTGCATCGCGAACGAAGACCTCTTTCGCAAGACCGTCCGCCGTTTGCAGACCCTCGCTCGACCCGATGGCTACGTTGTCACGAAGGAATCCCTGAGCCTGGCCAATGACGACGTTCACGAATCCAACGGCTACGTTGCGACCTATCGCAATATCGACCGCTACCTGAAAGAATTCGAAGGCGTGGGACTGCGCCTCGATCACGAGATCGAGCTCGCCAACTTCAGCGGCAAAACAAACCGTTTCTTCGTCTTCCGAAAATCGCCCTAACGGCTCGCCGGAAGGTCCGCGCCCAAGTCCCGCAGGATTCCTTCCGCCACGCGACGGCCGCAGTTGCCATCGAAACGGTAAAGAAACTCTTCGACCGCCCCGTCGTTGCCGACGCGAGTCTTCGGAAGCGAAGCGTCCGCGAAGGCCCGCAAGAAGGCTTCCATCCCGCTGGGTTCGCGCGCGATTTCGTAGAGTTTCACGACGTCGCCTTCTTCGTTGAGGCGCGGACCACGCGGATTTTCGAGATATAAAACCGGCCGGCCCATCGGCAGAAACTCGAAGAGCAGCGACGAACAGTCGCTCATGAGGGCATCGATTCGCGTCAACAAATCGAAATACTCGGGCTCCGTGTGGAGCGTGAAGTGAGAAAACTCGCGGTCGGCGGCTTCGAGTCTTTCCCATTGTTCCGCCCGTCCCAGCTCGGCGAGCCGGCCCTTGAGGTACGGATGGGGCCTCACCACGAAATCCACTTCGCGATGCGTCCGCGTGAAAGAGAGGAAGGTCTCCAGGAAAACCGAAAACGTGCTCCACCCCGTCCCGTCAGCCAGTTCGTCGAAGTGCGGGGTCCAGAGAATGCGGCGGCGATCACCCGCCGGGCGAGTCGCCGCAGCTTGCGCCCGCCAAAGAAGATCGGACTTAGGATGCCCCGTGACGCGAACGTTCTCGCCCCGGCTTCTCGAGCTGTAGCGACGGTACATTCCCGCGAAGCGCTCCGACCGAGCGAAAACCCTCCACGCGTTGTTATGCAGAAAGGCGTCGAACTGGTTGCGATGCCAAGCGCCGATCTCGAAGCCATAGGGCACATAGGCCAGCCGCGCGATCCGCATGAGCGAAGCGGAACGAAGCGAGGGCGGCAGGATCTCATCGAACGGCGTCGGCAGAAAAACGACGTCCGGCTCGAAGGAGCTCACGTCGAAGTCTTCCGCTTCGATGCGAACGCCCCGAGCTGTCCATTCGGACTCAAAGCCTTCCGCCAAGGCACAGGCCTTCACGAAGAGAACTCGCGTCTTTGCCTCCAACAACGCTTCGACGACCGTTCGAACGCTCAAAAAGTGAAGCTCCGAACGCAAGATAACCACGATGTTGGCGGGCAGCCCGGCTTTGCGAAAAAGACAAAGTGCCTGGATCCTTCGCTCCCTCGCGAGAAAGTCCAGGATCGGTCCCGTGAAACCGCTTTTGGTAGGAGGCCTCGACGTCCACGCACGGGTTTGTGTTTGGTAAACACCCCAAGGATCCTTGCCCCAGCGAATGGCCGCGCGAAGCCGCGCTTGCCCCCAAACGTAGCGAAGCGCGACCTCAACGAGTTCCGCGACGTCGTGCCAGAACCCGCGCACCTCAGCCACCGCCCGCCGGTTTGAAATGCTGCAAAGCCAGATTGAGATCTTCCGGGGTGTCGATCTCGAAGCAATGCACGCGGGCCGCCTTGAGCGGCAAGTAGCGCTCAAGATTCTTGAATACGTAGCCGACCTCGGGACGGATCTCGATGCCGGCGATCACGGCGATGCCGGTCCATTCGTAAGCGGTCTTGGGTGAGCGTCGAAAATCGCGGATGACTCCCGTGGCCGGGTCGAAATCCACGTATACGGCGTCTTCCGTCTTGCTCTCGGTAATTCCGATCAAGGTTTCGCGCGGGTTCGCCTTCGCCATGAAACGCTTGAACTCATCTTCTTCGATGAGGATATCGCCGTCGAGCGTCAAGTATCCTTCGGAAAACCCGCGGGCGCCCAGGTTGAGACTGTGGCTGTTCGAAGTCGTGCGGTAATCCGGATTCCGAACGAAGACGACGTCTTTGCGGATGCGCTTCACGCACTTCATAACTTCTTCTTCCATGAAGCCCACGACGATGTGGATGTTCTCGAAGTCCCGGAGCAGATCGAGCTGGTACTCGATCAGTCGGCGACCACCGATCTCGACGAGACACTTGGGCATGTTCAGCTCGAGGCGGCTTCCCAGGCCCGCCGCGCAGATCACAACGTTTTTAACAGTCGACATAGCGAGGCCTCATGGAAAACGACGTAGTCCGAAAGTTGGACGAGGGTCTGAATCGGCTCGTGGGTGGCTCCGAAGGCGACGCGTAGGTGCGCGTGCTCGAACATCGGCACGTCGCCCATTCCGTCGCCGATCGCTACGAGGCGATCATATTCGGAGCGGATCGATTGGATGGCCTGACCCTTATCAAGGACCGTCGTGACGGACTTGAGCCGATCGTTCTCGACCTCGGCTTCGGAGGTGAACACGCGGCAATCGAGTTTGCGCAGGAGCGGATCCACCCAAGCGCCTATGTTGCCCGTGATAACGAAGCAATCTTTGCGGTGCTCTTGGATAAAGGCGACGACATCATCGTAGAGACGAACTTGCTCGTGGATGATCTCCTGGACACGAGAGACCGGTATCTCCGCAAGCAAACGACAACGGAGCAGGAAGGATTTCCGAAAGGGGATCAGTCCTTTGATCGTGGCCTCCGTGAGCGCGCCAATTTCCTCGAAAAGTCCGATTTCACGCGCCAGCACCGGAAGGATCTCGTCCCGCGTGATCGTGCCGTCCAGGTCAAAGCAATAGGCCGTTTTCACCTATTCTCTCTCCAAGACGAAGAAGAACTGCGTCGTTTCCTTGCGATTCGCGAGTTCGGGCGGGAACAGTCGATCTTTCTTCGTCCAACGGAAGCCGTCCGCGACGAAGACCTTTTCGAAAGCCTCAACGAGTTCCGTTTCCGATCGGTAAATGGCACTGTAATTCTGCTTCATCTCCTCGGACCAGATGGAGTCCAAGGTCAGGCGTCCCTCGAGCCCGATGGGCTCGCGGAAAATGATGCGGGACTTGGGCGCGCAGCAAGCCTTCACATTCTCGAGAACCTCAAGGAGGTCCCGGTCGTTGATATAAATCAGCACGCCCGCCACGATCACGAGATCGAAGCCGCCACCACCGGGGATATTCTCCGGTCGGCAGTCCTGCGCCCGCAAAACCTGGAAGCCGAAATTCGTTTCCCCCTGGAGCCGATTCCGGGCGATCTCGATCAATTTCGTACTGAGATCCACCCCGTGGTAGCGCGCCGCCTGTCCCTTGAAAGCATCCGCCCAGCGACCGATGCCGCAACCGACATCCAAAACTCGGGGTGTCGCTTCGAGTATGAGGTAAGGGGCCAGGACCTGTTTTTCGTGGGCATCTCGACGCTCGGTAAGCTCGGGGTTCGAGTCTTGATAAAGAACCGAAACGAGCGGGTGCCGTTCGTCAAACTTCTCACCCCGCTCCTCGAAAAAACGAGCAACTTCGCTATCGTCAATTTTGACCGGACGACCCAGGACTCGTTTAGGATCCATGCTTCCTTCATAGCCCAAGCCGCTTCGTCTCCAAAACGTCGCGAAGCCGCCAGCGCCACGCGGAATCGAATCATGACTCATTGCATTAACCAAGGCCTCGAAAGAAGCGTCATTAGATTTCTCGCAGCGCAAAGTGTAAGTTCCCGTAGCTATGAAGAACGTCCTTATCGTCGGCGGTGCCGGCTACGTCGGTGGAGCTATCACGGATCTCGTTCAAGCGGATCCCCGTTTCAAAGTCCGCGTTTACGACAGCATCGTTTACGAAGACTCCTTCCGTAAGCCCGTCGATTTCGTTTACGGTGACGTTCGCGATACCGCGAAGCTCTTGCCCCAACTCAAGTGGGCCGATTGCGTCGTCTGGCTCGCCGCCCTCGTCGGCGACGGCGCTTGCGCCGTGGATCCCGAACTCACGAAGGCCATCAACCAAGACTCCGTGAAGTGGCTCTCCGAGAACTTCAAGGGCCGCATCATCTTCATGTCGACCTGCTCGGTCTACGGCGCCCAAGACGCCGAGCTCGACGAATCGTCGCCGGCCACGCCGCTTTCGATCTACGCCTCGACGAAGCTCTCCGCCGAGACCTACTTGAAGGACTCGAACGCGATCATCTTCCGCCTCGGCACGCTCTTCGGCGTGGGCGACCTCTTTTCGCGCATCCGTCTCGACCACGTCGTGAACATCCTCACCGTGCGCGCGGCCACCACCAAGAAGATCAGCGTCTTCGGCGGCAACCAGTTCCGCCCGCTCCTGCACGTGAAAGACGTCGCGCGCGCCGTCGTCATGAACCTGGAGACCTCGCACCGCGGGATCTACAACCTGCACCGCCAGAACGTGCGCATCGTCGACCTCGCGTACCAGATCCGCAACCACTTCCCGGATTGCGAGATGGAAACGACGGACCTCCCCTTCCAAGATACGCGGAACTACCGCGTCTCCTCGAAGAAAGCCTTCGAGACCTTCGGTTTCCAAGCCATCCACTCGATCGACGACGGCATCGAGGAAGTCAAAAACCTCCTCGAAACCGGTCGCATTAAAGATCTCAACCACGACCGTTACTCGAACCAGCGCTTTATCGAGAAGCTGCTGAGGCCCGCGAAGTGAGCCTGCCCACGCAAGCCACGCTTCTGAAGGGCGGCGTCGCCGCCGACGACCGCGGCTCGCTGCGCTTCGTGAACGACTTCGGCTTTGCCGGGGTCAAGCGTTTCTACGTCATCGAAAACCACCGCGTCGGCTACGTCCGCGCCTGGCACGGCCACAAGAAAGAAGGCAAATACTTCTTCGCGGCCAAGGGCAGCTTCGTCATCGCCGGCGTGAAAGTCGACGACTGGGAAAAGCCCTCCAAAGACCTGCCCGTTGAGCGATTCGTCCTCTCGGACGAAAGCCCCTCGATCCTCTACTTGCCCCCCGGATACTCGAACGGTCTCATGGCGCTGACCGAAGGCGCGAGACTCATGGTCTTCTCGACTTCTTCCCTCGACGAGAGCAAGGGCGACGACTACCGCCTGCCCGCCCGTTACTGGGATTGCTGGTCCGTCGAAGAACGCTAGCGAAAGGAATTAGAAATGGCGAAGTATGTAGTTTTCGGAGCCCGCGGCATGGCCGGCGTGGCCGCGCATCATTATTTCAAGAGCCGCGGACATAACGTCACGGCGGTTTCCCGCGCCGAGTTCGACATCGCCCGCGATCCGGCCGACAAGATCGGTACGCTCGTGCGCGGGGCCGACGCCATCGTGAACTGCGCGGGCGTCATCAAGCCGATGATCGCCAAGCAATCCGTCGAGGACGTGCTCAAGGTCAACGCGATCTTCCCGCGCAACCTCGCGAAGGTCGCGCGCCAAGAGAAGATCCCTTGCTTCCACCTGACGACGGACTGCGTTTGGACGGGCCGCACGGGCGCATACGACGAAGACTCGACCTTCGACGCCGAAGATCTCTACGGCATCTCGAAGAACGCGGGCGACACGCCCGAGTGCATGACCCTGCGCACCTCGATCATCGGCGAAGAACGCGGCCAAGCCCGTTCGCTCATCGCCTGGGCCCAAAGCCAAAAGGGCAAAGAAGTGAACGGCTTCGTGAACCACCGCTGGAACGGGGTCACGACGCTCATGTTCGCCAAGGCCGTCGAGTCGATCCTTACGGAAGGCCTCTACCAACCCGGCATCTTCCATTTGCACTCGCCGGACACCGTGACGAAGGCCGAGATGCTGCGCATCTTCAGCCGCGTCTACGACCTGGGTCTTAAGGTTAACGAGACGAACGGGGCCGAGTTCTGCGATCGCAGCATGACGTCCAAGTTCCCGCTCGCTTCGAAGCTCGTGAAGCTCACGGTCGAAGAGCAAGTCCGCGAACTGCGCGACTTCTTCAAGACGATTCCCTGATCCTGAACTCTAAGGAGCCTGACGTGACCGCCAAGAAGAAAATTGCCTTTGTGTTGGGCATCCGCCCCGATGTCATCCGCGCCGCCCTCATCCTGAAGCACCTCAAAAGCTACCCCGAGCTCGAGACCGTCTTCATCTGGTCGGGGCAGCACTACTCGGATAACCTGAAGGGCGTCTTCTTCCGCGAGCTCGGCGTCGAAGCCGAATCGATCAACCTCGAGTGCGCCGGCGAGACCGACGCCGACATCGTGGCGTCGATGATCTCCAAGCTCTACGGCGCGCTCAAGCAGATCCAGCCTGAAGCCTGCGTCTTCTTGGGCGACACGAACACGACCACGGGCGCCGTGGCCTGCACCCAGCTCAACATCCCGATCGTGCACATCGAAGGCTGCATGCGCTCCTACGACTGGCGCATGCCCGAAGAGAAGTACCGCACGCTCATCGATCACCTGTCGGATATCATCTACGCTTACTTCGACGAATATAAGACCCAAGGCATTCGCGAAGGCATTTCGCCCGACAAGATCGTCGTCGTGGGCAACCCGATCGTCGACATCTTGAATCACTTCTACTTCAGCCGTCTCGAGCACTTCGAGAAGCTCGCGAGCCCCGAATTCTTTTCGAGCCGTGGGCTCGAAAAGGGCCGTTACTACGTCATGACGAGCCACCGCCGCGAGAACGTCGAGAACCTCGACTCGCTCCGCGCGATCCTGACGCTCGCGGGTGCGGGCCAGTACCCCGTGTTCTTTCCGGCCAGCTACCGTACGCAGAAAGTCATCGCGCAGAACAACATCGAGGTCCCGAAGAACGTCCGCGTCGTCGACCCCATCGGCTACGAAGAGATTCTCGCGCTGCTCGTGCACTCGCGTGGATGCCTCACGGACTCGGGCACGGTCGTCGAGGAAACCTGCGTCTTGGGCGTCCCCTCGGTGCAGATGCGCCGCTCGACCGAGCGCCCGCAAGTTTACGACGTCGGCTCGAGCGTGAAGTTCGATCCCTCGGAGCCGGGCAAGTACCCGGCCGCGACCGTCTTCAAGAAGCTCGATGGCCTCTTCGGCAAGAAGTGGACGCACACGCTCGGCGACGGCCAAACCTCGCAGCGCATCGCCGAAGACCTGCGCCGACGCGCGGCCGAAGGGCGTTTCCGCCAACACCGGCCGCAGGACTACCACTTCCCGATCGAGCGCTCGTACCGCGATGACGGTTTGCCGTCCTAAACGAGCTAACGACCGCGGGGCGCTTTCACGAGCGCCTCTAGCTTGTCCATTTGCGCGTTGATCGAGAAGAACTTCTCGATGAAGGCGCGTCCCTTGCGCCCCAGATCGCCCAGGCGTGCGTCGTCGTTCGCGAGCGCGACCATGTCACGGCAGAACTGCTTGTCGTCGGCGATGTCGGAGTAAACGACGCCGCTTTCCTCGTTCGGGAAGAGACGCACGACGTCCGGAAGGGGCGAAGCCAAAAGCGGCTTCGAGCACGCGAGGTACTGCAGGATCTTGATCGGGATGATGTCGCGCGTGATGTCGTTCAGTTCGAAGGGCAAGAGCGTCAGGTCCGAACCCGCGATGTAGCGGGGGACGTCGTCGTAGGGTTTCGATCCGAGCGACGCGAAGGAATCCTGGATCCCCTTTTCCGTCCCCCAACGCTCGAGATCCGCGTTCAGATCGCCGGGCCCCACGACGAGAAGCTTGAGGCGGGGATTTTTGGCCACGATCGCCGGCCATTCGGCCACAATTTGGCGAAGTCCCGAAAAGGTGTAGGTCGTCCCCAAGAAGAGCAAAATCTTGGCATCGGCGGGCCACTTGGTCTGCGCCAGGATCCAATCCCGCTGCGCCGGGTTCTCGCGGAAGTACTCCGTGTCGACGCCGTGCTGGACGACGACGGCCTTGCGGGCCGCTTCCTCGCCCGCCATGTCGCGGATGTATCCGCGCATCTTCTCGTTCGTGAGACAGACCACGTCGCAGTTCCGGTAGATGTACTTTTCGCCCCAGTAGAGCGGCCAGCGAATCCAGGGGTCCTGACGGAGCTTGTGGTAGACGTCGAGGATCCGGTACACGACCGGCACCCCGTACTTTTTGGCCAAACGCACGGCCTCGGTCCCGTTGATCGCGACGGAATAGAGGAAAATCACGTCGACGGCCTTGGCCCGCAGCAGCTCCTCGAGGCGGCGGCTGAAGTTCGCCCGTGCCGTCAGGTAGTTCACGAGAGGCATCTTTACGAAGGGCAGGCTTTCGAGCTCGACCGTGCCGATCCCCGTGCGGGAGATCTTCTCGCAGTAACCCTTGCCGTCCGAGCTGTCGTCGAAGTCGATGACCCGGACTTCGTGTCCCCGGGCGGCGAAGCGTTCGGCGAAATCCTGGTACTCGTAGACGACCTTGTGTTTGTAGCTAACTTCGTGCAAAACCAAGATTTTAAGGCCCATGGGAGCGAAGCTATTATGAAGTCGGCGCCGGATCCAAGCCCTCCCGCTTCGGATCTCAGAAATCTTTGCGTCATCGTGCCTTGTTTCAACGAACAAGAGAGCCTTCCTCGCCTGATTCCCGAACTTTTCGAGGTGGGAATCAACCCCGTGGACATCGTCGTGGTTGACGACGGCTCCCGTGACCGCACGGCCGAGGTCGCCCGCGCCCAGGGCGTCACCGTGCTCAAACTTCCCATCAACCTTGGCATCGGCGGCGCCGTCCAGACGGGCTACAAGTGGGCCAAGGAGCGAGGCTACGCCTACGCTCTTCAGCTCGACGGCGACGGCCAACACGACCCCAAATCGATCCGGCCGCTCCTCGAGCAAGCCATGCGCGACGGGAACGACATCACGATCGGATCGCGTTTCGTCCCAGGCCAACGCGAAGGGTTTCAGAGCACGCGCCTCCGCCGCCTCGGGATCGGATGGCTTTCGATGGTGCTTCGTGTCGCTTCGGGCCAAAGGGTTTACGACATTACCTCGGGCATGCGACTCGTCGGGGTACGCTGGATCTCGCGCTTTGCCTCGCACTACCCAAGCGATTTTCCGGAACCCGAGAGTCTAGGCTACGCCATCGCGGCCGGCGCGCGCGTCGCCGAACATCCCGTTCTGATGCGCATGCGCGCCACGGGCACTTCGTCGATCGCGGGTTGGAAGCCCGTCTACTACATGATCAAAGTCACGATCGGTATTCTCCTCGGCAGTTGGCAGGGACGCCGCGCGAAAGGATCGACATGCTAAGAATCCTCTTCGGAGCCCTCATGGCCGTTCTCTTCGTTTTCAGTCTCCGCAGCGTCTTGCGGGGCACGCTCGAACTGCGCGACGCCTTCATTTGGATTCTCTTATCGGTCGGCGGTCTTGCCCTGGCGCTCTTTCCGGGCCTCATGCATCTGGCCCAACTCTTGGGGTTCCGGGTCGAATCGAACGCCTTGCTGTCGCTGGGCATCGTGGCGTTGCTCTATCTGAATTTCCTCCAAGCGAATCTCATTGCCCGACTCCGTCGTGACCAAAGAAGTTTGGCGCAATCGATCGCGATCGGTTCGAAAAAGTGAAGCGCCTCTTCGGCGCTTTCATCGTCCTCTTTCTGGCGTTGAGTTTTTCGCGTCTGCACGGCTTCTCCATTTCGGCTTGGGATCCCTACCTCGCCGGCGACCAAGAAGCCGACTTGCTTGGGGACGCACGAAGCATTCGCTCGGACGACTGGGTCGCCCTCGTTCCGGCCCTCGTCGCCCAGTCCACCGGACAGAACGCGCTCCAGCCACGGAGCGATAAGTTAGGCTACGAGGCCGTGAACGCCATGGCGATGACCCCGCTGCCGGCCCTCAGCTGGCAGCTCGCGTTCCGCCCCTATCACTGGGGATATCTTTTCGGTTCCGAGATCGGAATCGCTTGGCACTGGTGGTTCCGGATCTTTCTTCTGCTCGGATCGGGATTCTTCCTCTTGAGTCGCTGGCTTCCGGGGCAAAAATCCTTGGGAGTCTTGGGCGCGCTTTGGATCGCTTACTCGCCCTTCTTTCCTTTTTGGGGTTACTGCATGGAACCCGTCTTCGGATGGGCGCTCCTCGCGATCGGGCTGACGGAGGCCTTTTTCTCGGAGACCCAGCCCGGTCGACGTCGCCTTTGGGGACTCGGCCTCTTTTACTCCTTCGCGGCCCTCGCCTTTGGCGGCTTTTACCCCGCCTTTCAGGTGCCGGCGATTCACCTCGTGCTCGCGCTCATGCTGGGGATCTACATCAACCGTCTTCGAGCGGCGAGCCCGCCCCCGTCCACGACGCATCGAACTCTAGGTGCCCTTGTCGCGATCGGAATGCTGAGCGTCGTGCCCTTCGCGCTGCATTTGTGGTTTCAGCGCGACACCCTGAAGCTCGTCGCCGAGACGGCGTATCCCGGGCAAAGGCTCTCGCTCGGTGGCCAGTTTTCCTTTGAGACCCTCTGGTCGAACAACTTCACGTTGTTCTCGCGCGAAATCGACTGGAGCCACTTCGGCAACATCTGCGAAGCCGCCGGATTCCTGATCCTCTTGCCGGCGACTTTGATCCTGATCTTTCGTCGCAAACTTTATCGCGATGCGCGCATCGCCGCGCTGCTCGCCCTCTTGGCCTTCTATCACCTGAGAAACTTTCTGGGCTTTCCGGCCTTGCTCAACGTCGCGAGCGGCCTTTCTTTCGTACCCGAAAACCGGACGGTTGCCCTCTACGGTCTGGGCGATGTCTTGCTCACGCTTCTTTCGCTCGCCCTCGTTTGGCGCCAAGAAATTTCTTCCGATCGACGAACTTGGTTAGTTTGGGTCGGCGCTTTCGCGTTCTGGGGAGCGCTCGGAGCCCTCCTCTTGAAGGGAGCTCCGGAGTTCTTCAATGCGAAGCGCGTCGTGACCTGCACGCTCGGTTTGGGAACGATCACGGCTTTGCTTTGGACCCAGCGCGTTCGGGCCTTTTTGATCATCGTCGCACTCCTGACGGTGGTGAAGGGCATCGGATTCAATCCCCTCGTTTACCGCGGCCTCGACAAAATTCGCGCCGCGCCACTTTCGCAGGCCGTGCTCACAACGCCCGGATGCGCCCTTTGGGCGAGTTTCGGTAATCTCGTGCAGCCGAACTACCTCCGCCTGCTTGGCATCCGTAACGCGGGGGGCGCGCACTTCTATCCTCAGTTTTCGTTCTGGACGCATTTCGACCCGGCCGGAAACTCGCGCTCCGTCTACAATCGATACGCGTACACCGTTTTTGAATCCGCATCCGTCGACGCGGCCCCCTCGCTCACGAATCCCCAGCCCGACATCGCCGTCTTGAGGACCCACCCGGATCGACCCGAATGGCTTTCAACGGGCGTGGATTGTCTGTTGATGCCCAAAGGCGATACCCAAAGCGGCTTCAAGCATTGGCAAACGACTTGGTCAGACGATTCCTGGGCGATTCTTAAGAAGATCGACCGATAGAAGCCACGATGTGATCGGCGATCGCGAGGCTTGCCGTCGCGGCGGGGCTCGGAGCGTTCAACACGTGCCGTTGTCTCGGGGCGTCCGCGAACTCGAAGTCATCCACGAGCGAGCCGTCGGGTCGCACGGCCTGGGCGCGGATTCCCGAGCCTGCGTAAACGAGCTCGTCGCCGTCGAGATCCGGCATGAGTTTACGGAGCGCGCGCACGAAGGCCGGCTTCGAGAGCGAACGTTGAAGCTCGCCCAGCCCCGGCCGCCAGTGCTTCAGAAAGATCCGCCAAGCGCCCCGAAACGAGAAAATCCCCAAAACATCGGACAAATTGAAATCGAACTTTCTGTAGCCTTCCCGTGCGGGCGCGAGCACGGCGTTCGGCCCGCACTCGACTTCGCCGTCGGTCATGCGAGTGAAGTGTACGCCCAAGAACGGAAACTGGGGATCCGGAACCGGATAAACGAGATGCCTCACTCGGGCCCGCGCGGCCGGCGTGAACTTATAGTACTCGCCCCGGAAGGGAACGATGCGGACGTCCGTGGCGGCGCCCGAAGCGCGCGCGAGCCGATCCGATTGCAGACCGCCGCAAAAAATCGCGAAACCCGCACGCGCACGCGTGCCGTCTCCGATCGAAAGCTCGACGAATTCGTTTTCCGTGCGCGCGGAGCGAACCTCCGTACGAAAGCGCAGCGTGACGCCGCGCCTTTCGAGTTCCTTGACCATCTCCCGGCACATCGCCTTGTAATCGATGATGCCTTCTTCGGGCACGACCACGGCGGCTAGTCCGCGGATGTTCGGTTCGCGCGCGCGGATTCCCGCGTCACCTTCGATCCATTCCAGACCGGCGAGACCATTCTTCTGGCCACGCTCAAAGAGCGTGCGGAGACGCTCGACTTCCGCCGGGTCGGTCGCCACGACGAGCTTTCCGCAGATCTCGTGGGGCACTCCGTGCTTGCGCGCGAACTCGATGAGTTGTCGCCGACCGTCCACGCAGAGTCGCGCCTTAAGCGAGCCCGGTTTGTAATAGAGTCCGGAATGGATGACGCCCGAGTTATGCCCCGTTTGGTGGCGCGCGGGCTCCGTTTCCTTCTCGAAAAGCGCGATCTTCGCGTCGGGATACTTGTCGCTCAGCTTGAGGGCCGTCGCGAGGCCGACGATGCCACCACCCGTCACCGCGTAATCGTATTTTTCCTTCATGATCTTCGAAGCCTAGACCGCTTTGGCCCTTTCGCGCACCCGCCCGCCCAGAAATTCGTCACTCTAAAGGCGGCCCCGACCCGTTCCGTTGGCCACGTGCGGTTGGCCCGGAACTTGAAGTCACTCTGGCAATTCCCGAAATAATCTGGGGACGAAGGAGTCATGATGAAACGTTTTGCTTTGGGTCTTTTGGCCATCGCCCAGTCCACCGTGTTCGCCGCGACGATCGATTCGCTCGGTGGCGAGTTCCAATGCACCGTGCGAGAGAAAGACGAGTCGGTCGGCACGATCGTCGTCGAGCGTTCGCCCGTCTTCTTGAAGGCCTATATCAACATCGAGAAGGTCCACCAAAGCTACGAGATCGTAAACAAGGTCTCCCTCGGTTCGGCGAAGATCGGCGAAGAGAAAGCCGTGCTCATCAAAGCAAAAGGCGTCACGGATCTCTACCTCTCGCATTTCAAGCCCTTGCCTTCCCAATCCAACATCCTCATGGGCACTTTGACGGCCAAGAAAACCGGCCAGACGGAGTGGAGCCGCTTCGAAGTCGCGTGCATCTCGCTCGAAGCGCTGAAATAGCGCGTATCGCATTAAAGTCACACCGCGCCTGTGACTTTCCGTAGACACTAGAGAATCCTTCCCCGCGGACGTAGTCTGGGGGAAGGATGGACTTCATCGATCTCAAGAGCCAACAAGCCCGCATCAAACCCCAGCTCGACGCCCGTATGGCGAAGGTGCTCTCGCACGGCGCCTACATCATGGGCCCCGAGATCGAGGAGCTCGAAGCGCGGCTCGCCGCCTACGCCAACGTCAAATATTGCATCAGCTGCTCGTCGGGAACCGACGCCTTGCTCATCGCGCTCATGGCGATCGGCGTGAAGCCCGGCGACGAGATCCTCACGACCCCCTTCACGTTCATGGCCACGGGCGAAATGATCGCGCTCGCGGGAGCCAAGCCGACCTTCGTCGACATCGACGCGCGTACCTACAATATGGACCCCGCGCAACTGGAAGCGCGCATCACTCCCCGGACGAGAGCCATCGTGCCCGTGAGCCTCTACGGGCAATGCGCCGATATGGACGCGATCAACGCGATCGGCCGCCGTCACGGCATTCCCGTCATCGAGGACGCGGCGCAGAGTTTTGGCGCGACCTACAAAGGCCGTCGTTCTTGCGGGCTTTCGGACTTGGCCTGCACGAGTTTCTTTCCGTCCAAGCCGCTCGGGGCCTACGGCGACGGCGGCGCGTGCTTCACGAACGACGAAACGCTGGCCAAGCTCATGCGCGAAGTCCGTAACCACGGGCAGGAACGCCGTTACTACCACGTGCGACTGGGGCTCAACGGACGTCTCGATACCCTGCAAGCCGCCATCTTGCTCGCCAAGATGGACATCCTCGACGACGAGATCGCGGCCCGCGAGCGGCTCGGCGCGCGTTACTCCAAGCTCTTCCGCGAGAAGTCGGGAGAGAAGATCCGCACTCCCCACATCGAAGCCCACAATACGAGTCCCTATGCGCAGTACACCGTCGAAGTCGCTGAGCGCGAGGCCGTGCAAGCCAAGCTCCAACGGGCCGGGGTTCCGACCGCGGTCCATTACCCGGTTCCGCTCACTCTTCAGCCCGTCTTCCGTGAGCTTGGCCACGGACCGGGGTCTTTCCCCGTGGCCGAGAGCGCGGCGCAACGCGTTCTCAGTCTTCCGATGCACCCCTATCTGAGCGAGAAGGACCAGGAGCTCGTCGTGGATTCCGTCGTGAAGGCCGTCCAGGGTTAAGCTTCCTCAGTCCCCTTGTTAAGATCTAAGTATTTGAAATAATTTACTTTTACAAGTAAATTTGCGCATTGCGTTAAAAACACGTTAGAATCCCATTCAGGGGGATCTTCAAATGCGCCAGTCGACTCAATGGTTCTTGGGTTTCACGGTTCTCGTCGGACTTTCGGGCTGCCAGTTCGCCGGAGCCTGCCTGGACGACGCGGCCGCCTGCCAGTCTCAAGCAGTCGACAACAACGGCCTCGGCGGCGACACCTCGCTTGACCAGTTCGACTCCCAGGGGTCCTGTTCCCAGTCCGTAGCCATGGGACTTTGGTCCGAAGGCTCCGACCGATTCAAGATGGAAGGCTCCTGCAACGTCGCGGGCAGTCTGAACGGCTGCCAGGTCCAAGGCGACTTCCGCGCCGGATCGACCGCATCGAGCTCGGGCGAGACGATCGCGCTGAACCTTTCGAGCGTGACGAACTGCCAACAGAACTCCATCAGCTCCCCGACCCAGAACATCTCGAGCTCGCCCTACTCGAGCACGGGTACGAACCAAACGACGAGCCTGCAACCCGGCAACTTCAACTGCCAGGTCGCGCGCATCTCGCTTTCGTCGGTCATCCCGCAGATCCAGATGCGCTGCGTGGACACGGCCAATTCGATGAACCGCTTCACGAAGACCTTCCAGGGCGAAGACATCTCGACGCAGACGGGTCGCTTCGGTTCGACCTCGCAGGGCCTCAACGACATGAGCGCAACGGGCGAGAGCGGCTTTGGCGCTTCGAACGCGAACGACGCCTCGTCGTCGCCCTCGTTCGAATGATCAGCTAGGCGAGCTTGAGCAGTTCGTGCAGACGGACGAGTCCCACGATTTGTCCGTCGGCCCGCGTGACCGGCAAGACGTTCAAAGGCCGCGGCCGATTCTCCATGAGCGAGAGCGCCTCGACCGCGCCGACGTCGGGTCGGATCGAGACCGGCGAAAGGTTCGCGAGCTCGCGCACCGTCTTGGTGAAGATCCCTTCGCGATGCTTGTTCATCGCGCGACGAATATCCCCATCGGTCAAGATGCCCTCGAGGCGTCCCTCCGCCGTGCGGAATAAAACGATCCCGAAACCCCCGAGCGCCGCGACGACGTCCTGGATCGTCGCCTCGTCGATATCGAGCGCGGGGCATTCCGCCAGCGGAACCATGAGGTCCTCGACCTTGAGCAAGAGCCGTTTCCCGAGACGCCCGCCCGGATGGTAGAGCGCGAAGTCCTCGGGACGGAATCCGCGCGCCTTCATGAGCGCGACGGCGAGCGCGTCGCCCACCGCGAGAAAAAGCGTACTCGAAGTCGTCGGCGCGAGGTCGAGCGGGCAAGCCTCGCGATCGACGGACACGACGAGCGAAAGGTCCGCGTTCTTGGCGAGCGTCGAATCGGGATTGGACGTGAGCGCGACGACCGAAGCCCCGATTTTTCGGAGCGGCGGCAAAAGCGCCAAGATCTCTTCGCTCTCGCCGGACTTGCCGAAGGCCAAGACGACGTCGCCGGCTTTCACCATGCCCAAATCGCCGTGGATTCCCTCGCTCGGATGCAGGAACACGGCCAGCGTTCCCGTGCTCGAAAGGGTGGCCGAGACTTTGCGCGCGATGTGGCCGGATTTTCCGATGCCGGTGCAGACGACCTTGCCCGGTGAGGCCAGGATCTTTTCGACCGCCCGCACAAAAAGCTCGTCCGCCCGACCGGCCAAAGCCGTCAAAGCCTCGGCTTCGGTCCTCAGGACTTCGCGGATCGTTTGGAGGATACTTTCGCTTCGCGCGACCATAACCTCTTTCTCATCCAAGTCCGCGGGCCCGGCAAGAAGCGCCTTCACGGAAACTTCATTTATGGCGTCTGTCCCAAGGGGATCGGGGCCTTAGGAATCTTGACGCCTATCGACCCCCGCGGGTCGGCAAGGTCTTTGCTAAAATAGACGATAAGTCCGGAGGAGGAGGAGAACTTGCGCAATCGGGGTCTCAGTCTGGCGACCGATCTGAAGTCCTTCTTCGAGGACGAGATCCGCTTGACCTTGTCGCGACAAGGCGTCGGCATCTCGCCCCCCACCGTCGAGTACCTCGCTTCGGTCCTCGCGAAATTCGGCGATACCAAAAATCTGCTGAAGCCGGAAGACTTCGACGAGAACGGCCAGGCCTCCCGCCAAGGGCTGCCGACCCTCGCCCTCCTTTGGCTCGAAGGTCTCGCGAATCCCGCGCCCTTCGAGCGTCTCGTCCAAATGCAGCACCTCGGCGACGTATCCCTCTTCATGACGGGATTCTTCGCCGAGAATCTCGAGCGTCGCGCGCTCGACATGGATTATTCCATCGCGATGGGAGCGCGCGCCTACGAGACCGCGGGCAAGATCCGCGAGTCGCTGGCCGCCGAACGCACGCTCAACGTGTACTTCGAACTCGCCTCGGAGTTCCGCCGCCTCGTCGAAGTCTTCGCCGAGGTCTCCGATCGCGCAAAACTCCACGATGCCAAGGCCTTGCTTCGTCTCTACGAGCGCTGGCTCGAGACGAAGCGTCCTCGCTTGCACCGCATGCTGGCCGAAGAAGGCATCATCGCGGCCGAACGCGCGTTCGAGAACGGCCCTAGCGACCCGCGCCGAAAGGCGTAACGGCGATGCGTTTTCTTCGCGACATCCAGATTCATCTCGAGGAATGGTACGGCGCCTCGACGGGGCTCGACGTCGGTGACTTCGTCGTGGCGGCGCCCAACTTCGGGCGGCTCGGCGAACTTCTCGTCCAGGACGAAGCGGGCGACCTCGAGATCGCCCTGCTCCTCGACCGCGACATCCTGGCCGCCTGGGATCCGCACGGAGAGAAGTCCACGGCGCCCGAACCGACGCGCGCGCTCACCGTGCCTTTCGAGGAAGTCAGCCACTTCGTGTACCTCGGCTTCAACCATCGCCGGGGCCGTAACGTCACCGCGCTCGAGATGGAAATCCAGTCCGAGATCGACCGCGTGCTGCTTGCCTACCACGGCCCCTTCGGAC
>DDRA01000079.1:22277-30536 GCA_002343545.1 Bacteriovoracaceae bacterium UBA2428
ACCACGGCCCCTTCGGACTGCGCGACGAACAGAGCGCGGCCATCCTGAACGAACTGAACGAGCGTCGCTACGAAAGCGCCCGCCACGAAGAGAGCCGCGTGGCGGCCGCGGCGTTTCTGCGACGGCTCTCGGGCGGCGATCCCCGCGCCTGGAACGAACGCGAGCGGGAAAGCCTGCGGGCTTTCTTCCACTCGGATCTCTCCGAAAAGCTGCGCTTCGCCCGGGGAGGTCGGCCATGAACGAAAAATTCCGCGAGGCTCGCCGCTTTCTGCTGGAACGCCCGGCTGTGCTGATCGACCCATCCACCCGATTCAAGGTGGGCTCGCTCGTGCTCGATCTTTCGCTGACGGGCGCGAGCCTCGAGCTTCCTCCCGGCATCAAGCTTCCTAAGATCGTCGACCTTCGCTGGGAACCCCTGACGGGCGCGCCGCCGCTCGTCTTGAAGTGCGAGCTCGTTTGGCAAAAGGCGGCACGCGCGGGCGTGCGCTTCCAAAACATGCCGCCCAAGACACGAACCTTGCTCGATCGCTTCCTCAATATCCGCTTCGCGGATTAAAGGGCGCCTAGCCTGACGCCTCAGTTCCAGGTAACGGGGTACTTGCCGGAGCCCGAGCGCTCGTCGTTGTTGACGACCACGCTTAAGCGGCGCTTGAGTTCGTCGCGGTCCATCGGGCGACGACGTCCGAAGGGACCCCCGCCGAAACCGCCCAGATCCTTGCCGAAGAACTTGAGCAGGAGGTAACCCGTCACGAGCCCACCGAGATGCACGAGGTGAGCCACGCCGCCGCCCGTCTTAGGGTCGCCGTAGAAGACCGCCGAAAGGAACGTCATCGCGGCCATGAGCGCGGTGAAGTGCTTGGCCTTCATCGGAGCGATGAAGAATACGAGGATCACGGCTTCGCCGAAAAGCATTCCGAAACCGACCATCAAGCCGTAGAGCGATCCCGAGGCGCCGATCACGGGGATCCCACCGAGTTCCGCCGCGCCACCGTAGCCGAAGAGCGAAAGCGCGAGCCAAACGATCGAGTGAAGGATGGCGCCGCCCACGGCGCAAAGCCCGTAGAACCAGAGGAAGCGTTTCGTACCCCAACGTCGCTCAAGCTCCGATCCCATCGTGTAGAGGACGAGCGCGTTGAGCATGAGATGCCCCATCCCCCCGTGGAGGAAGGGGTAAGTCAGGATCTGCCAAAGACGTCCGGAGAAGAAGGCCTCGGGACTGAACCCCAGCCAGTAGGTGGCCGACACGCCCAAAAAGTTTTCGAGACTGAGCTGAAGCACGAAGCCCACCGCGATCGCGATGAGCAAACCCTTCACGGCGGGCGTCAAGCGCGGCTGAAACGCCGCCCCGAAGCCACCTTGACCGTAGGCGTTCATAAGAGGGTCGCTCCCTTCTCGTCCTTATTTTGTTCGAGCGCGTCCAAACTTTCGTCGGACAAATCGTAATAAAGGAAAGAGCGAATCGAGTCGGGCAGGAGGTCCGCTTCCCACTCCACGAAACCCGCGGCCGCTCCGAGGGGCACCTCTTCGGCGGCGGCGAGTCGCTCCTGTTCGAGTTGGTTTTCGAGGGACTGAAGCCCTTCGAGGAGCTGCCGAACCGGAATCGAGGAACGGGCCGAACCCGCGAACGCGGAGGCCGAGGCCAAGACGGCAAAAAGCCCGAAGCAGATTTTATGCATCCACTTCAGGCTTTTCGACATAGGGCTTGGATCTTACACGAAAAATCGTGCTTTAGAACACTCGGGCCAATTCGATGTAGTACGCGCCGCCCTTCTTCGACATGAGCGTGAAGCCCTTGCCGAAGGCCGAGGGACCGTGGCTGAAGCCCACTTCGATGCTCGTGTCCCAGATCGCCGGGCTCGAGTAAGCCACGCCGTAGGAGTGGTAGAAGCGGTGCTTGAACGAACCTTCCGTAGCGCCCTGGGCCGCCAGAACGAGCGCGCCGTCAACGGTCCAGTTGAGGTTCGCCGAGAAGGATTCCGAGATTTGGTAGCTCGGGAGGAACTCGAGCACGTGCGAGTAGATCGCGTTACCCGTGCGCTTGTCGCCCGCTTCGCCCGTCGAGAGGACTTGGTAGCGATTGCGCAGAAGGCCGGCCGAAAGGGTCAAACGGCCCAAGATGTTCAGCTTGCTGTCCAAGAACGAACGCGAGATGTCCGGACGGACCGAAAGCGTACCGAACGAGCCGGCTTCTTGCAGAGCCATCGTCGTCGGCAACGCGTAGCGGTACATCATGCCGACCTTCCAAGCGCCGACGCGAGCGAGCGAATTGTCACGCAGGTAGATACGAGCGTAGGTGTGCGAAGCCGAAACCGCGCTCTTGCCACCCGTCGTCAAGTTGAAGTCCGTGCGGAGCTCGGGGATGAGGGAGTAACGATCGTTGATCTTAACGGTGTTCGCCAAGTAAACGAGACCCGAGAAGTCGCCGACGACGGATTCAAAGGTGTTCCCCATCAAGAGAACGACCGTGGTAGGGCCGGCGAAAACGGGCGCCTGGGAAAGGCCCAAAGCCAAAGCAATAATCTTCGAAATCTGTTTCATAATCTCCTCGAAAAATTCCCCTAAAATTGCGGTCGGGCGCCAACCTCAAACGGTTTACGCCCTCAGTCAAGGTGCAAGGTACAAGGAAAGGCTCTTAAAGACAGCGAAAGCCGCATATTGAGCCCATCAAAAGCTCGATATGACAAAAAACGCCTACGCCCTTCCGTTTGAGCGGAGGGGCGAGGCTTTTTCTGGCTTAGAAGCCCGCGAAGGGGCACTTCAGCGCTTCTTCGAGGCGCAGAAGCTCGTTGTACTTGGCCATACGATCCGTGCGGCTCGCCGAACCGGTTTTGACGCGACCACAACCCGTGCCCACCGCGAGGTGAGCGAGCGAGGTGTCCTCGGTCTCGCCCGAGCGGTGCGAAACGACGTTGAGGAAACCCTTCTCAGAAGCCAGAGCCATCGTTTGCAGCGTCTCCAGCAGGCTACCGACCTGGTTGAGCTTGATGAGGATCGCGTTGGCTGCGTTCTGCTCGAGTCCCATCTTGAGACGCGAAACTTGCGTCACGAAGAGGTCGTCGCCAATAAGACGCAGCTTGGAACCCAGTTCCGTCGTGGCGATTTGCCACCCCTTCCAGTCGTCCTCGGCAAAGCCGTCTTCGACCGACAGGAGCGGATACTCGGCCGCGAGCTTGCCGTAGAAAGCCGAGAGTTTTTCGGAGCTCAGGGTGCCGAGGCTCTTGTCGTGGAACTGGTAAGCGCCGTCCTTAAAGAACTCCGAGCTCGCGACGTCCAAAGCGAGCGAGATCTGCTTGCCCGCTTGGTAACCGGCCTTCTGGATGGCCGTCATGCAAAGATCGAGGGCCTCCTTGTTCGAGCCGAGCTTCGGCGCAAAACCGCCCTCGTCGCCGACCGCCGTGGTGAGGCCTTTTTCGGAGAGGATTTTCTTGAGCGCGTGGAAGGTTTCGCAACCCGCGCGCAGCGCTTCGGCGAAAGAAGAGAAGCCGTGCGGAACGATCATGAATTCTTGGACGTCGAGACCGTTGTCGGCGTGCGCGCCGCCGTTGATGACGTTCATGAGCGGAACCGGAAGTTTGAGCTCGGCTTTCGCGTAACCGAGAGACTTCGCGCGTTCGTGGATCCACACCGCGAAGTGTTTTTTCTCCTGGGCAGCCGAGGCTTTTGCCGCGGCGAGCGAAACGGCGAGGATCGCGTTCGCTCCGAGCTTCGTTTTGTTCGGCGTGCCGTCGGCCGCGATGAGCGCGCCGTCGAAAGCCTTGAGATCGGCCGGGTCGAGGCCCATGGCCGCCTTGGCGAGAACGCCGTTCACGTTCTCGACGGCCTTGCGAACGCCCTTGCCGTTGTAGCGAGCTTTGTCGCCATCGCGGAGTTCGAGGGCTTCGTGGACGCCCGTGCTCGCGCCCGAGGGCGAGATGGCGCGACCCACGTGGCCCGAGTCGAGCTCGACGTCGACTTCGACCGTGGGGAAACCGCGGGAATCAAGGACTTCGCGTGCGTGGACCTTCGTGATTTTCGCCATAAGTGCCCACAGGGATAGCACGACGGCCGGAGCAGGCAACGCCCCCACTGGGACAGGCTCAACGACTTGGCGCGGAAAATGCTTGGGCCGATCCTGTCCCACGGACGGGATCGGCCCAAGGAAGGACCCCTTGAAAGGAGGTCCTTATGCAAGACTGGCAGTTAGCCCTGCTTATCCTGCAAGTACTGAGAGAACTAGCAGTGTTGCTAGTTCTCCTTTCGGCGAAAGCCGAAAGGCTCTTGAGTCGTAAAAACCGAAGAAAGCGTCGATCCTCGCGGTCAAGCTAAACCGACGTTCGGCGTGATCCGAACCTAGCGGGCAAGGAAAGCCCCATTCCGTCCGGGGGACGCCTTACTTGTTGTAATAGGGATCTTCGACGCTCTGACCGTCCGACTTCAACCGAAGTCCCGGAGCGAGAATCGCGTTGGGATCGTTCGCGTTAGCCCAAGGCGGCAACGGAAGTTTGTTGTCCTCCGTAAAGGCGCGATGATTGTAGTTGAAGTTTTTCGGTCGTTCCCAAACTCGGAGGTCTCCGTTTGCGTCCCGCATGACCTCCCAGCGGCGGCCGGAAACGGGATTCACCCACACCGCGGATGAGAATTGTTCCTCACCACGGAAATCGAGCCCAAAACCCGAAAGCTCCGGGCTCGAGTTAGGGTTCGACGCTCGAAAGCGTGCGACCTCCTGTCCGAACTCCGAGTCCGCCGGAAGCCGTTTGGCGAAGCCTTCCCGTAGCAATTTTTCCGTCTCGCTTCGCTGGGCGTTCGACAAAAGTTCGAGATTCCCGAAGCCGTTCTTAGCCTTGTACCACGGCAAGCTTTCGGCAATGTACTCCGCCTTCTGCTCTATCTGCTCTTCGGTCCACTCCGGAAAGCGTTTCCGAATCTCGCGGAGGTAGTGCTCTTTGACGAGCGGGCGCTCGGGATCAACGTCGAGAGTCGCATCCGTGATGATGAGGTCCTTGGGATCGACAGGCGACTCGAGCGGCCTGCCCTCTTTCACTTCGTGTTTAAGAACGACGCTCGGGACATTGTCGCAGGCGAGTCCGAACTCGCGTCTATCGGGGATGGGTAAATCGACTCGGTCGAGGGTCGAGGCACCTTCGGGTATCACAATCGCAAAACTCGCCGTACCGATCTTGAGATAGAAAGTGAGCACACGTGGCTGTCCAGGTACCGAGGCTTTCGCAACGACCAAGTTCACTACCTCTGCGGTGCCTACATGGTCGCCAGTCAGTGCCTCGGGCACCTTTTGGGCAGCCACATTTCTTCGCAAGGCATAAACCTTATCGAGAAGCGCGAAAAACTTCGCAGCCGGCTCGGGCCGATTGCGATCAAATGTTTCGAGCTCGGCCTCCAAGGCCTTGAGCTTGTCTTTATCCTGCTTGTACTTGGAGGCACGTTCGGACAAAAAGCCCCTCAATCGAGCGTTCAGAGGGGCGAGATTTTTGGGATCGAAGTTTCCGACCTGTCCGAGCGTGGCCCCCAAGGCGTTCACAAAGTTTGTCGGCTTCAAAGTGTCACGACGAGTGAACTCGCCGTCGATGTTCCCTGCGAACCAATGCCGGGCACAAAGAATGTCGCAAAGTCCGCGAGAAGGGTGATCCAGAGAGAGAGCCTCTTTTGTGTCCGCTCCACAAAGCTGCGGGGACTGGCCCGACTTGACGAGTTCCTCGATGACTTTCTTCTCATGCGCGGATCCGTGGGACACGGCAAAGAGCACGAAAAGTCCGATGAGAGCTTTCATTGTCTACCTATTCGTAGAATTTGGCGCGGGTGGGGTCGTACTTCTCTTCTTCCGGCTTCCACTTCGGATCGACGAAACGTTTGTACTTGCGGTTCAGGCGACTCAGCAGCAGCGAGCCTTCGCGGCCGCCGAGCTCCTCGCCGACGAGGTCGGCGATTTGATCCGCGGAAACGCCGCGACGTTCGCGGGCCATTTTGCCGCGCAGGTTTTCGAGGATCTTTTGCGTGAGGAGCGAAGTGAAGCGCTCGTCTTCGATCGTGAGATAACCCGCGTCCGTCCAAGCCTTGCGGTTGCGCTCGAACTCCTTGATCTGCACGTCGAGCATGGCTTCGCCGATCCGGAAGGCGTCCGCGGGCTTCTGCGGCAGCAACCGCTCGATCTCTTCTTCGAAGAATTCCGCGAGGCCGCCGGACTCGATTTCGTTGAGCGAAACGGACTTCGCCGCCGGGATCGCTTCCGTCGTCTCGTTGCTCGGCTTGCGCTTCGCGTTCTTGCCGTTCGCGACCGCGTCGGAAAAGACGAGCGTGGCGAGGGAGAGAGCGAGAAGAGTCGAAATCATCGTTAAGCCGCCTTCTTGTTCTGGAACGCCTGCAACGGATACGGGATACCCGACGTTTGGATCATATCCGCAAAACTCGGCACGTAACCGTGCGCGATGTGCGCCCCGATGATTTTGCCCTCGGAGCTCATGCCGGTCTGCTTGAAGGAAAAGATATCTTTCATGATGTAGCGACCCATGTCGTCGACCCCCACACACTCCGAAATGTAGGTCGTGCGGCGGCTGCCGTCGCGCAGACGGTTGGCCTGGACGACGATATGGATCGCGTCGGCGACTTGCGAGCGGATGACGTGCGCCGGCACGCCCGTATCACCGAGCATGCAGAGCGTTTCGAGACGGTTCATGGCCTGGAAAGGGTTATTCGCGTGGAGCGTGCCCATCGATCCGTCGTGGCCCGTATTCATGGCCTGCACGAGATCCATGGCTTCCTCGCCGCGGACTTCGCCGACGATGATGCGGTCCGGACGCAAGCGAAGCGACGCCTTGACGAGCTGCTTGATGTTGATGGCGCCCTTGCCTTCGTGGTCGCCGTGCTTGGTCTCGAACTGCACGACGTGATTCGATTTGATCTGAAGCTCGGCCGTGTCTTCGATGATGAGCAGGCGTTCGTTGCCCGGGATGCGGGACCCGAGCACGTTCAGCAGAGTCGTTTTGCCCGAGCCCGTGCCGCCGCTCACGAGGATGTTGCGCTTGAGCACGACGCAGAGATCGAGGAAGCGGGCCATGTCGACGCTCATCGAACCGAAGTTGATGAGATCCTTGAGCCCGAGTTTTTCTTTGGAGAATTTGCGGATCGCCATGGTCGATCCGCCCTTCGAGCAAGGCGGCGTCACGGCGCAAATACGCGAGCCGTCGGGGAGGCGCGCGTCCAGGATGGGTTCGCGGTCCGAGATCGGCTTGCCGACGAACTGCGAGATGTTCCGGATCGCCGCGAGCAGCGACGCTTCGGTGTCGAACTCGCACTCGGTCTTGTAGATCTTCCCTTTGCGTTCGATGAAGATCGTTTTGGGACCGTTGATCATGATTTCGGTCACGGTCGGATCGGCGATGAGCTCCGCCACGGGCTTCAGGAACTCCCGTACGGTATCCTCGAAGATGGAATTCGGGATCTGGCCCGAGCCGCCGCCGCTCACGTCGAAATCCTCAGGCGTTCGCGATCTTCCAGCGCAGGCGCACCGTCTGCACGGGGGACTCCGTCTCGACCCAGCACTTCATCGAGCGCACGAGGTAGTGGAGCATGCAGTAGATTCGCTCCTGGCTCATCTCGCGCACGAAGGCCTGGCGTTCGTCGTAACGACCGCGGCTCGTCATCGAGAAGACGCGACCGAGATCCGCGACGGCATCACGTCCGTAGAGACGGACGAGGGCTTTCATTTCGTGTTTGGGGACCTTGTAGAATTCGGCGAGCTTCCCGTTTTCGGAGAGGCACTGCAGGACCGATTCCCAAGCGCGGTCTTCCCTGAGGTCTAAAAGTTCCATCTTTCCTCCTTGGTTCCCCGAATGATTCCGGGGTCCCGACAAGGTTAAGATCGGAAGAAGAACGCCTCAGCTTGAGCCGCCGAGAGCAGAAACAAACAAAAAAAGCCCGGATCCCGCGCGGGACCCAGGCTTTCGATTCGAAGATTGGAAAAGCGCTTAGCGGGCGGCTTTTTCGAGGGTCTTCTTGAGACCGATCTTCGTGATCGTGCGGAGAGCCGACGTCGAGACCTTGACGGTCATCCAACGACCCGTCGACTCGTCGAAAATCCGCTTCTTGCGGAGGTTCGGGAGCTGACGCATTTTCGTCTTCCGGTTCGAGTGGGAGACATTGTGCCCGACGAGGGGCTTCTTACCGGTGATTTCACAAACTCGTGCCATAGGGGGGCGGGATTATCCGGTCAGGCGTCGTTTTGCAAGACTTTGAAGAGCTTCCTCGTGAGAGTGGTCAGTGGCGATC
>DDRA01000016.1 GCA_002343545.1 Bacteriovoracaceae bacterium UBA2428
GCAGATCTTGCGCGCGAGGCGCTGCGCGAGGACGAGGTTGAGCGACGCGGTCACGAGGAAGGGCTCGACGCCCATGTCGACCATACGGGTGATGGCGCCGGGCGCGTCGTTCGTGTGCAGCGTGGAGAGCACCAAGTGACCCGTGAGCGAGGCGTTGATGGCGATTTCGGCCGTTTCCCGGTCCCGGATTTCCCCCACCATGACGACGTCCGGGTCTTGGCGCAGGATCGCGCGCAGTCCCGCGGCGAAGTTCAGTCCCACCTTGTGGTTCACCGCGATCTGTCCGATGCCCGGGAGCGCGAACTCGACGGGGTCCTCGACCGTGATGATGTTACGCTCGGGCGTGTTGATGATCTTCAGACACGCGGCGAGGGTCGTGGACTTACCGGAACCCGTGGGGCCGGTGACGAGGAAGATCCCGTACTTGGACGAGGTCAGCCGCGTGATCGTGTCGATGTAGTAGGGGCTGAAGCCGAGCTTCTGCAGGTCCAGGACGACGCTCGATTTGTCGAGAAGACGCATGACGAGGCGTTCACCGAACTGAACGGGGACGACGGAGAGACGAATGTCGACCTCGCGGCCGGCGATCGTGATCTTGATGCGACCGTCCTGCGGAATGCGCTTCTCGGCGATGTTGAGCTCGGCCAGGACCTTGATGCGCGAGGAGATCGCGGCGTGGAGCTGCTTGGGGGCTTGGTAGACGTCGTTCAGGATGCCGTCGATGCGGAAGCGCACCGTGACGAACTTCTCGAAGGGCTCGATGTGGATATCCGAGGCTTTCTCTTTGACGGCGCGCAGGAGCAGCGAGTTCACGAATTTGATGACGGGCGCTTCGTCCTCGCCCGCCTCGAGCAAATCGGCCGTTTCCTTGAGGTCGACGGCGTAGTCCTCGGCCTCTTCCTCGAGCCCCTTGATCATGTTTTCGCTGCGTTCGAAGACGCGGTTCACGGCTTCGTCGAGCTTGGCTTTGGTGGCGAGCACGAGGTCGAGCTCGCGGTCGTACTTGAGCCGGAGGGCGTCGAGCGGTTCGTAGTTGAAGGGATCCGAGACGGCGATGCGCAGGATCTTCTCGTCCATGAGGATGGGGAGCAGCGAGTTCTCGCGGCAGAACTGGATCGTGAGCCCCGAGATGATCGTAGGATCGATCTCGTTCGGCTTGAGGTCCTCGATGTACGGCAGGCCCAGCTGGAAGGCGAGGGCGCGCGCGATGTCGTCGGGGCGCATGAGATTACGCTCGATCAGGATCTCGCCGATGCGCTTGCTCGTCTCGGCCTGCACGCGCAGGACGTCCTCGAGATCCTTCTCGCTGAGACCCGCGTTCTGGACGAGGATCTTGCCGATCTGGGTTTCCAGCGACGGGTAGGCCATTTAGCGTCCCGCGGCCGTCGGAGAAGGGGTGGGCGAAGGCGAGGGCGGGGTCACGACGTAGGTCGTGCCGCCGTTGTTCGCCGTGGTCGTATCGGCCGGGGTCGCGTCGTTCGAGCGCAGCGCGGCCGGGGTCTCTTCGACGACCGGGTTGCCGAGCGAGTCGAAGGTCGGCGTGGGCGTGGGCTCCGGCGTCGGGTCGGGCATCGGAGCGTCGCCCGCGTCGTTGGGACGGAAGCTCCAGTTGCGCGGCTCGGGGCGCGAGAGCGACTCTTGATTCGCTTCGCGCATTTCGCCGATCTCCTTCTTGAAGCGATCCTTCGGGTCGTACTGCTCGGCGCCGATCTTCGCGCGCGACTCGATCTTCTGGCCCGTGATCGTGAGGAGGTCGCTGTAGGAGTTGATGACGCGCGGGCGGAGGAAAAGGATGAGGTTCGCGCGGTCCACGCCCGAATCCGAACCCTTGAAGAGCCAGCCCAGGACCGGCAGGTCGCCGAGCAGGGGGAACTTCGAACGGGTGTCGCGCGAGGTGTACTTCTGCAGACCGCCCACGGCGATCGAGTCGCCGTCGCGCACCACGACGGTCGTCGTCGCTTTGCGCTTGGTCGTAACGATCTGGCCGCCCTGGCCCGAGGGCGAGAAGTCGTCCATCTTCTGCTCGAGCTTGAGCTTGATCAAGTCGTTGTCCTGGCCGATTTGCGGCGTGATCTTGAGCTCGATCTCGACGTCTTCCTTGTTGTAAGTCGTCGTCGCGACGGAACCCGTGCCGACGGCCGTCTGCGATTGGCTCGGGACGGGGACCTTGGTCGTCACGTTGATGAGGGCGTCCTGGTTGTCCGAGGTCAGGATCTGCGGTTGGTGCAGGATCTGGCCCTGGCCCGAGTCGACGACGGCCTTGATGAAGCCCATGAGCGTGTGGATCTGGCGGTTCGTGCCGCCGATATTGAAGTTGTATTTTTGTCCGGCCTGGAAGCCCGCGACGAGCCCCGAGATGCCCGCGGGCGTCGAGATGGCGCTCGCGAAGTCGCCTTGCGAAATGCCGGCGTTCGGGATGAAGCCCGCGGCCTGCGGCATGCCCGGAGCGAAGACGTTCGTGCCCACGGCGAAGGAGGAGTTCTCCTTCGTGTTGATTTCCATGATGGTCGCCTCGACGTAGACCTGACGGCGGGGAACGTCGAGACGCTTGAAGACGTCGCGGAGCGAGGCGAAGTCCGAACCCGACGCCACGATGACGAGCGAGTTCGTGGCCTTGTCGGCCGTGACCTTCACGTTGCCCTCGAAACGCACGCCGTCTTCGCGGTAGCGCGAGGTGTAGCCGGGGCGGTTGAAACTCGGCGGGGGCGGGGAGCCGAAGCCCCCTTGGCTGCCGAAGCCGCCGGGGCGGGCCTGCTGCTGTTGTTGACCGGTGATGAGGGCGTTGATCGTCGTGGCGAGGTCCTCGGCGCCGGGGTTCTTCG
>DDRA01000037.1 GCA_002343545.1 Bacteriovoracaceae bacterium UBA2428
CGCCAAGGGACATGCTCTTATGGGGTTGAAGGTCCATAACGTTGGGGCGCTGGACTTGGGTCTGGGGCCGGATTTCTTGCATGATCTCGCGCGCTCTTCCGGAATCCAGTTCCTTTCTTCGAACTGGACGAGCGACGGGGGCGAGCGACTCTTCGAAGCGTCCCTGACGGTCGAAGAGAATGGCATCAAAGTCACCTACGTGGGGGTTTCGGGCGGCCGTGACGAGAACCCGGTCTCGGGGACGATGCTCAAGGATCCCTTCGACTCGGTGGCCGGCGTCCTGAAGGGCGTCCCGGCCGATCACGTCGTCGTGATCCTGAGCGACCTTGGCGTCGCGCAAGATCGTGAGCTGTGGTCTCGCTTGAACCGGCCCGTGCTGGTGGCCGGTGCGCGGGATCTCAGCAGCCTCGAGATTCCCCTCGTGAAGGGCCGCGTTCTTTTCGTGCAGCCGCAGCTTCAAGGGCAGCAGTGGGCGGAAGTCGATCTCCGTTGGCGTGCCGACGCCGCGGGTTGGTATTCCCCCGAACTGGCGCGGAAGTTCGCCGAGCGTTGGCAAGCCCTCCAAAGCCGCCGCGCGGCCGGAGTGGACGAAACGGAGCGGCGGCAGATCGAGGCCAGCGAACGCGATCTCGTCGATTACGCTCCCACTCGGGTCGAGGCCAAATCGATTTTCGGGTATCGTCTCATCGATATGACCACGGCCTGGTACAAGAAGAACGCCCTCAGCGCCGACATGGCGAAGGTGAAAAGCTTCTAGGGGCGAACTCAGACCAACGGCGGGATCGCCTTGACGTCGAGCACGACGTCTTCGAGTCCCATGCGCGCCAAAAAGCGTCGCGCCCGCTCGGCGCTCGCGACGTCGTCGGTCACGAAGAGCTGAAGTCGACTGGGTTTCGAAGCGTCGGGTTTCTCGAGTTCGGGGGCGTGATCCATCTCGAGCAACGAATGCCCGGCGTCGATCCATTCGACGTCGGGGTAGAGCTCGCGCAGCTGCGGCAAAAGCAAGGGGTAATGCGTGCAGCCTAGGACGGCCGCGTCTCCCGGTCGGATCCATCCTTCCAGATAACGACGGGCGATGCCGGCGACTTCGGGGCCTTCGAGGAGATCGTCTTCGACGAGCGGGACGAAGAGCGGGCAAGCGCGCTGTTCGACGATTCCCCCGTAGCCGAGGGTGGCGAGGCTTCGCGGGTAAGCTTGTGAGGCCACCGTCGCGCCCGTCGCAAGGATCAACGTGCGGGGGCGCTTGGCCGCGATCGCCTTGCGGCATCCCGGCTCGATCACGCCCGAGACCTTCATGCCGCTGCCGATGGCCGCCGACCGAAAGACATCGAGGGCGTGCGCGCTCGCCGTGTTGCAGGCCACCACGCACCAGTCGAAACTCGGCCCGCGCCGTCGTTCGGCGGCGAGCAGCCAATCGGCGGCGGCCGAGCAAAGCTTGCGGATCCGCTCGGGAGACTTCGTGCCGTAGGGCAAGTGGGCGAGGTCGCCCAAGTAGGTGACGGTCGATCCGGGATAGGCGCGCAGGATCGGGACGAGCGCCGTGAGGCCGCCGATACCCGAGTCGAAGGTGAGAAGATTCACGAAAGCCCCTTGGCGACGGGCATCTGCCAGCCGGCCCCGAAGCTGCGGTCGTGCAATCGCAAGATGGGGGGGGCTTGCCGGCGCTTGAATTCTTGTCCGAGGACTTGCCGGCGCAGCGAAGCCCAGGTGTGGCGTGGTTGGAGGAGTTGGCCCCACTTCTCTTCTCGCCCGTACAAGGGCGAGCCTTGGTTCTCGAGAATCCCTTCGAGGGCGATATCGAGAATCTCGTAGGGGGGCAGGCTGTCCGTATCTTTCTGGTCCGGGGCGAGTTCTGCCGTCGGGGGGCGAAGCAGCGTCGAGAGCGGGATGGGTTCTTGCCGGCCCGCTTCCCGCGCGCGGCGATTCCGGTCAAAGCAAAGGGCGTAGACTTCGGTTTTGTAGAGGTCGCCGATCGGCGCGATCGCTCCGCACATGTCGCCGTAAAGCGTGGAGTACCCCATGGCGAACTCGCTCTTGTTGCCGGTCGCGATGAGCAGGCGTTGCTCTTGGTTGGCGCGCGCCATCAAGAGGAGTCCGCGATTACGGGACTGGAGGTTCTGGTGCGCGATGCTTCCCGGCCGGGCCTGGGTCAGGCGGGAGTGGAGTTCGACGGCTTCGCCGATCGGGATCTCCTCGAAAGCGATGCCCAAGCGTCGCGCGAGATCGGCGGCGTCGTTCCGGGAAAGATCCGAAGTTAGCGCGCTCGGAAGACTCACGCCTTTGACGTTCTCGGGGCCGAGCGCTTCGGCGGCGAGGGTCGCGCAAAGTGCGGAATCGATGCCGCCCGAAAGCCCCAGGATGACCGATCGAGCGCCGGACTTGCGCACGAAGTCGCCCAAACCCGTCACGATCGCGTCGCCGAGTTCGTGCCATTCCTCGAAAGGTCGAGCGGCCTCGACGCCTTGGCCGTTCAGAGTCGCGAGGTCGATCACGAGCGCGTCGCTTCGGAAAAGCGAGGCCTGGCGAAGGATGCGGCCCTCGCGGTCGACGGCGAAGGAAGCCCCGTCGAAAATGAGGCCGTCCTGGGCTCCGGCGCAGTTCGCGTAGAGCCAAGGGCGTTGGGTCCGTCGCGCCCATTCCCGAAAAAGGCTCTCGCGGGCCGGGCGTTTTCGACGCGCGTAAGGGGAGGCGGAGAGATTCACGATGACGTCGGCGCTCAAGCGCGGATCGGCGCCGAGCGCGGAGTAATGAAGTTTGTCGTGCTTCCCGAAGGCGGTGACGGAATCCCAAGAGTCTTCGCAGACGAAAACCCCGATCTTCTTTCCTTCGACTTCGAAACAGGCTTGGGCTTCGGTGGCGGGCCACGCCGCGAAGTGTCGTTCTTCGTCGAAGACGTCGTAGCTCGGGAGTCTTTGTTTGCGAACCGTGCCGAGGGACTGGCCGCCCCAAAACAGAGTCGCGGCGTTCCAAAGGCGATGACCCGGTCCGTCGCGTCCTTCGCTATGGCCGACGAGAAAACCGCGTCCCGTTCTGGCCGTCCACTCTTTGAGGGATTCGAGCGCGGCTCGCTCTTCTTCCAGCAGCCATCGCATCGAAAGAAGGTCGCGAGGAGGATAACCTAAAAGTGCGAGCTCAGGGGTGATGAAGAGATCCGCTTGATCGATTTTTGATTCGGCTTGCTCGATCAGCGCGCGCAGATTCTCGTGAACGGCGCCAACAAGAGGATTGGATTGAAGGATCGCGAGCCGCATAGATTGATGATTTATGGCTTTTAGCCTAAACCTAAGGTCATGGACAGCACTCGTTCCGACAGCGCTTCGAGTCCCTCCGCCCCCAACGCCAAAGACACCAAAGAAGGTCTCGGCTCCTTCAGCTACAAAGGTCCCGTTTCGGGATTGAAGGGCTTGTTGACGTCGAAGATCGCCGAAGGCTTGGCCAGCGTCGTGTCGACGCTCGACAAGGTCGGCGAGCGCGTGGCCGATCGCAACGCCCCGAACGGCCGCAAGCCGGAAGGCGGAACCGAGAAGCTCCTGATCGACGAGATCTACCCCTGCCCGGATCAACCGCGCCAGATCTTCGATCCCAAAGCGCTCGAAGAACTTTCCCACACGATGCGCGAGATCGGCCAGGCCCAGGCGATCACGGTTCGCAAGACCGCCGAAGGTTACGAGATCATCAGCGGCGAACGCCGTTACCGCGCCGCGAAGCTCGCGGGCTTCACGCACCTCGACTGCGTCGTGAAGGAATGCGGCCCCAAGGAAGCTCGCCTGCTCGCGTTGGTCGAAAACATCCAACGGCAGGATCTCCTGCCGCTCGAGGAATCGCACTTCCTGAAGCGCGTGCTCGAGGAAAATCCCGACCTCAGCCTCGAAAAACTCGCGAAGGTCCTGGGCTCCCATAAGAGCACTTTGTCCGAGAAGATCCAGCTGACGGAAATCCCGGAAGATTTGCAGGGGCTTCTGCTTTCGCGGGGCAAGACCTTCACTCACCGTCACTGGCGCGTCGTCTCGCGCATCGAGGATCCCGCCTTCCTGCGTCAGATGATCAGCCAAGCCGTCGAGAATCAGCTCTCGGTGGCCGAACTCGAGCGTTCCCTTCAGGCCGCCGGCGTCCCCAAGGCTTCCCGTCGTGCCAAAGGGGCGGAAAAGGATCTTTCGATCGATCTCGGCGGCTTCGTTCGCCGAAACGGTTCGGTCATGAAGTTCCGCGCGCTCACGGTGGATTTGCGCCGTTTGACCCCCGAAGGACGCGAGCTTCTGAAGACCGAATTGGAAGCCGCGCTGCGCACGATTCAGGAGCCGGACGCTCAGATCTCCGTGTTTGACGCATAAGCGTCATCCTAAAAATACGCCGGAATCCTTGGATAAAGGCAAATTTCGTTAAGTTTTCGCGCGTGGCGGACGATGAGATCGTGCCATGAGCGAAAACGCCGCTAGGACCCTCGAAACTTCGAGCTCTGAGATCCTCTGGTTCGTTGCGCGCGGTTCCGTCCTGAAGGGACCGTTCACCTCGACGCAACTCGAGGAGCGGATCAAGAAGAAGGACATCAGCTACCTCGATTATTGCTGGCGCCAAGGGTTTCGCGAATGGCGTCCGATCGCCGCGGTCGAAGATCTCGATCGCCGTCGCCGCATGACCCGCGTTCCCACTTATCCGACCGTCGAGGTCCCGCAGGGCGGACGCCCGGGTCCCGTCGCCGTCCCGGCGGCCAGTGTCGAACCCCAAGCGCCCGGCGCTCCCCGCGAAGTTCGTATCAACTTCTCCAAAGTTCGCAATCGCAAGCTTTCGCTTTACGAATGGGCCCTCGCGGTCGTGTTGGCCGTCATCTTGGCTCACCTCAGTACGGCGTTTGCCCTGCGTAGCGTGGAAGAATCGCTCCTCCATCACTTTCAGTTTCATCGCCTCAGCGCGACCGGAACCCTGGGCACGCCCGAAGCTTCGCTTCCCGTCGACGTCTGGGCGCCGCTCGCTTCGGCTCCCGGACTTCAGGACGTGAACGACGCCGGTTTTCTGGAAATGCCGGTGAGCTTCGTCGCTCCGTTGGTCGCGGATACGAAAGAAGGGATGCGTTACGGAGCGCATCGCGTTTCCTACGGTGTGCCTTCGGTCGTCGAGGCCGAGCGCGAAGGTCTTGATCCCGTCTTGGTGCAGAGTTTCGAAGTCCACGGGCGTCTCTCGCCACTGGACTTTCATAACGTCCAAGTCGAAGCTAGGGGTGAACCCTGGATTCGACAAAAATGACGCTTAACTTCGAACGCCCATTTTCACGTTTCGCCGCCTTCGCTTTGGCCATGCTCCCGGGCTTGGCCTTAGCTCAGGTCATGACGCCCACGGTTCCCAGCTCGCGATCCGCGAATCCCTCGGCTTCCCCGAGCGCCCCGGTGGGCGCTGCCGCCCCGAAGTCGGCCGCCGGGGCGCCCCCCATCTTGACGATCGAATCGCTTCCCTCGTCCCCCTCTTCGCCGGATGTCTTCGTGCAAGATCTTCTGGACGAAGACGCGCGTCGCGCTCCGCGCGGGCCATCGCGCCCGACCATGCCTGTTTTCGAGTCGGAGCCGCAAACGTCCCGTTGGGCCCGTTCGAGCTTCGGAGCCTATATCGCTTTCGGCTCGGCGACGGTCGTGAACGCTCCTTTCCGCATAACGCAGGACGAGATTCTCGTCGGCCGGGGCTCGGAATCCGGCGTGGGGCTGGGGGCCCTGCTCGATTTCGGCATGCCGGCGGCCCAGGACGAAGCCTACCGGCTGAAGATCGGCGTTCATCGGCAAAGCCTGACGCCCTCAATCGAGGACCGGGCTTATGCGGTCGGCGAGGTCGAGGTCTCGGCCGTGGTTCTGGATATTTCGTTGCTCTACCGGTACTCGCTCCCGTACCTGGGCGAACTCGGCCACCTTTGGATCGGCGGCGGGGGCTCGCTCGACTACGCCCTCACGAGTTCGCGTCCGGATGTTCCCACGGTCGTGCCGCTTTCGCGGGTGCGAAATTCCTACGCTTTCCGGGCCATCGTCGCCCTGGGCGCCGAGATTCCCGTTTCGGGAATCCACGACATCGTGCTCGAGGCCGATTGGTCGTTTCTCAAAGGCTACAGCCTTTTGATGGGCTTCAAGACTTCCTTGTGATTGCCAGGGTTTCTGGCTAGGGTTCTGACGCTCCATGTCGACCCTGCTTGAGAATCCTTTCGTCCTCGCTCCGATGGCCGGCATTACGGATATGCCGTTCCGTCGCCTCATGAAAAAGATGGGCGCCGGCTGCGTGATTTCCGAATTCGTTTCGGCCCACGCCATCGTGCATAGCCGCGCCGAGCGCACGGCGCGCTATATGTCGTTCCACGAGGACGAACGCCCGGTCGGGATCCAGATTTTCGGCGGCGAGCCCGACATCCTCGCCGAGGCGGCGCGCATTCTCGAAGATCGCGGCGTGGACTTCGTCGACATCAACTTGGGTTGCCCGGTGCCTAAGGTCACGAAGAAGCGCGGCGGTTCGGCTTGGCTTTGTTACCCGGTCGAGCTCGGCCAGATGCTCAAGCAAGTGAAGTCGGCGATCAAAGTTCCGCTCACGATCAAGATCCGCACGGGCTGGGACGCGAACTCGGTCAACTGCCGCGAGATCATGAAGATCGCGCGCGAAGAAGGCGTGCGTTGGGTCGGTCTCCACGGAAGAACGCGCGCGCAGGGCTACGCCGGGCACGCGGACTGGGACCTCATCGACGAATGCTCGCGCGAAGCCGGCGTTCCGGTCATCGGTAACGGCGACATCGTGAGCGGTCCGCTCGCGGCGGCGCGCCTTTTCGAGACGGCTTGCGAAGGCGTCATGATCGGCCGCGGCGCGCTCAAGAATCCGTGGATCTTCCAGGAAGCGGTCGAAGCCTACCGCATGGCGCAGTCCCTCAGCGAAGAAGAAAAGCTCTCGCTCGTGACGGACGTGCTCGCGCACCATCGCGTGCCGGCGGCCGGCGCGGTTCCGGAAGGTCGTAGCTACTACGAGCGTCGGGTCAAGAACCTGCAGCCGAAGCCCGTGGCCTTCACGGCGGATTGGATCCGCATCCGTTCCGATCGCGACGCGCGCGCGATGATCGAGATGCACTTGGCGCTCCTCCGCGAGGTTTACCCCGAGGTGCGCGTGAAGCTCGCGTTCCGCAAGTTCCTGGCTTGGTACGCGGCCGGCTACCCGAACGCCCACCAGTTCCGGAAGTTCATCTTCACCGAAGACAGCTTCCCCCTCATCATCGAGCGCTCGCTCGAGTTCTTCGATTCCGTGAAGCGTCTTGGCGCGCGCGCCGACGAAATGCGCGAGGAAGACCCCGTGCTCATGAGCGGGCACGGCTGAGCGAATGGCGAGCGATCCCTTCGAGCGAAAGATCGTCAAGCAGGCCCTCCTCGAATGGCTGCTGCACAAGAAAGCCTTCGATCGGGTTTTGGGCGACGTGCTCAAGGAGCATCGCGTGGGCTCGGCGCAACGCGCGACGATCACGGCCTGGGCTTACGCCTTCGTCCGCAATCTCGGCCTCTTTTTGCCGCGTCCCGTGAAGCCCGAGTCGCCGCCCTGGCAACGAGATTTCGACGCGTTACTTGAGCGGGCGGGGGACGGCCCCGAGGCCATCGAGAAGTGGCACGCGCGGGCCAAGCCTTCCTTCGAAGCGGATGCGCTTCGGCACTTCACCGATATCCACGCCGTGCCGGCGTTCCTGGCCCGGGAGTTCATGGCCGTGCCGGGCGCTTGGCATGACTACCTTCACGCTTCTTTGCGGGAGGCTCCGCTCTTCGTGCGGTTGAATCCCCTCAAGATGTCGTCGAAGGACTTCGAGAAACGCTTCGCCGACCGCGGCCTCGAAACGCGCTGGCTTCCTCACTCGTATCGCTTCGCCACCCGTTGGGCGATCACGCAGGACGAAGCCTTTCTGGATGGCGCGTTCGAGATCCAGGACGAACACAGCCAGATCGTGGGCTGGGTCGCGGCCCCGAAGCCGGGAGAAAGGGTCCTCGACCTTTGCGCCGGCGCCGGCGGCAAGACGCTTCACCTCGCGAGCTTGATGGGCGGCGAGGGCGAGATCGTTTCCTACGACGTCGACAAGCGCAAGCTCGCCGAGCTCGCCGCGCGCGCGAAGCGCGGCGGCTTCCGCAACGTGAAAGTTTCCGAGAATCTGCCGCGGTCCGCGGAGCTTTTCGACGTGGTCGTGGTGGACGCTCCTTGCAGCGGTCTCGGAACGCTTCGCCGGAACCCGGAGCGCCTCTATTCGGTGAAGGAAGAGGAGCTGCAGGGCCTTTCGCGCTTGCAGGTCGATATCGGCGATCGCGCGGTGAACTACCTCAAGCCGGGCGGTCGCTTGGTCTACGCGACTTGCACCCCGCGCCCGCAGGAGAACGAGCTCGTCGTGAAGAGAATCGTCGACAAGACGAAGCTGCGCCTCGTCAGCGTTCCGCGGGCTTTGGTGGCATCGATCGGAACGAACTCCGGTCTCGCCAATTTCCTGGCGGAAGCGAAGGCGGGCGCCGCCGGCCGCATCGGCGCGGCTTTCGCGTTCGACTCTTCGTCGGAAGATTGTTTGCGCCTCGGTCCGAGCCAAGCTTCTGGCGCGATCTCGGGTGACGGTTTCTTCGTCGCTCTCCTACACTGATCCTTAGACCATGAAAGAAAAGCTGCTGGGGGCGGCGAGATCCGCCCTGCCTTGGATCCGTGGCGTCGGATTTGGGATGATTGGTCTCGTCGTGCTCGCGATCGGCGCGTTGGTTGCTGCCATGGTCGCGCGCCCGCCTTCCCACTACGCGGCGCCGATCGAGGCGGCCATTCGCGACTCGACCGGAGCGAAGACGGTCAAATGGTCGACCCTCAAATGGGCCGTGCGCCCGCTGTCGTTAGGGCTCGGCGTCGAAGCGCGAGACGTCGAGATCTCCGGAGCGCGGGCCTTCGATTCGCTCCGGGCCCAGAAGTTGTCGCTCGTGCTTCAGCCCCTGAAGATCCTAACGGGACGCATCCCGGCTCACCTCGAGGCGGTGGCGCCGATCCTCGCGTTGAGCGCGGCCGAAGCGATACCGGCGCGCAACGAGGATCCCCTCCCGCCGAGCGAAGGCGATTCCGGTGCCGTCCCGCAGGAACTTCCTTTCGCGAAGTGGCTTCCCGCCCTTCGACTCACGGGCTCGATCAAGGATGGCGTCGTGGAAGCGGGCGCGGCCGCCGCCCGCTGGCGCCTTGAGGGTCTCGAGATCGACTCGAGAATATCGGGATTACCGGGAACCTTCGCTTTGCGGGCCAGGCTCAACGTCGTGTCGCCTCCGCAGCTCGCGACGACGTCGGCGTCGGGATCTTTGGACGTCGATTTGGAGGGATTCTTCCAGCTCGATAACGGCGTACCGGTCGGCGTGAAGGTCGATCGGCTCGAGGTGAATGCGGACCATCTCATCGTCGCGCACGCGGGAATCGTCGAAAAACCCGACACCCTCGACCTGAGCCTTAAGACGCCGTTGTTCGTGAGACTCGACGGCGGCAAGAAGGTCCGAAGTGCGGAGATCAACGACGCCAAGCTTCGTCTGGGCCGTCTGAACTTGGGCTTGCGCGCTTCCCATGATTTTTCGACGCGCGAGTCGACTTTGGCTTGGGAGCTTGCTCGGTCCGAAGTGAAGGACCTCCGTCTTCCCTTGCGGATTCTCCGCCAAATTCCTTTTGCCGGCGCCGTCGAGTCGGGGGGCGACTTGCGAGTGGTCGACGGAAAAGTCCTCGACGGGGCTTGGCGTTTCGTCCTTCACCAGATGCGGGTGGAGGCCGCCGAGCTTAGCGAGCTGATCGATCCTTCGTCGGTCGGTCCGATCCATTTTTCGTTCGTTTCGGAAGGCCGCATGCAGGACGGCATACCGAGCACGCCCCGTACGGAACTCCAGTTTCAGGGCGCGGAGGCGCGCATCGAGATCGGCAAGGGGCTCTTCGCCAAGCCAAAGGGCGATCGCTTCGAGGGGCTCGTTCGGCTCACCGCCGAAGAAGACGAGATTCGCCTGAAGAACCTGACCCTTCAGCTTCACACCGCGGAGTTCGTGTCGAGCGGGAGCCTCCGCGGGCTTCAGGCGCTAAGAGACGGGAAGGAAGCGACTTGGAAGCTAGACGCGCGAACGAACCGCGTGGATCTTTCGCGGTGGTCCGGCTACTCGAATATCTCGAGTCGTCCACCTCCGATCGAAGGGTTCCTGGAGTTCGGCGCTTCGTTCGACGGGAAGACTTCGGGAGCTAGCCTGGACGCGGTTTCGTGGCGGGTCGATCGACTGAATCTTTCGCAGCTTAAAGGCGCCTTCGACGCGGAATCCTACATGAAGCTCGGCTTGGCCCCGGAGAACTACGGGATCACCGGCCCCTTCAGCGCGAGCCTGCTGTTCCAAGGACGGGGCCGGGGCAGCGTGGTCGACCAAGCGACGCTTTCCGCGAAGGTGGATCTGAGCGATGTCGGTATCCGCTACCAGCGCCTTTATCGCAAGCCGGAGGGGACGCCCTTCGTCGTGGAGTTTCTCGCCGAGCAGGCCCGAAATCGTCTCAAGATCCGTCGCGGCCACCTGACGCTCCACAAGCTCGATCTCGACATCAACGGAGAACTTTTGCAGGGATCGCGCCGGAACTCGATCCGACTCGACATGACCAAGCCGCTCAAGCTTTCCGAGTGGCGTTCCTTCTTCGTGAAGCCGCCCGAGATGCCGATCGACGGCAGCGTCCAGTGGAAGGGCGCGGTGACCTTCGGGGGCGACTCGACTTTCGAAGGGGATCTCGATCTGGCCAAGGTCTCGCTCGACGGCACGCTCGAAGCTTCGGGCCTCAAGGGTTCTCTGCCGGGGCTGCCGGAATCCCTTTTGGCGGGATCGGGCCGTGCGCAGATCAAGGGCGCGTCGATGACGTTGCCGACCGCCACGCTGAAGTTCCCTTCGACGACCCTGCAAGTTTCGGGAAACCTGCGGCCGCGCGCGGTGAAAGGGGTGCCCCGCGAGTCCCTCGCGGCGATCCTGAAGGCGCGAGGTTGGGAAGGCGCCTTGAGCCTGGCCCTGACGAAACTGCCGGGTGAGTGGTTCGACCCGAAGCGCGATGCGGACGGCAAGGCCGGTTCCGGCGTGGGTTCGCCGTCGGGTGGCGCGTCGGCCAAAACCGAGTTCGGGGATCAGCTTCGCACGGCGCTCGAGCGCCAAGACGTCAAGGAAAGTCAGTTCGAGTTGGCGCTTCGGATCGACGAGGGGCGCTACGGCGAAATCTCTTTCCGTGATCTCGCGTCGCGGACCCTGTGGAAGAACGGAGCGCTGCGGTTGGCGCCTTTCAGCGTCGGCGCCTTCGGCGGCAAGCTTTCGGGTTCGGGCGAGATCGACGCGTCAGGTTTCTACCTGCGGGGCGACGCGCCTCAGTTCGCGTTGAACGTGAAGACGGACAAGGTCGACATCGAAAAACTCCTGAAGGTCTTCAAGCCGGAGCTCGCTTCGGCCGTCGGTGGCTTGGTCTCCGGGGATTTGGCGGTCGGCTCGCGAGGCTTCGAGAACGAGAAGATCGCGGCCGCGTTGAAGGGTCGCCTGAACGGTCGCATCGAAGCGGGCCGCTTCGATCCCATCTGGGCTTTGGATCGGGCGCTCGAAGGAGCGGGAATCAATGCCCTCGCCAAGGATTTCCTGGCGAAGGAGCTCCGTCGCGAACGCTGCGTGCAGCGCGACTTCCGCGGTCAGATCGACGTCGAGATCGCGGGCGGCGCGTTTCAGATCGCGGAAGGAAAGCTTTCTTTCGGCACCGGATCGGAAGTCGTCTTGAACGGGCGTCTGGAGCGCGACCTCGCGACGTCGCTCCAAGGACGCCTGCTTCCCTCCGAAGCTTGCGTGGGCGGCGACGCCCGGGCCTGCCTGGCTTCGGGAGACGGGCGTGCCGAGATCCCCTTTAGCGTGGGTGGCACGGCGACGGCGCCTTCGGCCTCGATCGATTTCGATGCGATCGGCCGTAAGCTCGCTTCTTGCGTCGGCGAACGCATCCGTCGTCGGGCCGAGAGCGCCGCGCGGCAGGTCATTGAGAGCGACGAAGCCAAGAAGATTCGCGGGCAGCTCGAAGACAAGCTTAAGGACATCCTCAAACGCGGCCGCTGAAGGCTTCGCGGAGATGGAAGTCGGGCTTTTCGCCCGCGTGCTTTAGGGCGAAATGCTGGACGTCGTCCGCCGTCCTCAGGATCGCGTTGAGCGAGAACTCGACGGGCGTGCGCGTGGCGAGGGCCCATCGCCAAAGCGTCGAGTCGGGATCGGGCAGTCGGGTCGAGAAGACGAGCGTTGCGGCCTCGCGTTCGAGCCGGAATCGGGGGGCGTCCGTGCGCGCTCCCGCGATGCGCTGTCGATACTTGGAGAACTCGAAGAGCGCCCAGGCTCCGCCGGGGGTGAAGTTCCACTCCCAGTAGGCGTCGTGACCGGGAAGGGCGACGAAGGCCTCGAGACAGGATTTCTCCCAAAGGCGTTCGTGCCAGCGGGGTTTTTCTTCGGCCCACTCGAGCCGATCGATCGAACCCTCCACGCGAAAATCCAGGCGCAGGCCGGTCTCGCGAACGAGTTCGGCCTGGACCTTGAAGTCCAAACTGGCTTGATCGGTGGGATGGGGATAAAGAATCACGTCGAACCCTCTTTATGAGCATGCCGCGCGAACGCTTTCTCCGCCAGATCCCTGCGCTCCTGGATTGGTATTCCGCTTCGCGTCGCGAATTGCCTTGGCGATCCAAGGATCCTCCCGATCCGTACGAAATTTGGATTTCGGAGGTTATGTCGCAGCAATCCACGATGGCTTCGGTCGTGCCGTACTTCGAAAGGTGGATGCGGCGATTCCCCACGATCGAGGACTTGGCCGCCGCGCCCGACGAGGCCGTCTTGGAGGCTTGGAGCGGGCTCGGATATTATTCGCGGGCCCGCAATGTTTTGAAGGCAGCTCGTCTTTTGGTTGAATTTCGCTCGCGCGAACATCAATGGCCCATGCGCGCGATGGAATGGCAAAGTTTTCCGGGCATTGGTCCGTACACGGCCGCCGCCGTCGCCGCGATCGCTTTCGGCGATGCCGTTCTTCCGGTCGACGGGAACGTTTTTCGGGTCTTTTCCAGGTTCGCCAAGATTCCGGATCCCTTAAATTCAAAAGGGGATAAGGATCGAATTTTAGAACTTGTTGGAGAGATTTCGACTCGCGTAGAAAAAGGTTCGCATGGGGCTTTAGCTCAAGCGTTTATGGAACTCGGGGCGCGGATCTGCCGCCCGGGTGCCCAAGCTCAATGCGAGGTCTGCCCGCTTCGGCCGGGATGCGAATGTGCGAACCCCGAAGCCGCAGCCGCCTTTCCCAAGCCCAAGAAGCGAGCCGCGACCGAGAAAGTGAAGCTTTTGCTGCCGATTTTTCGTGACCCGAAACAGGGTGGGATTTTGGTGCGTAAGATCCCCGAGGGACGGCGTCTGGCCGGACATTGGGAACTCCCGATTTGGGAACTAGGACCCCAGTTCGAGGAGGGGCAGCTTGAGGCACTTTCAAAAGAATTTCATGTAGTTAAACCTATCAAACATCAGATTTTACATCGGGCGTTCGAAGCTTTTGGAGTCGAAGCGGGTTCTTGGTCGCAACCCCTTCCGGAAGGCCACGCCTTTTGGCGTCCCGAAGTCGGCTTGCCATCGCCACTGACCACTCTCACGT
>DDRA01000017.1:0-5918 GCA_002343545.1 Bacteriovoracaceae bacterium UBA2428
GGCTTGACCGTCGGACGCTTCATGGGCGCGGCGGGTTTGAGCTACCTCGTGGCGTTGACTTCGAGCTTGGCCGCGAAGATCGAAGTCCGTTACCACGGCTTCATCCGCGAGCGCAGCACCCTCTTCACGGGGCTCGGCGGTCGCATCCTCTTCTGAAGCCGCCCCCGCACTCGCGCCTTTCGCATAAAAAAAGCCCTCCGCGAGACTCTCGCGGAGGGCTTTTCGTTTTCGGGATCGACGCGCTTAGTAGCGACGGCAGGCGCTCGAACCCGTTTCGACGAAGCTCGTCACGGGGCGATCGCTCGCGTTCTTCATCGTGGCGAGCGTGACGCCGGCCTTGATGAGTTTGACCTCGGCGAAGCGCTGTTGGGTCACGTTGTAGCCCCAATAGTCTTCGCTGCCGTAGACGTTGTGGGTGCGCGTTTCCGTCCAGCACTCGTAGTCCTCGCGGTCATGATGGTAATCATGGCCGTACCCGGAACTGCTGCCAATGGGACGGGACCCGGCCGGGCCGCAGACGCGCTCGCGCGTCGTGTAGGTGTCGTACACGCACTGACGGGAGTCGTTGATCTGACCCGAGCGACCGACTTCCTTGACGGAGAGGGTCATGTCGATATCGAAGGTCTGGCCGATCTTGGCGGCGGGAAGGTAGATACGTCCGTCCTTGAGTTCGCGCTGGAGCGCGGCGACGCCGGGGATGCGGAACTCGACGACGCCCTGTTGGGTCGCCATCGAAAACTTCGTGCGGGTCAGGTTCGTGTGAACCGTCGCGTTGTAAGTTCCGGGGACGATGCGGACGTAATCTCTCGAGTACGAGGCGACCTTCGCGTCGAAGGGTTTGAGGACTTTGACCTGGCCTTGGATCGTGCTTTCGCAAGCGGCGAGCATCATGAGCAGGGCGAGGGGGGCAAAACGTTTCATGGGAACCTCCTGTTGCGCTTGTCGTAGCGGTGTCCCCGAGGATCCACCACGAGAACGATGACAAAGCGTCCCGTAAAACGTTCCAAACGGCGAAAATTAACTGACGCTCGCTCTGGTCACGGAAGTCTTCAGTCTCTCCCCGCCTGAGCCGATAGGAAGGGGTGAGCTTGAGCCGATCGGAATTGGGGCGAAGGGTACAAAACGAGTCGTCGCGCGCCTTGCTGGCGGTCGCCTTGCTCTTTCTCATGGCGGGATCGCTGTGGACGCACTTCGGGCTTGGCGTCGTTTTCTTGCAGCTCCCGCTCATCGCGGCCTGGATGCTGATCCACGCCCTCGGCTTTTTGAATTTGCGCTTTGCCCGCCTCGAGGTCCCGCTCACGGTCCTCGGACTGGGCGCCCTCCAGCTCTATTTTCAATTGATCCTGAAGACTTACCAGGCGCCCTTCTTGCCGCTCGCGCCCGTTTTCTTCGTCGTTTCGGCGCTCTCGCTCGCGGGCTACGCGAACGGTCGCCTGCCCAAGACGCTCCTCATCTGGGGGGTGGCGTGGTTGAGCTCGCTCGCGTGGTTGCTCGTCGGCGACGACGTGAACCCGCAGTCGCGCAAGGCTTTCGCCTTTGCCTTCACCCTCAACACGGGATTCCTGGGGGCCTTCTGGCTCGTGACCCGGACCGTCGGCCGCCGCTTAGCGCGGGACCTCGTGGCGCTCGGCCCGAGCCGCAGCTTCGACGATCAACGTCTCCAAGCCGCCAAACTGCAGGTCTTGGGCGAGCTCACGGCGAGCCTGGCCCACGAGATCTCGAACCCGCTCACGGCCATCGCCGGTTACAACTACCAGGTCAGCGAGGAGCTGAAGGATAATCCGACGAGTCCCTCGCTCGACATCCTTCGCCAGGCGACGGAGCGCGTCCAGTTCAACGTCCAACGCATCACCGAGATCACGAAGACCGTGCGGAGTTTCGCGCGCGACGCCTCGGCCGAGGACTTCCGTCCCGTGTCGGTGAAGGAGCTCTTCGCGGATACCCTCTTGCTCATGCGGCATCCGCTCAAGGCGGCGGGCGTCGAGGTCACGACGACGATGCCGGCCGGCGACTGTTTCGTGCGGGGCAACTTCGTGCAACTGAGCCAGGTCCTCGTGAACTTCCTGTCGAACGCGCGCGACGCCTGTCGCGACGCCGAGATCCGCCGCGTGAACCTCGGCTGCTCGGTCGAGCGCGGTCAGGTTTTCCTTTGGGCGGAAGACACGGGCTCCGGCGTGAGCGAAGGCCACGCGTCGCGTCTCTTCCAGCCCTTCTTCACGACGAAGGAGCGCGGCCGGGGAACGGGCCTCGGGCTCTACATCTCGCGTCTCATCGCCGAACGGCACGGGGCCGAGCTCGGCTTCGAAAACCTCAAGGACTCGCGTGGCAAGGTCTCGGGTTCGCGCTTCTACCTGAAGCTCGAACTCACGAACGCCAAGCCCGCGGTCGACGGCAAAGCGGCCTGACGAGAGCAGCCTCCGCGCTCAGCGGACGGTGAAGAGCCGGCTCACGGCGTTGCCGTTCAGGCTACGCACGTGGATCATGTAGCGGCCCGCCGGGGGGATCGCGATGGCGACTTCCGTCGCGAAAGAGCGAGTGAAGGGCAGGCAGCTTCCCGAAAAGACGGTCTTCGTGGGCGGCAGCACGACGATGACGTCGTCGACGCGCTCGACCTTGATCTCGTCGGCCAACTCCACGCACGACGAAGTCAGCAGACCCGCCAGGAGAAGCTTGAATTCGCCGGCTTCCGTCGAAGCCGAGAGGATATCCGGAACGTAGACCGACGTGATCGCGGCGTAACGAAGGTTGTCGACGCTCGCGACGCGCGCCTTCTCGACGCCGAAGTTTCGCGTCTTGCGTCCGCCTTCACGCGAGGCGAACTCGATCGCGTAGGAGCCGCTCTCCAGGCGGCCGAAGGAGATTTCGTGCGAGAAGGGCACGGGGGCCGCGACGTCGGCCGGCAATTCCTGGCCGGGGGCGCAGACGCCGTCGACCTTGCGCAGGGCGAACTGACGGAGGGCAAAACCCTGGGGCTTCGCGACCGTTTCGGTGTGGCCGAGGGAATAGCAGCCGTTCGGGAGAAGGCCGTCGACGAGGGCCAGCACGTTGTCGTTGTCGTCGTAGCCGGTCGCCGGAAGGAAGACGTTGGAGAGGGCGACTTCGACGGGGCGGGCCACCTCCGCCGGCGCGAGGGCTTGCGCGAAGGCCGGGGAGGCCTGGGACGCCGAGGCCGAAAGGGCGATCACGAACGAGGCGACGCTCTTCTTCATATGGGCCTTGGACGTAGATTTCGTCTCGCGGCTAGGCAAGGCGTAAACGCGAGTCCTGACCGGGTTTTGACCTAAGTCGCCGAAAAAACAGGGCACGGTCGGAGAAGAATTCGGCCTCCCGCGGTGTCGGGGCCACGTGTCCACGGACTTTGTGAATCTCGCTAAAGTTCTGACACCGTCCTGCCGAAAGATTGGACAGGAGGCCACCGGCTCATGATCAAATGGGAAGAGTTCGAGCATATCCACGTTGTCCGCAAGATCCGCGAGGTCGTGGGCAACTGGTTCCAAGTCGACATCCTCTTCGTGGATGACCAAGGACGCCTGAAGAACTTCGAGAAGGGGCAGAAACGCCTCTGGTCGAACACCTTGCTGGCGAACACGGTCAACACCGAGGCGGGCTACGACTACTTGGCCCAGGTCATCGAGCGCGAGAACGCCCACCTCGTGCGCGCCGACGTCAAGCACCACGAGTTCGAGTTCATGCCCGGTTGCCACGGCATGGCCTTCCCGATCGTCGTGGACTCCGAGTACGTGGGCGCGGTCGTGGCGCTCTGCTACCACAAGGCGCCCTCGCCGCAGGTCGACCCGCGCTTCGTTACGCAGTGCGAGGCCTTCCGCCTTTCGCCCTCGGACGCGGAGAAGGCGTGGCGCGCGATCAAGCACGTGCAGCCCCAAGAGACGACCTACTTCCGCGAACTGACGGATCTCGTCGCGCAAGAAATCGTGACCCTGCACAAAGAGATCTCGACGCGCGAGACGCGCATCCAGGAGCTGAACAACCAGCTCGGCGGCCGCTTCCGCTACGACCAGATGATCGGTAAGTCCAAGCCGATGCAGGACGTCTACAACCTGCTCGACAAGATCTCGAGCTCCGAGTCGACGGTCATGATCCAAGGCGAGAACGGGACCGGTAAGGAACTCATCGCCAAGTCCATCCACTACAGCAGCCCGCGCAAGGATCGCGTTTTCTTGCCGATCAACTGCGCGGCCTTCAACGACAACTTGCTCGAGTCCGAACTCTTCGGCCACATGAAGGGTTCCTTCACGGGCGCCGTCAAGGACCGCAAGGGTTACTTCGAGCTCGCCGACGGCGGCACCTTGTTCATGGACGAAATCGGGGACATCAGCCCGGCCATGCAGGTCAAGCTCCTGCGCGTCCTGCAGGACGGCAGCTTCTCTCCCGTCGGTTCGACCGACGTGAAGAAAACGAAAGTGCGCATCGTCGCCGCGACGAACCGCGACCTCAAGTCGATGGTCGAGGAAGGCAGCTTCCGCCAAGACTTGTACTTCCGCCTGAACGTCATCAACGTGCAGGTTCCGCCGCTGCGCGACCGCAAGGAAGACCTCATGCTCCTCTCGGACCACTTTCTGGCGAAGACCGCGAAGGACAAGGGCCTCGAGCCGCGCATCCTCACGAAGCGCGCGATGGAGAAGATGTTCGACTACCACTGGCCGGGTAACATCCGGGAACTCGAGAACGAGATGGAGCGCGTGACGGTCCTCGCAGGCGCGGAGACGCGCATCACGGCCGAGATGCTCTCGCCGCGCATCCGCGAAGCGACGGATCGTCCGAAGGTCCAGGGCACGCGTCTCTCCGGCAAGTTGAAGGACGCGCTCGAGGAGCTCGAGCGCGCGATGATCCGCGAGGGTCTCCGCCGCACGGGCTGGAACAAGTCGCGGCTCGCGAAGGAGCTCGGCATCTCGCGTGCGGGTCTCATCATGAAGGTCGAGAAGTACGGCCTCGACAAGCGCCGTCTCGCCCGCGAGGGCGGCGGTCCGCTCGGCTCGACGGGCACGGACGACTAAAGGGTTTTCGTCGACGAGGCAAAACGCCCGCGCCCGTCGAAAGACGGCGCGGGCGTTTTGCGTTTCGCGCGTCGTCGGCCGGCCGCGTGAAAAAAGACGTCGGGATCCCGGCGGTCCTCCTGACGCGTGCCGCGTTGCTTGTGCTGCGTTGGGCGCGGTGCGCGAAACGCTTTCGTGTGACACCTAAATTTTAAAATGCGCAAGCGTGTTCCGGGCTTATCGGTTTTTGCTGCTCTGCGGAAAAAACCTAAAAATATCTTGCGTATGAGCTGGCACCTTTTTGACTTCGCAAATGCTTGCCCTTACTTTCAGGTCTTGGAGGTACTGCATAACATTATCAACAAAACGAAAGCTCTCGCACTTGCTCTTTCCATGGCCGCTGCACCGGCCCTCGCTGCTCAGCACGAAGTGACCGGGGGCTCGAACCTCGGTCTCACGATCGCTAAGGGTGGCGCGTTCAAGTTCGGAACGCACGCTGGTTACAACTACGCCCTCGACGAGATGATTCAACTCGGCGGTGAAGTTGCACTCAACTACGAGAAAGACGCAGCAAACGAGTTCACCGGCAAAATCGGCGTTGGCCCGACGTTCAACTTCGGCGGTCCGATTGCAGAAGCAATCTACGCTCAAGTTCTCGGCCAAATGTCGTTCGGCGGTGGCACGAACTTCGGCGCAGTTGTTGCAGTCGGCAAGCGCATCCCGCTGTCGTCTGACATCACCTGGAACCCGGAACTCGACTTCGACATGTGGTTCAAGGGCGGTTTCGCCTGGTCCCTCGAAGTCAAAGTCGTGAACCTCGCCGTTCACTTCTAAGTCGAGCTTAGGCTAGACCTAGTAAACCCGCGTGGGGCAACCCGCGCGGGTTTTTTTGTGTCTTGAGAAGGCGTCAGGTTCCTTTTGGTT
>DDRA01000017.1:6097-8624 GCA_002343545.1 Bacteriovoracaceae bacterium UBA2428
CAAAAGGAACCTGACGCCTTTTTACGGCGAGGAGCGGCCGAGGGTGAGGACGAAGCGAAGAAGCTTTCCGCGGTTCCCGCTCACGGCTCGGTTTCCTCCCGGAGGAAATAGCGCGGGAAGTCCTCGAGGCTTCTGAGCTCGGTGAGGCTCATCTGAGCTGGAAGACTCGTTTGGAGGTAACGCCGTCGGCCGGGCGCCGAAAGGAAGGCCGGGGTCCCGCCGTGCTGCGTTCCGAGACGAAACGTGAGGGCGGAGCTCGAGATATAAAAGCTGAGCTGCTCGGCTTTGACGTTGATGACCTCGACGTGTCGTTTGAGCATCGGGGATTGCGAGGCGAGGTCAAAACTGACCGAGTTCAATTCCGCGTTGCGGGCTACGAACTTCGAGATGTTGTTGAGCCCAAGGTTCGATCGCCGAAGCGAGAGCTTCTCGATATGGATCGCGCTCAGGGCGGAACGGGGCCGATAAGTCTCGCCTTTAAGGTCGAAGCGAAGGGAGCTGTGCGGGTCCATCCAAAGGACGCTCGGGTCGAAAGTTTGGGCGAAATCCTCGGGGACGATGCTCCCCGCACTCTGCCGGAAGATGAAGGTCCCGCCGCCGTGGGTAAAACGAACTTCCGTCATGAAGTCTCGGCTGCGGATGCGGCCGGTTAGCTGCCGGATACGACGATTCAGTCGATTCACGACGCGTAGCTCTTCCGGCGAAAAGAGGCTTTCGCCTTCGGTGAGTTCAGGCGCGTCTTCACGGTAGGCGTTCGAGATGAGATAAAGCGCCAAGACGAGATCCGTCTTGAGGTCATAGGGCTGAAGCGGCGCGAGAGCGTGCAGCCTTTCGTGGATGATAAAGAGGGCTTGGTCCAGAACCGTGGGCAACTTTGAGTAGACGGCGGGGTCGATAAAGGTGATCGCGCCGTCCGTGCACCCGACGTGTTCTTGCTGGGCATTCGGCGGGAGATTCTCGGCGTCGTAAAAACGGCAATGGGCGGGGAGTTTGGCGACCAGGCGAAACTCGACGTAGGGGTTGAAGACATACTCCTCGAAGAACTCGCGGCCGTCGAAATCGTTGAAATCGATTCCGAGACGGTAAGTCACGAGGTGGCGAATTCGCCGAAGTTCCGCTTCGAGCGTTTGGTCGAGGCCAAAGCCTTCGTGGGGAAGGGGGCGGAAGTGAAGATCGCCGAGTTGATAGACTCGGCCACCGACGAGGACGCTCCCGCCGTTGCGGATTTCTTGAACGGCCGGTGCCGCTCCCGCGGCCATGAGTCCGAGGAGCAGGCTCCCGATGCGAAGGGCTTGCGATAATAATTTCAAAGACTTGGCCTCCCTGGCGTCACGAACCGTACGCCGGTTTTAACGGGAGAAGAGCGGGGGTCAAGGGCAGGGGGTGGGGACCGTATCTCGAGGCGCCACACGGCTTGAGGGGGCCGCGTCAAGCGTCTGACGGCGTTCCGAAATGACGGCCAAATTCCCCCTATCGGGCCGTGCCCGTCTCCTCTTAGACTATTCGTCTACGCGTCGGGACCTCCGGCGCGCCAAGGTTGGGGGGATGATTTTGAAGCATAGAATCCTATTGGCGGGCACCTGTCTTTCGTTGTTGGGCGCGAGTTCATGCACCTCGAGCGGAGTCGACTCGTCCACGACGAACGAGTTCCGGGTCCCGGCCTCGGCCGAATCCCCCGAGCAAAGCATGGCCGAAGGCCTCGCCGAGGAAGACGCGGACGAAGCGGGAAGCGAAAGCCAGGCCGACGTGAAAATGGGCTTCATGGCTTCGATCGAAGCCGCCAAGCGCGCGCCCGAAGGCTTCAAGGCCAAGATGAAGGACACGATCCTCGGCGCGATCGTAAAAAAGAAAACGGGTGGCAAGCTGCAGTCCGCGCAGGAAGCGGCGCAAGTGAAGCTCGTCTTCGGTTGGTTCCGCAACAACCCGCTCCCGGCCTTCAAGGAGCTCCGCGAGCAGGCGCCCGTCTACACGATGGGGCCGTTGCCGATCCTCGCGAACAAGGACGGCACGGACGCGCACCCGAACGTCGCGACGGTCATCGTCACGAAATACAAGGACGTCGTTCACGTGCTCGACAATCCGCAGATGTTCTCGGTGCGGAACTACAAGATGAAGTTCGATTCCGTCATGGGCCCCTACATGCTCGCGACGGACGGCACGCAGTACAATGGCATGGAAAAGCCGTGGATGCGTCGGATGATGCCGCGCGAGGATCTGCCCCGCGTACGCGAGATGGTCAAGGCCCTCACGGCCAAGGCCATCGAGGAAGGCGCCTTCGTCGGCCAGCACCCGGACGGCCAGAAGTACGCGAGCCTCGAGGTCGTGAACCAGGTGGCCCGCCGCGTGCCGATCGAGCTGACGGGCGACTACTTCGGCTTCCCGGGCCCGAGCCGCGCCAAGATGTACCACTGGTCGCGCGCGATCCAGGACGACTTCTTCCATAACGTCACGAACGACCCGAAGATCCACGAGACCTCGGTCTCGGCCGGCGCCGCGATGAACCGCTACATCGACAAGCTCATCCGCG
>DDRA01000017.1:8742-8997 GCA_002343545.1 Bacteriovoracaceae bacterium UBA2428
GCTACATCGACAAGCTCATCCGCGAGAAGCGCCGTCAGATCCAGGCGGGCCAGGGTGGCGACGATATCCTGAGTCGCATGCTCCGCTCGCCCGAAGCCGCGAAGGACCTGGGCGACGACCGCATCCGCTCGAACATCGCCGGCACGCTCATCGGCGGCGTCGAGACGACCCAGGCCGCGATCGTGCAGGCCCTCAACCAGCTCATCCTGAAGGGTAAGCTCGACGAGGTCCGCGCGGCCGCCCGCGCCGGCGACG
>DDRA01000017.1:9133-9612 GCA_002343545.1 Bacteriovoracaceae bacterium UBA2428
GCGCGGCCGCCCGCGCCGGCGACGACGCGCTCGTCGCGAAGTACGTGTGGGAAGCGCTGCGCTTCGACCCCGTGAACCCCTTCGTCGTGCGCTACGCCGAGCGCGACACCGAGATCGGCGGCGTCGCCTTGAAGCAAGGCTCGATCGTCCTCGTGGCCACGCACTCCGCCATGTTCGATCCCGAGGCGAAAGTCATGGTCGGCGAGAACGTCGGCGATCGTCCGAACCTCGCGCGCGCCGAGCCGCGCGGCGAACTCCAGGGCGTCACGAACCCCGAAGACTTCGACGTGAACCGCCCGAAGAACTTCTACTTCCACTTGGGTTGGAAGCACCACCGCTGCCTGGGCGACTACGTCGCCGAGATCATGGTGCCCGAAGTCGTGAAGGCCATCGTCCTCGAGGAAGGTCTCAAGGTCGCTACGGGCTCGGACGGCAAGATCACCAAGGGGCTTTCGGGCCTGGGCTACGACAACGCGGCC
>DDRA01000017.1:9739-10936 GCA_002343545.1 Bacteriovoracaceae bacterium UBA2428
CCGTCGTGGAATTCAACGCCGCGGACCGTGACCTCACGACGGGCCCCGTCGTCGTCGAGCCGCGCCACGCTTTCGAGGCCTACATCCAGGACTACGACCGCGACACCTTCCGCGCCTGCCTCACCGGCGAGAAGGGCTACGGTTCGATGGGCGACAACCTCGAGCGGGTCAAGAAAGAGTCGCACGAGAAGACGCTCCTCTTCTGCCGTCTCAAGCCCGAGCTCCGCGCCTGCATCATTTCGGCGGCGGACGGCAAGCTCGAGAAGAGCGTCGAAGCGGGTGACCGTTTGCCCCGTCGCAAAGAGGCCGGCAAACTCGCCAAGTTCGATCGCTTCGCGGATTCGCCGGAGCACCGCCTCGCGCTCGGTTCCTGCGCGCGTCGCCATAAGATGACGAAAGTCGAGTTCGACTTCTACCGCGGAACGATCCTCGGCGACGACATCAACCTCGACGCGCTTCGCAAAGCCTACTTCGAAGCCAAGGGCGACTACGCCGAGCTCGTGCGTAACCACGCGACGCCGCCCGCCGGCGAGCACGAGTACGAAAAGTACATCCGCTACTACGACCGCCACAAGTACCGGAACTGCTTCGGCAACCCGCTCGGCATCAAGGCGTTCCCCGACAACGAGACGATGCTTTTCTACGCGCGTCTCAACATCACCTTCCGCAAGTGCATGGGCCTCTCGGTCAAGCTGCACGAGATCACGAAGGGCAAGAAGGGCAACGACCGCGAGACCCAGTACGACATCTGCAAGGAAGGCATCCTCAACAAGAAGACCGGCTCGATCGAAGGCTCCATCGGCCTGCACGAGCGCTTCTTCTACGAGAACATGCTCCTCGGTCGTAACCTGAGTTACCCCGAGTTCCTCGCGAAGGAAAAGGCGGCGAGCGCGGCTCGCTAAGCTCGATTTGATCGAAGGGTGAAGGCCCGCCCCGGAGCGATCCGGGGCGGGCCTTTTTGTTTATCGCTTTCGCAGGCGGGCGAGGCCGCGCGGCAGCCGCTCGACGAGATCGCTCGCCATCAAGGCGAGCGGATCGTTTCCGGCGCGGACCCATTCGTCGGCGAGGAAGCCGTGTAGGTAGACGCCGAGCCGAGCCGCGTCGAGCGACGCGAGCCCCTGCGCGAGCAAACCCACGAGTAGGCCCGTCAGGACGTCGCCCGTGCCCGCCTTCGCGAGCGAGCCGTTGCCGCTCCGT
>DDRA01000017.1:11043-12653 GCA_002343545.1 Bacteriovoracaceae bacterium UBA2428
GAGCGAGCCGTTGCCGCTCCGGACCCGGTAAAGCCGCGTGCCCGTCGCGACGAGGGTGTGGTGTCCCTTCAGCACGACGATACCGCCCAGGCGCCGTTGGCCGAGCCGGGCGAAGCGCGCGCGGTCGGCGTGGATCGCTTCGGCCGTGACGCCGAGCAGTCTCGCGAGTTCGCCTTCGTGCGGCGTCGAGATCCAAGTCGGCGGGAAGGGGCGCGGCTCGCGTTCCCTTGATTTGACGGTCAAGGCATCAGCGTCCACGACGACGCGCTCGACGCCGAGTCGCTCGAGCTCTTCGAGGTAACGACGGGTCCGGACCGTGACGCCGAGGCCCGGCCCGATGGCCACCGCCGAGAACTTGGTGCGGCGAAGTTGCGAAGGGCCCGTGCCGATCACGAGAAAATCCGGGTGCCGGACGACGGAGAAGGAACCGAGCTCACCCAGGAGGCTCACGTAGCCCGCCCCGACGCGAGCCGCGGCCGTGGCGCTCAGCACCGCGGCCCCACGGTAGGCCCGCGACCCGGCGATGACGAGGGCGCGACCGGCCTTCGCCTTGTGGCTGTACCGGTCGCGCCGAGGTAAGCGGGCGCGGGCTTGGGCCCGGGTAAAATCAACGGGACGCGCAAGCTTGGCCATTCGCGAAGCGACGCTATTTCAGGAGAAATCGGATGCCAAGGAACCTTAAGCCGGCAGCAGCGAAAAGTATCCCGTTCCCGAAGGCGCGCGCAGCCGGCGGGCCATCGTGAGCGCGCTTTCGCCCGCGGGGCCTACCGCGAGCTCCGGCGCGATCTCGCAGAGGGGTTCCAACACGAACGAGCGATCCAGCAGGCTCGGGTGCGGAAGCTTGAGGAAGGCGCTTTCGATGCGTTCGTCGCCCAACAAAAGAAGGTCGAGGTCGATGATGCGGGGGGCCCAGCGGGGCGCGGCCGTGCGGCCGAGCGAGACCTCCAGGATCTTGAGCCGCGAGAGCAACTCCATCGCCGAGTCGTCCCATTCGAAGGTCGCGACGGCGTTCAGGTAGGGGACGTCCCAATCCGCGGCGGCGCCGGGCGGCAGCACGGCGGCGGTCTCGTGGAAGCTCGAGACTCGGATCGCGTCGTCTTTCGCCAGGGAACGAAGCGCGTCGACGCCACGCTCGAGATTCGCACGCCGATCGCCGAGGCTCGACCCGAGACCGATGAAGGCGCGTTTCATGCGCGGGCCGTGTGAACGTCCGAGAGGAAATCCCACAGGGCCCGGGCCGAGACTTCGGCGGCCTCGCGGGCTTCGCGCTGCGCTTCGGGGGCAAGCTCCGAGAGAAGCCTTTCCAAGACTTCGCGATGGGCGACGTCGGCGACCTTGTGGACTTCGAAGAACGAAAGGGTGCGCTCGTCCTCGATGCCGTAGTTTTGGCGAAGCCCCTCGATTTTGGAATGGGCTACTTCCGGGACCTGCGATTCGTAGGCGTAGAGCGAGCCGAGCGCCTGCGCGGGCGACCCGTTGGCGAAGTTCTGGAAGCTGTCGATGACGCGGCGGATTCCGATACGCGGTGTCGCCGCGTTCACTTCGGCGCGGGGGGCCCCCACGCCTTCCGCGAAGCGGAGCCAAAGCTCGGGGTGCGAAGTGCCGTGGGT